>CBFHJI010000057.1:0-8848 GCA_965656255.1 Alphaproteobacteria bacterium
AGCTGGCGATATGATTGGCACTTATCGATTTCCAAAACGCCCAGAGATTGGTGACCGCTTAGCCTTTTTAGATCAATCACATTACTCAATGGTTAAGACCACCACGTTTAACGGTGTTGTTTTGCCATCAATTGCCATTTGGAATAGCGAAACAGACGCGTTACGTATTGTCAAAAGGTTTGACTATTCCGATTTTGAAGGGCGTTTATCGTAAGATCGTGGTGAGTGAGAAATTTGTAATGGAAAATCAATTTTTGGGCGAAGAGTTATCTGTTGAGGAAAACAATCAAGACACTGCGCGTTACATTGTTGTGCCATGTGGCCTTGAGAAAACAGTGTCTTATGGTACTGGGGCGGCGAAAGGCCCTGCCTCGATTATTGCAGCCTCGCACCAACTAGAGCGCATTGTTGATAATATGGAACCTTGTCGTGCCGGTATTTTTACACAAGATCCCATAAATTGTGATGACCCTATTGAGAGTGTTATCCATAATTTACGCTTGCGTACTCAAAATATTGCCGCCAATGGTCAAGTGCCTGTTACTTTAGGTGGAGAGCATAGTTTATCCTATGGTGCTGTTATGGGTGTGGTGGACGCTCTTGATGTACCTATTGGTATCGTGCAGATCGACGCCCATGCAGATTTTCGTGTTTCATACCAAGGCCACAAGCATAGCCATGCAAGCGTTATGCATTTGTTGGCTGAGGAAGGTTTGCCGATCTGCTCTCTTGGTGTGCGGGCTTTGGCACGTGAAGAAGAAGCCGGGCGTCGGGCAGCGGGTGCGATATGCTATGATGCGCATGATATTGTAAGGCACAATGTTTCATCCATTACTTTGCCAGATGATTTTCCGAAACACGTTTATGTGACCTTTGACCTGGATGGCCTCGATCCATCCGTTTTGCCAGCAACGGGAACGCCTGTGCCTGGTGGTTTGGGTTTTTATCAATCCCTTGACTTGATTAAATCAGCGCTTGTTGGCCGGGTATGTGTTGGGTTCGACATTGTAGAGTTAGCCCCTCTTGAAGGGCAACCTTATAGCGATTTTACGGCTGCATTGATTACTCATCATTTGATGGCCATGTCGGGTGCTCCTGCGGCATAGGATGCTGCAGGCTTGGAAGGGTTTCCTAAATTAGAGTTGCTATAATGTAGCTCATGATTATTCTAGGATTACTAATTGGGGGAAAACATGACTTTCAACTTTCATTTTAAGACAGTAATAAGCGCTTTAGCGGGTTTGATTTTTGGTTCTCAGCTTGCCTATGGGCAGGGTCCTGAAGATCGTATGGTCTATTTTGGCGAAACGCATTTACATACAGTCTTATCTTTCGATGCTTACATTTTTGGCAATCGAAATGGACCTGATGAAGCATATCGTTATGCAAAAGGTGAGGCGATTTCGCACCCTGCAGGTTTTGAAATGAAGCTTGACCGCCCTCTCGATTTTCAAGCCGTAACAGATCATGCTATTTACTTGGGTATGTTGCCAGCAATGCATGACCCTAAAATGGAGGCTTCTAAGCACCCAATTTCCCTGGAGCTGAGAAAAGCGAAAACACCGAGCGATCGCCTGCTTGGGTTCCAAAAAATATTTGCGCTGCTCCAGCCAGGAGTTGAAGATGATTTGTTGGATATGGAGATTGTAAAATCTACATGGTCAAATATTATTGAATCGGCTCACAAACATTATGAGCCAGGAAAATTCACAACATTTATTGCCTATGAGTATACGTCGGGACCTGAAAATCAAAACCTTCATCGCAATGTTTTCTTTAGGGGCGATAAAGCGCCGGAGGTTCCATTCAGCCGTATGGTCTCGGCAAACCCTGAGGATCTTTGGGACTGGATGGACGAAAATAGAGCCGCCGGCATGGATAGTTTAGCTATTCCACATAATTCTAATGGCTCTAATGGGCTGATGTTTAAAACCGAAACATTCAACGGTCAGCCTTTTGATGCCGCTTATGTTACTCAACGCATACGCAATGAGCCTATTGTTGAAGTAACGCAAGTTAAGGGAGACAGTGAAACACATCCAATCTTATCGCCAAATGATGAATGGGCTGACTTTGAAACCATGCCCTATCGCATTGGGTCTTGGGATCCAAGTAATGTTCAAGGCTCATATGTTCGCGAGGCTTATCTCAATGGCTTGATGTTAGAAAAAAAAGGTATCGAAAATCCATTTAAATTTGGTTTGATTGGGGCTTCAGATACACATGTTGGTGCTGGTGCATTCACTGAAGGTAATTATTGGTCAAAGGTTGGTGTGATCGATGCCAATGGAAAATTGCGCGGCTCAGTTCCTCTTGATAAGCCGCGTGAGGATGGAAGCCTCTACTCAGATAATAATTTTCAAACATGGAGCGCTTCTGGTCTTGCCGCTATTTGGGCTGAAGAGAATACGCGAGAGGCTTTATTCGATGCGATGCGTCGTAAGGAGACCTATGCCACAACAGGGCCGCGCATTAAACTTCGTTTCTTTGCAAGCGCAGACTATGACGCATCTATGATCAATTCACCTGATTTATCTAAACAAGCATATGCAAAGGGTGTCACTATGGGGTCTGACCTTATGCTTAAGGATGGACAAGTGCCTAAATTTATTCTTTGGGCCATACGTGATCCATATTCATCGACCTTACAAAGATTGCAAGTTGTTAAAGGCTGGGTGGATGCATCGGGCAAAGCGAAAGAAACAGTTTATGATGTCGCTTGCGCTGGTGGTGTGGGGGTCGACCTTAAAACCAATCGTTGCCCTGAAAACAATGCCACTGTCGACCTCAAAACGTGTAAGTCATCTGCGCCAACAGGAGAGAATGAACTAAAAGTCATGTGGGAAGACCCATCTTATAATGCTGATGAAAAAGCATTTTACTATGTGCGTGTTCTGGAAAACCCAACATGTCGGTGGTCAACATGGGATGCCATTCGCGCTGGCGTTGCTCCGCGTAAAGACATTGCTTCTACAATACAAGAACGTGCTTATTCTTCGCCAATTTGGATAAATTAATTTCAGATTGGTTAGGGTGTGAATGGCCCACTCTGAAAAGCAAGCGAAGATTTATTGAATGCAATTTTATGAAACCTAATTGCGAGGATAGACCTTTATCTTAATATTCAGGTCTTTTCTTCGCATTTGCGTTACCCCTAGCTAATCATTTTGCCTGAGCTCAGCAAGAGCATGCTTATGTATTAACCCTTTGGGGTTAGTTAAGCTTTTGGCTTTCCAGAAATAAGACGCAGGCTTAGTAGGCCAATAAACAAGCAAACCATTATCGCAACAATGACTGGCCCAGGGTCTAATGATGTTTCGCGCGACACGAGCATGCCAATGACCACACAAGACATACCCATTAAGCCTGCGGTCAAAGCCATGGATTCTGGTGATTTACTTACCAGTCTTGCGCATGAAGCGGGAATGATAAGCAGTGAGGTGATTAACAAAATACCCACCAATTGTA
Source organism: Alphaproteobacteria bacterium (assembly GCA_965656255.1). GTDB lineage: Bacteria > Pseudomonadota > Alphaproteobacteria > RS24 > RS24 > JAYODZ01. The sequence goes on from CBFHJI010000057.1 coordinate 3,469, forward strand.
TGGATGCGGCAACAAGCAAGGCCATAGCAATCATAAGCGCTGCTTCATGATAGCGCACATTTACACCTTCAGCTTGTGCAAGATCTTCACTTGTGACCATAAGCAAAAGGCCTGGCCATAATTTGATAAGCCCCATAAGGCAGATGAGTGAGGTTATGATAATGTAAATAGCATTGTCAGGCGTAATACTTGCGACACTTCCAAGCAAATAGTCATGCATATCAATATGATCAGCGCCAAGAAGTGACATGGCGAGTATACCGATGGCCAATGTTGCATGGGCCAGCAGTCCAAGTAATGTGTCTGTTGCTAAAATGCGTCGGGATTGAAGAAAAACGAGAAAGGCCGCGAAACCGATACCAACAATAAGGATGGCTATTTCAGAGGCAATGTTAAATGCCATTGAGAAGGCAACGCCTAGAAGTGCACTATGCGATAAGCCGTCGCCAAAATAGGCCATACGCCGCCAAATGACGAAACAACCTAAAGGGGCAGCGAGTGATGCCAGTGCGGCGCCGGCAAGAATGGCGATCAGAAAATTATCCATGATGATGCTCATTTTGTTTGGCGACATTATGATTGTGGTCGTGCTCATGATCGTGATCATGGCTGTGATCATGCGCATGCGGGTAAACAGAGAGAAGGCGCGCCATGTCCTGACCAAACAAAGAGATAAATTCCGGATCTTTTGCCACCGCTTGAGGTTCGCCTGAGCAACAAATATGCTCATATAGGCAAACCACTTTTTGGGTTGAGCTCATGACCAAATGTAAGTCATGCGAAACCATCAAAATGGCAATTTTGCGGAGTTCGAAAATTTTCTCCATAAGTGCATATAAATTTAACTGCCCGCTCATATCGAGATTCTGAGCTGGCTCATCAAGAATGAGAATTTCTGGATGTGCGTGAAGCGCGCGTGCGAGTAGTACACGTTGTCGTTCGCCCCCGGAAAGGTTTGTCATTTGACGATCGAGTAAGTCCGTAATATTTGTTTCGGCGATAATCTCATCGTCGAGTTCGTCTTTATTTGCATTTAAGGTTAAGAACCGTTTCACGCTAAGAGGAAGTGTAGGGTCTATATTAAGACTTTCCGGCACAAAGCCAATGCGCAGACCGTCTTTGCGGATCACGCGCCCACTATCAGGCTTGATCAACCCAAGCAGTGTTTTAAGCAACATTGATTTGCCGGCGCCATTTGGGCCAATAAGCGTTATAAAGTCACCGCTGTCTATTTTTAAGGAGACATTGGACAATATGGTACGCTCTTGCCGCGTCAGGCAAATATCTATGCCTTCAATCAGAGTTGTCATTCAGGTTGGTCCTTTTTGTGTAAAGCGTGTTTAGGCTTGTTTCTTTTTCTCAAGCATTTCGCCCATTTGCGCCCACAGCATGTTAATAGCTTTAAGCGGACGAACCATAACCTTAAAATCAGTAATAAGGCCATCGTCGTTCCAGGTGATCATGTCAATACCGTTGACATGGATCCCGTTCATTTCGCATGCAAATTCTAAGACAGCATGATGACCATCAACAATCTCTTTCTTATATTCAAAACTTGTATTCTTAAACACGTCACTTGCGGCGTGTAGATATAGCAAAACAAGTTCACGGCCTTTTTGTGGCGTATGCACAACAGGTGAGTGAAACACCGCGTCTTTTGCAAGTATATCGCCAAGAGCGGACATGTCATTGCGGTCCATCATGTCGTGCCATTTTAAAAGGACGTCTGGCAAATCTTTTCTCATGATTTTACTCTCCAGCGACGGCGGCGGGGGACGCCTTCCCAGTTTCAAAATGATAAGCCTCATCATCGAATTTAGCTGTTTTCTCGTTATATTCATGAGGGAAGTCTGGCCAGTTATTGGTGATCTTACCAGATTCATTTTTGTACCAGCTATCGCAATCACGTGCCCAAACAGATGTGCTTAGGCGCGCTTTGAGGTAGTCTGCAAACCCCGCCATGCTTGATTTTTTGATTTCCAATGTCGCCGCTTTTTTATTGCCAAGCGCCGCAATTGCTCCGAGCACATAGTTTACTTGTGATTCAATCATGAAAATGATCGAATTCGTTCCCAGATTTGTGTTTGGTCCATATAGGATAAACAGATTAGGGAAATCAGGAAGCGTTATGCCAAGGTAAGCCTCTGCGCCATCACGCCATGCCGTATTGAGCGACTGTTTGTTGCGCCCTTCAATCTCCATCGGAGCAAGAAAATCTGTGCTTTCAAAGCCGGTACCATAAATGATGATATCAAACTTATGTTCTTTGCCATCCTTTGTGCGAATACCATTGGCAGTAATTTGATCAATATGTTTGGTTTCAACATGAACATTGTCGCGCAGGAGAGCCGGGTAATATTCATCTGAGATCACCACACGTTTGCACCCAATAGTGTAATCAGGTTTTAAAATTTCACGCATTTTGGGGTCTTTGACTTGGGTGTCAAATTGCTCATTAATTCTGTCTTCTAATGAGCCTGATAGAGATAAAAGCCTGACTAGGAATGGCGGTTTCTTGTTTTCATTAAAGGATAAGAAGCTAACTTCGAGAGACCAAAAAATGAGACCGCGATAAAACCGTCGTAAACCCGGAACATATTTAAATAAGAACTTTTGTAATGCGGAATAGGGTTTGTCATTGCGCGGAACAACGTGACAAGGAGAGCGTTGAAAAACTGTCATTTGCTCAGAAATTTTTGCTATTTCTGGAATAAATTGAGCGGCTGAAGGGCCATTACCAATAATGCCAATGCGTTTTCCCTCAAACTCATGCTGGTGCTCCCAGCGGGCCGAGTGAAAAATAGGTCCGGTAAAACTATCATGACCTGCAATGGTTGGGATTTTTGGTCGGTTTAACTGACCAAGCCCGGAGACGATAATGTCAGTTTCAGATGTAACGCCATTCTGGTCGGTTAATATCCATTTATTGGTGTTTTCGTTAAAACGGGCAGATGTTATCTCTGAATTAAATCTTGTTTTGTCATAAAGACCGTATTTAATCCCAATACTGGATATATATGCGAAGATCTCGTCGCGGGTTGGAAAGGTCGTGCTCCATTCGGATCGCGTTTCAAATGAGAAAGAATAAAGGTGTGAGGGTACATCACAGGCGCAGCCAGGATAGGTATTGTCGCGCCACGTGCCACCTAAATCATCCATTTTCTCAATAATTTGAAAGTTTTTATGCCCATGACGGATCAATTGAGTTGCCATGCAAAGGCCTGCAAATCCACTTCCGATGATCGTGATGTGTTTGTCATTCATATCTGATAAATTCATTTTTAATAATCTCCCCTTATTTCATACTAATACAGCATTCTCTTCGCACAAGATTATTTATGAGAATTAGCACAAGATTATTTATGAAAATTATTTGTGATCAAAATATTAAGGTGTTTGACCTTATTCCAAAATATTTTACAGTAATGACATATTCAGGGAGGAATTGAATGGCACACCCGACTTTATCGCGTATGCAAGCCACAGTAGTTAATCTTGTTGCGTTAGGACTTATTTCGGCAACTCTCATTTCTGGTCTATCGACCGATGAGAGTGTATATGGATCAAACGGACGTGAGGGTGGGGCAAAGCCAAGCTCTAGCATCGCTCAAATTGACTCTCAGAGGATTGTTGAAGCTGATAGTGAGCCAGGAAATTGGTTGTCCTATGGCCGTACATATTCAGAGCAACGTCATTCGCCGTTAACCCAAATCAATAAAGAAAATGTAGGCCAGCTTGAGTTGGCCTGGCAGATGGACATGTACACTAACCGAGGGTTGGAAGCATCGCCCATAGTTGTGGATGGCATTATGTATATGACCTCATCTTGGAGTGTTGTTTACGCTGTTGATGCCGAGACTGGCGAAGAAATCTGGAGCTATGACCCTGAAGTCCCCGGTGCTTGGGCGGCTAAGGGTTGCTGTGATGTCGTAAATCGTGGTGTTGCCGTCTATGAGGGCGCTGTTTATGTCGCTAGTTTTGATGGTTATTTGATTTCATTAAACGCTGAAACCGGAGAAGTGATTTGGCGCGTTAATACGTTGATTGACCGCGAACGCTCTTACACAATTACCGGTGCCCCGCGTGTTGCGAATGGTCTTGTATTTATCGGCAATGGCGGTGGTGAGTTGGGTGTTCGTGGTTATGTCACGGCCTATAATACCAAGACAGGTGAAGAGGTTTGGCGCTTCTATACCGTTCCTGGCGATCCTGCATTACCCGTTGAAAATTCAGGTTTAGATCAGGCAATGCCGACCTGGAAGGGTGGGGAATGGTGGAAAATTGGCGGTGGCGGCACAGTTTGGAATACCATTGTTTATGATCCCGAAACAAATTTACTTTATCTCGGTGTTGGTAATGGGTCGCCATGGACGCGTTCAATTCGCTCACCAGGTGGCGGTGACAACCTCTATTTATCCTCTATTGTTGCGCTTGATGCATCTACGGGTGAATATCGTTGGCATTATCAAACAACGCCAGGCGACACTTGGGATTATACAGCTGTTCAAGACTTAATGTTGGCTGATATTGAAATTGACGGCGCTCAGCGCAAAGTCATTATGCAGGCCCCTAAAAACGGTTTCTTTTATGTTCTCGATAGGGTGACGGGCGAACTTCTGCGCGCTAATCCTTATGTTGCCGTAAATTGGGCAAGCCATGTTGATATGAAAACTGGCCGCCCTGTAGAAAATGATTCGCGTGACTTTAATAAGTCCCGCAAGTCTAAGTGGATTTTGCCTGGCCCACTTGGTGGCCATAACTGGATGGCCATGTCTTATAACCCTAATACGGGTCTGGTTTATATTCCTGCCATTGAAAGCCCATTGGTTTTTGATGTCGATCATGATTTTAAGGCAACAGGAAAATATAAATATATTGAAGGTGGCTGGAACACTGGCATTGAGTTTGGCCGTCTGCTGCCACTTCTTGCTGAGCATCCTGACATGCCAGCGCCACGTGGCTACTTGCTGGCTTTTGATCCCATCTCTGGTAAGAAGCATTGGGCGCGCGAGCATAGCATGCACTGGAATGGTGGCACATTGTCAACGGAGTCTGGTCTCGTGTTCCAAGGAAATGGCGACGGCTATTTCGTGGCCTATGATGCGACAACGGGCGAAGAATTGTGGAAAGTTAATACATATACAAGCACAATCGCTCCCCCCATTACATATGCCATTAATGGTGAGCAATATGTTTCTATTCAGGTCGGTTCTGGTGGCGCGGGCATTACCGAGGGTGCAGGCGCAATGCCAGCTTCAGCGCGCTATGGTAACTATGGTAAAACGCTTGTTTTCAAGTTGAATGGTGGCGGTAAAATCGAAACACCAGATGTTTACGAGCGTGAAATTCCAAAACCACCTGTTGTTGAAGCCTCAGCTGA
>CBFHJI010000058.1:0-8657 GCA_965656255.1 Alphaproteobacteria bacterium
TAAATCCACTCAATTTGGTGATGACAGTGATCGTGCGCTAAAAAAATCTGACGGCACTTGGACGTATTTTGCCCCAGATATTGCCTGTCATTTCGATAAATATAATCGCGGTTTTTCTAAGATGATTAATGTTTGGGGCGCTGATCATGCTGGTTATATAAAACGCATGAGCTCTGCCGTCACCGCTATCACTGATGCAAAAGCCAGTTTAAAAGTTTTGGTTTGCCAAATGGTAAAGCTTCAAAGGGATGGAGAGCCTGTTAAAATGTCTAAGCGCTCGGGTGAGTTTATTACCCTGCGCGAAGTCGTTGATGAAGTCGGGCGTGACGCCTTACGTTTCATGATGCTTACGCGCAAAAGTGATGCGCCAATCGATTTTGATTTTACATTGGTTAAACAGCAAAGCCGAGACAACCCGGTCTTTTATGTCCAATATGCGCATGCCCGTATTTGCTCGGTGCTTCGAAATGCTGCTGCCGCAGGATTTAAAGATATTCAAGACAGTGACCTTATCGATATTGATTTAACATCTCTTAATAGCGAAGCAGAGATTAACCTCATTCGCCAAATGGCAAGCTATCCGCGCCTAATTGAAGCCGCGACTGAGGCACTTGAACCTCATCGTATTGTCTTTTATCTGCAAGAGCTGGCTGCGGCCTTCCACGCATTATGGAATGCAGGTAAAGAAGACACTTCATTGCGTTTTATTCATGAAAATGATTTACCAAGAACACGCGCAAAATTAGCTTTGTTAATCGCGGTCAAGACAACCATTGCAAATGCGTTAAGTGTTATTGGCGTAGAAGCACAAGATGAAATGCGCTAAACTAACAAGAATAGAGGCAATCAAACCATGAGCATAGACCCAACACTTGGAAACAATAATAGCTTTGAAGATACAGATATAGAGCTTGGTCGCCCATCCTATGACGAAGCGAGTTATATTCGTCCGCACTCAACATTTAAAATTGTTGCCATTACAGCTGGCGTTATTGGCTTTTCTGCAATCTCTGCCGGTCTTTACTATTTTGCTTACCAACAAGGCCTTGCCGAAGGACAGCGTTTAAATCCACCCATTATTGCTGCTGATCCAGGCCCCATTCGCGTAACACCCGATGAAGCCGGCATAACCTCAGAACCGGCTCCCGAGCTTAACATATATAAGGTAATGACAGGCGAGGGAGCCGATAGCGCGCCGCCAGCAGCAAATGATGGCCGCCGCGAGAGCCTCTTAAATGAGAATATAGTTACCCCTCAACCCGAACCCGAGGCAATAGCGTCACCGTCTACGCCAACTCCATCCATAGCCGAAGCGCCTAAGCTGCCAGCACCAAAAGCTAAGCCAGTTCAGGAGGCTAAAAAACCTGTTGCTTCCGAGAAAGCAACTACCCAAAGCGTCGCGCCACCTGCTATCTCAGCCAAGACAGAAGATAAGCCCAAAGCGGCCGAAAGCTCTGCTACACCTTCTGCTTCCCCACGTTTCATGGTTCAGCTATCGGCGACCCGCAGTCGGGCTATTGCGCGGCAAACTTATACAAATTTACAGAAAAAATACCCGCTTGAATTACAAAGCCGAGATCCACTTATTTTCCGTGCGGATTTAGGCGCAAAAGGTATTTTTTACCGCGTTAATGTGGGTGGTTTCTCATCCAAAGAAAATGCAAATGAATTTTGTAATGCGCTTAAAGCAAAAGGCGCATCATGTTTGGTGAAAAATGAGCCGAGTTGATTCCTGTAAGTCTTTTATTTGCGGCATATCTGGCGCCACGATTACTGAAGCTGAAGCTCTTTTCTTAGAACAGCAACAACCATGGGGCGTCATTCTCTTTTCGCGCAATATTGTAGATAGGGTTCAACTTCAGGCACTTATTTCCCACATTAAGCGTATTTTTAAAACACCTCACTATCCTATCTTAATTGACCAAGAAGGCGGGCGTGTCGCCCGTATCACCACCCCCATGGCACGCGCGCATCCACCGGCGGCAAATTACGGTCTGCTTTTTGAGCAAAACCAAGAGGCCGGGCTTGAAGCCGCTTATTTAGGTGGACGATTAATGGCTGACGATCTTATGCAATATGGCATTAATATAGATTGCGCACCGTGTTTAGATGTGTCCCGTCCTGAAACAGCTGAAATTATTGGTACGCGGTCCTTTTCAAACAATCCCAATACCGTTGCCTTATTAGCGGCGCGTTTCATGGATGGCTTGATGGCGGGAGGTGTATTACCTATTATTAAACATATTCCGGGTCATGGACGGGGGCGCGTCGATAGCCATCTTGAATTACCTGAAATAGATATACCGCTGGCTGAACTTGAGTCATCTGATTTTGTGCCATTTCAACACAATAAAAACGCCCCTCTAGCAATGACCGGTCATTTGCTTTTCAACCAAATCGATCCCCAAAATGTCAGTACTTGCTCGCAAATTGTTGTAAACCAAGTTATTCGCGAGACGATTGGTTTTAAAGGACTGCTCATGGGAGATGACGTCTCGATGCAAGCCCTGAGCGGAACCATTAATGAACGCGGCGAGGGCAGTTTAGCTGCTGGTTGTGACCTTATCCTTCACTGTAACGGTGTCTTGGATGAGATGGAAATGATCGCTCACATAGCACCGACTTTAACTGGAGCGAGTAAAGAACGAGCCCTTCATGTCGAACAATTGCTAAAATCAACTGCCACACCAATCGAAAACACGATGGAACAACGTTGGGGAGAACTTCTTTCCGATATTTTTAAGCCCGCCTGAAACGGCTATATTGCGGCTATGAGCGAACAACAAAGTGATTCTATAGCCAAACCGGCTTTTGAAGAAGGTGTAGCCTTTGTCAAACCAGACGGTAGGGGTCTTAAAATAGATGTCAGTGGTTTTGAGGGACCACTTGATATTTTGCTGTCGCTCGCGCGCACCCAAAAAGTGGACCTACGCCAAATCTCAATTTTACAGCTCGCAGAGCAATATATTGCCTTTATTCGCGATGCCCAAGCATTGAAACTTGAAGTTGCAGCCGATTATTTAGTAATGGCCAGCTGGTTGGCCTATTTAAAGTCACGGCTTTTATTGCCTGTCCAAGAAACTGAAGATGAAGTTTCTGCCGAAGAAATGGCGGCGCGCTTGGTCTTTCGTCTGCAGCGGCTTGAGGCAATGCGCGAGGCGGCTTCGCAACTCATGGCCCGTGACTTACTTGGCCGAGATGTTTTTCAACGTGGTATGCCCGACGGTATACGCATCAAACGCCATAGCACCTATGAAGCCACTCTTTATGAAGTATTGTCCTCATACTCGACACATCGCTTGCGGACATATTATACCGATTGGACACCGCCAACACTTGATGTTTTGTCGATTGAACGCGCACGCATGCGTCTTGAGCGCATGCTCGGCAAACTCAATGACTGGTCGCGCTTAGATGCCGTATTGGCATCTGAAATTAAAAGTCCTGAAAAACGACGCACCACTATAGCCAGCGGTTTGAGTGCTGCGCTCGAGTTTGCCCGCGATGGACGCATAGAATTACAACAAGATAAAAACTTCGGTGAAATCAGGTTAAGACGAGCTCGCCCCAAATTGACGGATAATTTATGACCGACAACGTAAACCCAGACGATAATATTCAAAATAGTGCTGACGAAGATGCCATTGAGATCAGTAATGAGATCAACATTGAACATATTCGAATGGCCGAAGCTATTTTATTTGCAGCAAGTGAGCCACTTGACCGAGCAAGTATTCAAGACCGGTTACCAGCAGGTGCCAATCTCGACGTGACGCTGACATGCATTCTTGAAAAATATAATGGTGGCGGATTTCATCTTGTTAATGTAGGTGGCAAGTTTGCCTTTCGCACATCGCCCGACCTCTCGCATGTGCTCCAAAAAGATGTCACCCAGCAGCGCCGCTTATCGCGTGCCGCTCTCGAGACGCTCGCCATTATCGCTTATCACCAACCTGTCACACGCGCCGAGATTGAAGATATTCGAGGTGTTGCCGTCTCAAAAGGGACTGTTGACGTTCTTTTGGAGAGCGATTGGGTTAAGATACGTGGTCGTCGCCGCGTTCCTGGTCGTCCAGTTACCTATGGCACGACAGATCATTTCTTGTCCTATTTTGATCTTGAGTCCGTTAAAGATCTGCCTGGCCTTGAAGAATTACGTGGCGCGGGCCTCCTTGATGGGCGTTTACCACCAGGCTTTAGCATTCCAGAACCCGACCCAGACAATGATAGCGAGGAAGATCCTTTAGCACCTGGGGATGATGGATTAGAACCTCTCGAAATGGATTTAGAAATGGATTTTAAAGACCAAGAGAGTGCAGATGATGCGGCGCGAGAATAGACTTACAATCTGCCCAAAACGCGTTATAATGCCAGCTAATTAAGCCTTTATAAGGAGCTGACATGAGCATTGGATGGCCGCAAATACTTCTGATCGTATTATTAGTTATACTCTTATTCGGACGCGGTCGTATTTCGACTTTGATGGGCGATGTTGCCAATGGCATTAAAAGCTTTCGCTCGGGTTTGCGTGAAGATATCGACGGCAATGCGCAGGACAGCACTCTTGATACTCCTCCCATTATTGAGCAAGCCGATAAAACTGCACCCAAATCGACTAAAAAAACGTCTAAGAAAAATTAGGGTTTCCTATGTTTGATATTGGCTGGGCTGAATTATTATTCCTCGGCTTAATTGTGCTTCTCGTACTTGGGCCGGGTGAGATACCAAATGTGATGCGCACTATTGGACGATATTCCAATCACCTGCGTAAAATTGCCAGCGAGTTCAAATCAAACCTCGATACACTTGACGCACAAACGCTTTTGGACGAGCCCGCACAAACCACAAATCCAGCATTTCAAAAAAGGAATTTGGCGATAAAAGAGGACCTTCCGCCAGACCTTTTTTCTGCGGCTGAAGAAGAATCTGATCCTGAAATAGTCTTACCAAAAACAAAAAAAGCTAAAAAGCCCAAAGCAAAAGATATAGGTACGGGCCAATGAGCGATACTAGCCAAGGGCTCAAAGAGAGCGAAGCGCCATTGATCGATCACTTGATCGAACTTCGCACACGCCTACTTTGGATCGTCGGCATCTTCACTCTGGCTTTTGGTGTTTGTATATTCTTTGCCGGCGATATTTTTTCATTTCTTCTATTACCCTATGAAAGAGCGGCTGGTTCGGTTGAAGAGCTCGAGCTGATTTATACAGCGCCACAGGAATTTTTCTTTACACAATTAAAGCTCGCCATGTTTGGCGCTATCTTTTTGGGCTTTCCTGGATATGCATTTCATATATATCGGTTTATAGCGCCTGGCCTTTATCAAAACGAACGTCGCGGATTCTTGCCTTTTTTGCTCATGGCCCCAACATTATTCGCATTGGGAGCTGCTCTTGTATTTTTTCTCGTCATGCCATTGGCTCTCGAATTTTTCATGAATATGCAAATTGTCAGCGATACAAGCGCAGATATACGCATGGTTAGTCGTGTGAGCGAATATTTAAGCTTCACGATGGTTTTAATGCTCGCATTTGGCCTCTGTTTTCAATTGCCAATCATTCTTGTTTTACTCGGGCGTATCGGGTTAGTCACAGCCGATGGCCTAAGACAAAAACGCCGCTATGCGATTATTATCACCTTTGCCGTTGCCGCTCTTTTGACCCCACCAGACATTATAAGCCAAATTGGCCTTGGGATCCCAACGCTTCTATTATATGAACTGTCTATTCTCATTATTGCTATGAGCCAGAAAAAACAACCCGAAAGCGCATGAAACGATCAGGAACCGGTTCATTTGCATTACACCTCCCAACTTGTCGCAATGCGACTCACTATAGGTTAAGACCATGCTAAATATTCAGCTCATCAGAGAAAACCCAGATCACATTGACGAAATGCTTGCCCGTCGCGGGCACGGCAGTGTCAGTGCTGACTTACTGCTTTTAGATAATGCTCGAAAAGCTGCGATTGCACGCGCGCAAGACTTACAAGCCGAGCGCAATGCTGCATCCAAAAAAATTGGGCAAGCCAAAGCCCAAGGTAATGAGGAGCTCGCAGCTGAGCTTATGTCTCAAGTTACAGCGTTAAAAGACTCGCTTCAACAAGCTGAAGAAGAAGAGAGACAGGCTGATGCAGCTCTCCAATCTGCGCTCAGTTCTATTCCCAATATTCCGCTCGACGATGTGCCGACGGGGAGTGACGAAAGTTCAAATGTTGAAATTCGTCAATGGGATGGAAAATCACAGAAAAGTGAAAGCCCCCAGCATTTTGAAATTGGTGAGCAATTAGGGCTTATGGATTTTGAAGCTGCAAGCCGCATGTCGGGTGCGCGTTTTGTCGTGTTAAAAGGCGCATTAGCCCGTCTTGAGCGAGCATTGGGCAATTTTATGATTGATCTTCATACCAGCACATTTGGTTATACAGAAATAGCGCCACCATTTTTGGTCCGTGATAGCGCTCTATTTGGTACGGGACAGCTGCCTAAATTTTCTGAAGATTTATTTAAAACTAATGGAGACCATTGGCTCATTCCGACAGCTGAAGTGCCGCTTACCAATTTGGTACGTGAACAAATCTTGAGTGCTGAGGTTTTGCCTCTTCGCTATACAGCCTTTACACCATCCTTTCGCTCAGAAGCTGGCTCGGCAGGGCGGGACACGCGCGGTATGATCCGCCAACACCAATTTTCTAAAGTTGAGCTGGTAAGCTTAACCACACCCGAAACCGGCTTAGATGAATTAGATCGCATGACCGCTTGCGCAGAAGAGGTGCTCAAACGCCTTGAGCTGACTTATCGCACTATGTTGCTGTGCACAGGCGATATGGGTTTTTCTGCCCGCAAGACATATGACCTTGAAGTTTGGCTACCTGGACAAAACAGTTATCGTGAAATTTCGAGCTGTTCATATTGTGGTGATTTCCAAGCACGGCGCATGTCCGCGCGTTACAGACACCGTGATGATAAACAAACTCATTTCTTACATAGTTTAAATGGTTCTGGGCTCGCTGTAGGGCGAACATTAGTCGCCGTTTTAGAGAATTATGTTCAAGAAGACGGTTCCATTGCGATACCAACATGCCTACAACCCTATATGGGTGGCCAAACAATTATTACGAAAGAGACATTATGAGCAAACCCATTCGCCGAATACTTGTCACAAATGATGACGGGATTGACGCACCAGGTCTTAAAATAGCAGCAAAAATCGCAGCCGCTTTATCTGATGATGTGTGGATTGTCGCTCCAGCAGAAGAACAAAGTGGTGCAAGCCATTCTTTGAGCTTAAGCCACCCCGTTCATCTTATAAAAAGAGGCGCAAAACGCTATGCGGTTCGCGGCACCCCGACAGATTGTGTCATGATTGCAACGCGTCATTTGCTTAAAGACAATTTACCCACCCTTATTCTCTCTGGTGTTAATTTTGGACAAAATGCTGCCGAAGACGTGAGCTATTCCGGCACTGTTGCTGGCGCCAAAGAAGGCACAGTCTTTGGCATTCCTTCTGTAGCTCTAAGCCAAGCCATTGGGTTTCGCGACAATAAGCGGACGATCAATTTTGGCGTTGCTGAAAAACATGGTCCAAAAGTCATTAAAAAGCTGATGTCGGTAAAGTGGCCAGCAGGTACATTAATGAACATTAATTTTCCAGATATTGCCACTGCCGATAAATGTGACATTGTCGTAACCAAACAAGGCAAACGTGATCGTAGCGTTTTACAGCTAGAAGAGCGTGAAGACCCACGTGGCATGCCATATTTCTGGTATACATTTGACAGGAAGTTGCAGACACCACCAATTGGCACAGACATCGAAGCACTTTATGCAGGAAACATATCAGTGACCGCGCTTAAAATGGATCACACAGATGTTGCCATGCAGCGTAAGCTGGGAGAACTTTTCTAACCCCTTTAGGTCGAGTTAAATGCATTTTTTTGGCGGCGCAATTATTAAGCTTACGACACTTGTCGTCACCTGCTTTGCTTTATCAGCCTGCGCTGTTTCAACTGGCCAATGGTACGATAGTGAAAAAAATCGTCCGCCGAGTTTTTTTGCACGTTTAGCAAACAAATCCAATTCCAGACCTGTGGCAGTGGGAACTGTGCGCGTAGAGAATGGGGATAGCTATTATCTTATTGCCAATAGATATGGCGTATCGCTCAATGCACTTTTGCGTGAAAATAATGCACGCCCACCATATGCATTGCGGACAGGACAGACATTAAAGCTCCCCAAGCCCAAAACACATACGGTCACCAAAGGGGATACGCTTTTTTCAATTGCCAGAAAATATGATGTTCGGGTTTCTGAAATTGCATCCATCAATAGATTGAGCGAACCCTATACGATCAGTGTTGGCACTAAATTATCACTTCCATCAGATTCTCAGCTTGCCGCAACTGGTCAATCACGCCGCGCAAGCTCTAGGTCTGGACCTGCAGGTCAAGCGAATGTGCGTCATGAAGCCATCACAACAGCTCCGCCAGCAAGAAAAGGGCGTTTTTTAAAGCCATTAACAGGGCAAGTCATATCTCGATATGGCCCCAAAGCAGGCGGTCTACATAATGATGGCATTAATATAACGGCACCTCTTGGGCACCCAATCAAAGCGAGTGAGAATGGTATTGTTATTTATGCCGGCAATGAACTTCGCGGATAT
>CBFHJI010000059.1:0-8555 GCA_965656255.1 Alphaproteobacteria bacterium
ATTGGGCAGTGGATGCAGTATTCAAAGCCAAAAACCGAATGTTGTTAAAGCTCAAGATACACAACGTGTGCAAAGTGTTCGTTACGGAACTGTTCTCGAAATAACACAGGTTGAAATTGACGGTGATCGCAAATTTGGAACAGTTATTGGTGGTCTCGTTGGTGGTGCGCTTGGCAGCCAGGCTGTAAAAGGCAAAAATTCTGGAACACAAGCCGCTGCTACTGTTGCGGGCGGCGTTGCAGGTGGTGTGATCGGTAATAAACTCGGCAATATTTTGACACGTAAAAAAGGTGTTCAGCTCCTTATCGAAATGAGCAATGGCGACGTAGTTAGTATTGTTCAAGAGGTTGATGAGAATATTACCTTTGTGCCCAATCAAGAGGTTCTTATCATCGGTGATGTAAACTTAAGAGTTCTACCGAAAACAAGCGGCTAGTGTTGAGGTCACATGCAAGAGTCTGAGCACATGCTGCCGGCTTGGCTTTTAAAAGAGCCTGCAAGTTCGGAAAGCCGCAAGGAACCTGACGTCGTTAAGACGTCAGAAATTTCTGTGCTAGAAAACGAAAATTTAGATAAAACGCCTCTGCCGATCGATCAGTCTTATGATGTTAAGTCTGAGCCTGTGTCGCAGGTATTCTCAGTCATAGATTCACATGACAGGGTAGGCCAAGCTTTAAACGCTTACGATGCGGATCTGGATGATGATATCGAACTGTCAATTCCACGGTCCAATATTGTTGATGCCCCTCTCTCTACAATACCTGAAACGTCTGTAAGTGATAAATCGGGAATAGCCGTGAATGTGAATTCTGAAACTTCACTAACAAAGAGTACAAACCCGATCTATGCTGGGTTTGTGCGGTTTGTTAAAACCTCACTTTTGCTAATATCTATGCTGATCGCCTGTCTTATTGCAGGATTTTTATTTGCATATCTGGGTTTTACGCTGGAGCTTTTTAGTTAGGGCTAAAGGCTTGAACGATCCCAAGCCATGATTTTGGTGTTTGTGTTTCATCGCTCAAAATAGTTTTGTCGACTTTAAGCCCTCTGGCCGCAGCATCGACGAGTTGCCGTCCGGCCATAAATTCGGCAGGCCTATTAATTGCTTCTACGGCAATTAATTGTTCTTTTTTAAAATGAAAACGTGCGAAATTGGCTTCGTCTATATTGCCGCGTAATAGGACTGTGTCTGCGCCATCTGTAAGACCTACAATTTGTAGTTTAACGTCAAATTGATCTGACCAAAACCAAGGTATTTGATGGTAGGGGACCGGAACCCCTGCGATTTTTGCGGCAATTGTTTTCGCTTGCTCAATGGCATTTGGAACACTTTCTAAACGAATGTGTCGTCCGAGTAATTTATTTGGATGATAGGTACAGTCACCGGCGGCAAAAATATTTATGTCCGAAGTCATGCCATTTTCGTCGACAATGATCCCATTATCCACATTTAGCCCTGCAGCCTCTGCCAATTCGATATTGGGAACAATACCAACACCCATAATGATTAAATCGGCTTTGTGTACATCTCCGTTTTTCATTTGAACGCCAGAAACGGTTCCATCGCCTTGTATCTTATCTATTTCAGCATTTGTTATGATGTTAACGCCATTTCTTTTGTGAAGCGCGGTGTAAAAATCTGAGATCGTCTGGTCAGCAACCCGTGCAAGCGGGCGCGGCGCTGCTTCGAGAATGGTCACATGAAGTCCCTTTTGTGATGCTGAGGCTGCTGTCTCAAGACCAATATAACCGCCACCAATGACAATAAGGTTTTTCCCTGTTTGCAGGAGGGGCATAATTTTCTCAACATCTGCAATGGAGCGCAAATCAAAGACGTTATCTTGATCAATCCCTGGGATTGGTAGTTTGCGAGGACGACTGCCTGTTGCAATGATGAGCGTCTTATATGCCACTGATTGTCCATTCTCAAGCACAACACACATTGCATTGCGATCAATAGCGGAAACGGTTGTACCTCGCATAAGGTCTACATTTTGCTCGCTATAGTAGCTTTCCGGCTTAAAGAATAAGCGTTCTTTATCGATTTCGCCCGTCATGAATTTTTTAGACAATGGCGGTCTTTGATATGGTGGGTCTTTTTCGTCACCAATAGCAATGATGTGATCCTTCACACCATGTTGACGAAGGCTCATAATGGCCTGAATAGCCGCTTGGCCAGCTCCTATAATGACGATGGACATAAATATTTTTCTTAAACCTCTTGTGAACTCTTGGCATTATTATGCGCCTATTTAACTCTGATTTTAAGTAAAATAAGACTTCTTACCTCGTATTTTGGGATTTTTTGTGGAGTGAAATGATTTTACGATTACACTTCATTATTATCTATGCCATTGCGCCATATTATTGAGGTTGCTAACCTTTCGCTCATGTTCGTTTATTTCATCGAGTGGATTTAACGGCGGCAACAATGTTTCGTTGGTCGTTCGGTGGTAACAATAAAAATGGGTAATATTATATTATGGTTAATTCTGCACTTGGTAAAGTTTCGGCTGATCATCTTGGTCGCACGCTCATACACGAACATGCAACGACAGGTTTTCCAGGGTGGTTTCTCGATTCTCGGCAACCAAAATATAATCGTTTAGACGCTATTGAGCGTGTGGTTGATGCTTTTGCGCAATTGTCGTCTTATGGCGTGAAAACAGTTGTCGATCCGTGCCCCGCAGATTTGGGACGTGACGTTGAGATGTATGCAGAAATTGCATCACGAACCGGCATTAATTTAATTTGCGCAGCCGGAATGTATTATGAATCTGCTGGGCTAACTTATACGTTTAGATATCTCGAAGAAGATGCCATTGCTGATATTTTCCAAAAAGAGCTTGAAGACGGTGTTGGCGAAACCGGTATTCGCCCTGGAATCGTAAAAATTGCGACAGGATATGGTACGGTAAGCGCATATGAACGTAAAATTTTAAGCGCAGCGGCTAAGGCAGCTAAACGAACAAATACTCCGGTCTTATCGCATACGGAAAAATGCACATGCGGACATGATCAAATCGACATTATATGTGGTGGAGGCGTCTCGCCTGAACATTTTCTCGTTGGACATTCAGATGGAACTGATGATGTTTCATATCAAGCCTCACTCGCTGAGCGCGGTGTATTTGTCGGGTTTGATCGTTTTGGCATTGAGAGCATCGTTTCTGACGAGGTGCGCATGAATAATTTAATTAGCCTGATAGATCGCGGATATCGTGATCATCTCATGATATCGCATGACTATGTTGTATGTTGGCAAGGTGGTGCACCTGGCGTCGCACCGGGAGCGTCATTAAGTGATATTTTGCCAGATTGGAAATTAACCCACATCTTTGAGAATATTATTCCCGCTTTAAAAAAGAAGGGATTGAGCGATGAAGATATTGATGCCATTTTAATTGATAATCCTCGTCGTTTTTTTGCTACAGTTTAAAATATAAATTTAATAAGGAAACTCTTATGTTTGATGCTTTGTTTGAACCGTTCACCATTAATGGCATGACCATTGATAATCGCATTGTTATGGCTCCTATGACCCGAGGCTTTTCGCCAAATGGTGTGCCAACTAAAGACGTTGCAAATTATTATCGTGCCCGTGCTGAAGGTGGTGTTGGTTTGATTGTGACTGAAGGCACAACTATTAATCATCCATCTGCGAGTGCGGACCCAAATTTCCCAAACTTCCATGCGCCAGAAGCCTTGGCAGGATGGGAGCAAGTTGTGGCGTCGGTCCATGATGCGGGTGGGAAAATTATGCCTCAGCTTTGGCACATGGGCTCTATGCGGGACCCAGGGCAGGGGCCAAACCCTGAAGCGCCAAGTGTTAGCGCATCTGGCCTTAAGCATCCAACGAAGCAGAATGCAGAAACATTAGGTAGCGCTGAGATTAAGTCTATCGTCGATGCTTTTGCAAAGGCTGCTTACGAGTCGCGCCGTCTTGGTTTTGATGGTCTGCAAATTCATGGTGCGCATGGTTATTTGGTTGATCAGTTTTTCTGGGATGGAACAAATCTACGTGATGATGAATATGGTGGTGACTTACCGAATCGAACGCGCTTTGCTGTTGAGATCATCGAAGCTATTCGCCGTGAAGTCGGTTCAGACTTCCCAATTTTATTCCGTTTCTCGCAATGGAAGCAGCAAGACTTTGCCCATAAAATGGCAAATGACCCCGATGCGTTAAAAGACTTTTTGGACCCACTTGTTGCCGCAGGCGTCGATTGTTTCGATTGTTCGACACGTCGTTTTTGGGAGCCAGAATTTGAAGGATCAGCAATGAATGTGGCTGGTTGGACTAAAAAGCTAACCGGATTGCCGACGGTAACGGTTGGGTCTGTTGGTCTTGATGGTGAATTTGTTGCCTCTTTCCAAGGAGAGAGCTCAAATGTTGCACCCATTGATGATTTGGTCGATCGTCTAGCCGCAGGCGAATTTGATCTTGTTGGTGTGGGACGTGCTTTGTTGGTTGACCCACAATGGGCCAATAAAGTGCGTGCCGGTGAGCTTGATCGACTTTTGCCATATACAAAGGCCGCAGTTGAACAGCTTGTGATGTAATTTAACATATAGGACGCTATAGCGGAGTGAAGATGCTTTATGATTTAGTCATTCGAAATGGAACGATTGTTGATGGATCAGGTCAGCCAAGCTTTGTTGGCGATCTAGCCATTAGCCAAGGTATAATCAAAGAGATTGGCATTGTTTCGGGTAAGGGGTCTAAAGAAATTGATGCGTCTGGTTTGTTGGTTACGCCCGGCTTTGTCGATGTCCATACACATTATGACGGTCAGGCGACCTGGAGCACGCGGCTTGCGCCCTCATCAGAACATGGCGTTACGACTGTTGTTATGGGCAATTGCGGTGTTGGTTTTGCCCCGTGCAAAGAAGAAGATCGTGCACGCATGATTGGTTTGATGGAAGGGGTGGAGGACATACCAAACCCCGTTCTCTCTGAAGGCCTTCGCTGGAATTGGGAGAGTTTTTCCGACTATCTTGATGCCCTAGATGACATTCCGCATGATATAGACTTTGGGTGCCAATTACCGCATGGCGCACTTCGTGTTTTTGTTATGGGTGAAGCTGGTGCGCAGCGTGATGCCGCCACTGCTGATGAAATCACTCGTATGGCTGATATTGCCGCTGAGGCTATGCGTGCCGGCGCACTGGGTTTTTCTACGTCACGTACGCTTAACCATAGAACCAGTGATGGAGACCCCACACCATCTTATGCAGCTGCTGAACAAGAGCTGGTTGGGATATCGATGGGGCTTAAAGCGGCCGGGTCTGGTGTATTGCAAGTAGCCTCAGACTTTTCTTCACCAGCGCTTGAGATGCAGACTTTTCATAATATGGTCGAGCAATCTGGCCGGCCATTAATATTTTCACTAGCGCAAACATCTGTAAGCCCAAATGGATGGCGAGATATGTTGGCTTGGGTTGAGGCTGAGAATGCAAATGGCACAGAGATTACGGCCATGGTGTGCGGCCGACCAGTGGGTATATTGCTCGGTTTAGATACAACCCTAAATCCATTTTCTTTAAATCAGGCCTATCAGGAAATCGCTCACCTTCCAATTCCTGATCGCATTCAGAAAATGCGAGACCCTGTGGTTCGGAAGGCTATTTTAAATGGTGAGTTAAACCCCTCGAATGATGCTTTTAGAGCTGTAACGTCAAATTATGATTATATATTCCAGCTAGGAGCTCTTCCGAATTATGAGCAGCCTAAAGAAAAAACATTAGCTGAAATGGCCCGCGCGAAAGGATGCTCTCCACAAGAACTGGCTTATGATATTTTGCTACAGCATGAAGGTAAGGCCATGTTGTATACAACATTCTTAAACTATGCTGATTACAGCCTTGAGCCCTCATTAGAAATGATGCGCCATCCAAATACCGTGCTCGGTCTTGCTGATGGCGGGGCACATGTTGGGATGATTTGCGACGGAAGTTTTCCAACATCAATGCTGACGCATTGGACTCGTGATCGCGTGCGAGGAGAACGTTTATCTATTGAATGGGTCATCCGATCACAATGTATGGAAACTGCCCGCGCCTATGGGTTAAATGATAGGGGCGTGCTAGCCCCCGGCTATAAAGCCGATGTTAACATTATCAATTATGACGAGCTTGCCTTGCATCACCCATATATGGTTCACGACTTGCCAGCCGGTGGTAAACGCTTAGCGCAAGATGCTGTAGGCTATGTTGCAACCATTGTTTCTGGAGTTGTTATTCAAGAGCATGGTAAGCCAACAGGTGCTTTGCCGGGCAAGTTGGTGCGCGGACCGCAGCATGCGCCGGGTGAGGTAATGGCGGCTCAATAATACACTAAGGCTTACTTACTTATTGTCAGTTTGAGCTTTCATTGGCGTTAAGCCATGCCCCCATCAACACGTAATAAGGCGCCCGTTGTATAGGAAGAGGCGTCACTCGCCATCATAAGTGCAGCGGTTACTATTTCATTTGGTTGACCTGGGCGCCCGAGGGCTACGGGTTGCTTTTGGCGCGCTTCGGGGGACCATGCATTGGCAATATCCGTTAAAAAGGGGCCCGCAGAAATTGTATTGACGCGTACGTGCGGTTTAAGCTCATGGGCCAATGAAACACTCATCGCATTAAGAGCTGCCTTGGCGCCCCCATATGGAATGACGGCTGGCAAAGGCGTCAGCGCACCGCTTGAGGATATATTGATAATGACCCCTGATCCGGCTTGTTTCATGCGATGACCAATTTGGCTGGCCAGTCGGAATGGGCCTTTAAAGTTAAGGTTCATCACCGTGTCAAAGAGCTGTTCGGAGACTTCGTGACTTGGGCAGGCTGGAGACATGCCCGCATTATTAATCAAAATATCGACGCGGCCAAAACTATTATAGGCGGCCTCTATGAGGGCGTCGCATTCCTTCCATTTTCCGACATGTGTTCCGACAGCTAGAGCTTTTCGGCCCATTGCACGGACTTCTGTTGCAACTTGTTCGCAAGCATCTATCTTTCTACTGGCAATAATGATGTTCGCACCGCGTTCTGCGAAGGCTTTGGTCATTTGATATCCCAAGCCTCGGCTACCGCCGGTTATTAAAACAACCTTGTCTGTGAAGTCAAAAAGTGGATCCATGTGAAACTCCTCGGCTGTTCTTGATAAGCCTGTTTTTTAAATTGCCAATGTTTAAGCCTTACAGCAATATGATGCGGCTTAAAGGGAGATATATTATGACCACATTTGCAGCTAACGCATCAACTGATTTAACGGGGCAAATTGCCCTTGTAACAGGAGCAACCTCTGGTCTTGGTTGGCAGTTTGCGCAAGTGCTCGCAAATGCGGGGGCCCAAGTTGCTGTTGCGGGACGTCGCCAAGAACGTCTGGATGAGATTGTTGAGTTGATTGAAAGCCAGGGTGGCATAGCCAAGGCCTATGTGCTTGATACAAGCGACATGTCCGCCATTGAAACCTGCGTCGAACGTATAACCCATGAAATGGGGATTATTTCTATCTTGGTCAATAATGCGGGTATTCCAGATGCTGCCATGGCTACCAAGATACCTCTCGATTTAATTGATAAAGTTTTAAATGTGAATCTCAAAGGACCGTTCGTTTTGGCACGCGAAATTGCGAAGCGTTTAATAAAGTCAAAGCGACCTGGTCGTATTGTTAATATATCATCTATCGCTGCCTTTGATTATGATGGTAATGGTGCAGCGCTTTATTCTGTAACAAAAGCAGGCATTGCGCGCATGACAGAAGCTTTGGCTGTGGAATGGTCAAAATTCCACATCAATGTCAACGCGATAGCCCCGGGTGCGTTTAGCTCGGAAATGCTTGATGGCATGCTCGAGCGCATGGGGGATATCTCTCAGCGTTTCCCGCGTAAGCGTCTAGGGAAACCATCGCAAATGGACAGCACTTTGCTTTACCTATGCGCGCCATCATCAGAATGTGTGACGGGCACAGTCATAAAGATAGATGATGGGCAGATGAAACGTTAGGTTTATTCGGCAGCCATTTGTGTTTGTGGAAAACAAATAAAGTGACCAACCATCAATTTTGCAAATTCAGTTGGTTCGGGTCTTGACCCTGTTAAAACATTTTGTTTACGAAGTTCACCTTCTAATGTGTCGAGTATAAAGTTGAGACTTAGATCGTCACTGCCTGTTTGCCATAATTGTTTTTCAGCCTCATCAGCAAAACAATAAGCCTTCCATGATATTGAATAGCGAATGTCTGACCACTGATACGGAGCCGCTAATTGGGTGGTTCCATCCCTAAGTTCCCATGTCTCATTGCCTAAAAAATGAAGACGCGCGGATTTCTCAATGGCCGGTAGTGTAGGTGTCTTCGTTAATACTCGCTCAACACCATGAAATACCATATCTGTATCAATTAAGATTGCGGAATTATGAGAAGCCGAAATGGATTCACGCGGGCCTTTAGGGCCTTCGGGGTAAAATGTAAATGCGCCCCCTTGTGCTTTGCCAAACCAGGAAACGCAAGTTGCAATGGGAATGCGCCATTTATCAAATAGGCCAGAATGAAGCATCACAACGAGCAACCA
>CBFHJI010000060.1:0-8311 GCA_965656255.1 Alphaproteobacteria bacterium
TGCGCACAGGTGTTGAAAGTGGCAATACGCAGGGTGTACTTGACGGTGCCATTGATCCATTTATTGAAGCCGCTTTGGCTCAACGTGCATATGGCGATAACGACAAATAATTTTAATTTGCAGTGTTTTGAGTCGGTAGCGATTTTGAGAATTGCTCAGAACGCACAGATGCTTCGGCTAGCGGATCTTTTTCGCGTTTAACGGCACCGTTAAGCTCTGCGCCGGATTCAATGGCAAGGACTTCGTGATATATATCACCATTGATTTTTGATCCTGTGCACAAATGTACTTGTTTGGCGCGGATTGTCCCGTCGACTGTTCCTTTAATCGTCACAATTTCGCCAGCAACTTCGCCGATAACATGTGCCGAGCTTCCAATGGTGACAGCGTGTGAGGAAATATTGCCGAGAAGGCGGCCATCTAATTGGACGTCGCCATCGGAATAAATTTGTCCCTTAACAATGAGGTCGGCACTCAAGATCGATGGGGCAGATCGAGAAATTTTCTTTTGCTCTGACATTATATTTTCAATTTCATTAAAGGGATCTTATTTTACGCCAAGGGTTTTGGAAACGCTAAAAATTTGTTTCCCGGATCGTAAGAATGTATCAGGGTCACGAACGCGGCCTTGGTACCAAATTTCATAATGGAGGTGAGGGCCGGTGCTACGACCGCTATTTCCCGATTCACCAATTTGGTCCTGAAAACTGACTGTTTGTCCGCGCCGTACGCGCGTTGCTTTGAGGTGGGCATAGCGCGTTTTAAAGCCGTTACCATGGTCTATTTCAATAACAAGACCATAGGGCCCACGATTACCGGAGAAGGTGACAACACCTCCAAGTGTTGCGTGAACAGGTGTTCCAGATGGTGTTCCAAAATCGGCACCTGAATGAAAAGCAGGGCGTTTACGAATGGGATCAAGTCGTGGGCCAAAGCCGCTCGTTTGACGAAAATTATGAATAGGCCGTGAAAGCGGCACACTAATTACTGCTGCGTTTAGCTGATCCAGGCGATCAAGATTATTTGATATTCTATAAATTTGACGATCAAGCTCTGTTCCAAGCTGAGTTGACGCTTTGAATGGAATATAAGGGCCACCGACAGCTGTTTGAGTTTCTGGCGCGATCTGAGCAATGAAATTATCAACATCCAAAATTTTAGTGCCGGCCAGAACGGATTCATATTCAACAATCATGCGGTCTGTATTTTCTTCAATCGCGTCGATTAGGTCTTTTTGTCGGATACTTAAATTGCCAACGCGCGCATAAACATCATCTTGCAAAAGTGGAATTGGGTTCGCAGCCATAATTTGGTTGGCGGAACGATCTTCGATTGCAGTAAATGTTTTTTCAATGGATGAGTTTGTTTCACGTCTTAGTCTGCTTTCAAGGCGAGACGAAGATGGTTTTTTGATACTTGCTGTTAAAACAGTCTTGCCTGTTGTGCGCCTTGTCCGATTTGTTGTGTCGGCAAACCGGGCTTGCATTGTATTAATTTGCTCATTGCTAACAGCGTGGCGCTCGAGCATATTTGTGAGTGCTTTGTGGCGGGCCTCAAGACGGCTTGTGTTTTCTTCAAACCAGTCTTTTGTTAGGGCGAGTTTTCCGTTCAGACTGTCATATGATGCTTGTAAAGAGTTGAGCTTGTCTTGGTAAGCAGCGACCTGTGCTTTTAGCTCTTGGGTTTCAACAGATGCAATTTCATCAGCAAAAATTGAACGAACAGACGTATAACCGACCCAACCGCTAAACAAAACAGCAATTGCTGCCAATGTTAATTGCGATCCAGACGACAAAGATACGTAGCGAACAGACCCTTTGCTACGCACATAAATCTGCTTCTCCGTGAACTTACTCCGAAGAATATTAAGATATTTCTGCATTAAACCGCCTGAGAAAGACTAATAAAGCGTGAACATGTCAAAAATTACTAGGGAAATCAAGGTCTTTTTGTAGCAAAGATGTAATCAATCTTGCTGGTAGAAAAACCTTGGCATACCCGCCTCTTGGCGTGCAAGGTGATTAAAAGGTGGCGCTAAGCCAGCCTTGAAATGCGCTTTTACCAGTTGATGATAATGAGTTTCGGGCGTTAATTGTTGTTTATTGCAATAAAAATTGAACCATTTCATGCCAAAAGCAACATGGGCTTTCTCGTCCTCATAGATAACTGTGAGTAGGTTGGCTGATGCAGTGTCGCCGTTCTGCTCTAATTTGGCGATCATAGCGGGTGTAACATCCAGTCCGCGCGCTTCTAAAACCAAAGGGATTATCGCCAGCCGAGCCAAGAGATCGTGCGATGTATCACATGCTGCCTGCCATAAGCCGTCATGTGCGGGCAATGCACCATAATAGCTATCGAGTTCAGTTAAGCGTTTGTTAATCATTAAGAAATGTTTCGCTTCATCGGATGCAACGATCATCCAATCATCGATAAAACCTTGATCCATGTCTTGATTATAAAATCGGCCAATAATGTCTACGGCTAAATCAATGGCATTGAGTTCTATATGGGCAAGGGCATGAAGTAGAGCAATACGCCCTTGTAGGCCTTTTGTTGTCCGATGTGGCATTTGGCGTGGGTCACACAGCTCTGGTTGATTTGGACGCCCGGGGCGACTAGGCCACGAGGCTGATCTTGCGCCTATAGGAATGTTGCCGTATTGCGCACCCAATTTGAGAACGGCTTGAGCCTTTTGGGTGGCATCGGTATATGTAAAAATAGTGGCGAGCTGATCAATCATGTTGGATTGTTCACAAACTAGTCGCCAAGAGCTTCTAAAATATCATCAAGATGTGTTTTGACTTTCACTTTTCGCCATATGTGAAGGATTGTTCCCGTCTCATCGATTAAAAAGGTTGAGCGTTCAATGCCCATATATTTTCGACCATACATGTTTTTTTCAACCCAAACGCCGTAATCCTGAAGCATTTTCATTTCGGGATCACTGCCAAGATCTATTGTTAAGCTATGTTTTGTCCTGAATTTTTCATGCTTTTCAATACTGTCAGCCGAAACCCCAAGAATTTCGACACCGCGTGCTGCATAATCGTCTTTGACGGCAGAAAAATTAACGGCTTGTGTCGTACAGCCAGGCGTGTCGTCTTTTGGGTAAAAATAGAGAACAAGTTTTTTCCCTTTATAGTCGTTTAGCGACTTTTGCGTATTTGCATCCAATGAAACAGAAAATTTTGGTGCTTTTTGACCAATGGTTAAGTTTGTCATTCCATGCTCCTATGCGAATATTCAAAGACAAATTAAGCAATCCACGATACATTGCAATCAGCTTTTCGGGGGCAATCAGATTTTCAGGCAGATTAAGCTTGAGATGATTTGTTGCTTATTACTATGCTGACATAAAGGTTTTATCATTGCTACTGCGAAGAACAAATAAGCTGGTTATTGAGTTTCTGGGCGGCTTTATGGTCTTAATGCTGCTTTTGATGGGGCTTTTATATGCACGCCTATCAACGGGCCCAATGTCAATTGAGTGGGCTGGCGGCTTAATCGGTGCAATTGCCTCTCATAACCTCAATGGTGGGCAGGTTGATATATCCGGCGCTCAGATTGGTTTTTCTGAAGATGAGGGTGCTTTTCAGGTACGCATTGATAGGGCTGATTATCGATCCAAAGACGATTACCTTTTTACAGTAAATCAAATTGTCTTTGAGCCTGATATGGCTCGTTTGGTTGCAAGCTTATCCCTTAGTCCCCGCTCTGTGCAGATAAATGAAATAAGTGTTTCGGCTAAGCGCGACACTCGGGATGCGAGGTCACTATATCTTGCGGGTTTGAGAGAGGCTGCAGAGTTCATGAGTGCTTTACCGATTGGTCGCGGTTTAGGGGATTTTAAGTTTCTTCGCGTTGAAAATATTTCCCTTAACTATCAAGGGCAGGACAATAAAGTTGAACGTCCTAAGTCATATATTATTTTTGAACGCGATAATGATCTTATCAAGACCGATGTGCGTATCCTTTACCGCGGGGCTGATGGTAATGCCAGCGCCATAGCAAATGGGGATCTAAAAATTGGTCAGCCGGGTGACATTGACCTTTCTTTGAATAATATTCGATTAAATGAACTGGCAGAAATTATGCCTATTTTGGCGCCTTTATCTGGGCAGTCGGCGCCGATACATATTGAGGGCAAGCTCGCGCTTGATGAAAAACAATCATTGATTGGCGCTAACCTGTTGGCTGAATTTGGTGCCGGCAAACTTCTTTTCGGTGAGCGCTTAGTTGCGTTGAAAAATTTAACCAGTCGTGTGGATATTGATATTGTCCAGAAATCAATATTTCTCTCGGAAGGTGCGCTGGCGTTTGATCATTATGATGCTACATTTTCTGGCGCTTTTTCTTATAAAACAAATTTGGGTGGCGATGTTGCCCTTATTGATGGTTCTATTTTGTCTGATAGATTTTCAATGTCAGCAACCAGCGATCGACCCCAATGGAACAGCAACAATAGCATTATTGAGTTTGCGTATAATGTGGATGACAAAAGGCTTATGCTCGGCCGAGGCGAAACAGAATTGGCAGGTATGCCAATTTCAACTCGCGGCGTTATTGACTTTAATTCAGATGATCCGCTTCTGGATTTATCAGTTCAGCTTGGCAAAACCTCGATTGATAATGTGATCTTTATGTGGCCCGAATATTTTGCACCCAGAACACGAGGATGGGTCAGGCAAAATATTTCAGGTGGAACCATTGAGGGTGGGGCGTTTCGGATAGAGGGGCAGGCCAGCGAATTTAGGGTTTACGGATTAAAACAGCTTCCAGAAAAAGATTTGTTTTCTGGGTCTGTTGATTTGAAAAACACCCGTATGCGTTATTCAAAAGAAATGCCGGAAATGATCATTTCTAAAGGCAGGCTGGAAACAACGTCTCGGCAATTTTCGGCAATTGTTGAGGCGGGATATGTTGATGTTGTGACAAATATAGTCAGCGATGAGTCAGACCCTGATGAGGCGCAATCTAATGGTGATGACACTGATAACGCGTCCGAGCGGCAAATAATTCGAAATGGGTTGTTTATTGCCCCCGAATATTTTGATTTAAAGAGTTCTGCACGAGTCTCATTTGATATCGATGGTCAAATCACGCCAATCTTAAAACTAATAAATATGCCGCCCCTTCGTGCTTTGCAAAAATCACAATTTAGCCCCTCAGACTTTGAAGGAACTGTTAATGGATCTGTTGCAATGCAATTTCCGTTAATGCGCAAATTAAATCGTGATGAGGTTCAATTTGACATTACTGCGTCGAGTTCAAATGCGCGCCTCACACGCGCGGTGTCTGGCTATCTTGTGAAAGAGGGTGATCTCAATATTCGTGTCTCGCCTCAGGGAATGTCGGTCTCGGGTGAAGCCCAGATTAATAATGTACCGATGAAGGCATCCTTGTCACTTCCGCTTTGGCAGTCATCGGTTAACAATCTAATGACCCTATCGGGAAAGTTTAATGCAACCCCACAAGCTCTCCAAAATTTAAGGCTTAAGGTTCTCGCAAGCCATGTGAAAGGTGATGCGCCTGCAACATTTGATATGACATTTGCTCGGTCAGGATCCAAAGCCATTGTCTTTGATGTTGATCTTACCAAGACGCAGGTTCAGCCAAAGAGGATCAATTACTTAAAGCCATCAGGCCTAGAGGCAAGCATTCGTGGCAATATATCGATGGATCCTTCGGGTGTGATTGTTAGCTTTTCAACTGAATATAAAGCCGGCAAAAACGACCATGTTCTGGTGAAACTTGAGGCGCCAAATGGTATTGTTAAATCTATGCTTGTTTCACCTGCTCGGTTGGGCGAGAACTATGATGCTACTCTAGAAACAATAATAGACGGCAATATAACAAATTTTATATTGCGCGGTAATGTTATCGATGTGTCGCGTTTGTTTGGTACACGTCCACTTGATGCATCTCTTGACGTTGTTGATGCAGCAGATAGCCTTACTAAAGATACCTCGCGCATTGTTTCTCCAAGTGATATCCCAGAGAATGCTAAGCCGATTGTGTCAATGCCTGAATTGCCACAAGGGTATAACGCAGATATTCGAGTTGCGCGCTTACCTGGTGCGCAGAATGAGGTTTTTGGTTCTGTGCAACTCTCCTTAATACGTGTGAGTGGACGCATGGAAAAGGGTACTATTGCTGCCAATTTAACCAATGGGGCTGAAGTCTATGGTGAATTATTTAGAGATAATGAATTAGAGCGTCGTTTCTTGTTCCAATCTGAAGACGGATCTCAAATTTTGCGCGCTCTTGATTTGGTTCCTGGCATGACTGGCGGCGCGTTTAGTTTAAGCGGCACAATATTTGATGCACCAATTAAAAAAGATGGAAAAACAATTTCTGGTGAAGCAAGTTTTGCATTTGGAGAATATAAATTAACTAACGTACCGCTTCTAGCTCAGCTCTTAACGCTTGCTTCTTTTACTGGGTTGTCCGATACGATTTCTGGCTCTGGCATTCGATTTGATAAGACCGACGGCCGTTTAAGCTGGCATCAATGGCGGATGTATATTGATGAAGGTTTGGCGAGCGGAAATAGCCTCGGCATATCGTTTCAGGGTGCCATTGATCGTCCAACAAACAGAATTAGTATTGGCGGTGCCATGGTGCCTGCTTATGGCTTAAATACCTTGCTCGGCCGCATCCCTTTTATTGGCGGGGTGTTTTCAGGGCGCAAAGGAGAAGGGCTTATCGGAGTGAGCTATCGAATATACGGTAAGGCCTCAAAGCCAAGCGTTTTTATTAACCCTGTTTCAATTATCACTCCGGGTTTTACTCGGCGCTTGTTTGATCTAGGCACTGGCGATTTAGGTTATCAATAAATCGTTGTTGTTATTTGATTTATAAAATTTATTGGCACGAGAAGAGGTTTAGTGAACGGCTAACTTGATCAATGCGTGGCGTTTTTTACCCGCAGATAATTTGATGACGCCGTCGACCAAGTCACTTAGCTGTAATTTTACATTTATGTCTTGTTGACTAATGTCATTAACCCTTGCGCCGCCACCTTGAACTAAGCGGCGTGCTTCTCCGTTGGACTTCGCAAATCCTACTTTTACAAAAGCCTCTAATAAACCAAGCCCTTGTGACAATTCGCTTTCATCAATATTTATTGTTGGCAGATCTGCGCTAACCGTTCCGGTTAAGAAGGTTTGCCGCGCTGCATTTTCGGCAATGCGGGCGGCTTCTTCACCATGAGCCATAGCTGTCGCTTGTGTTGCTAAAATGATTTTGGCCTCATTAATCTCAGCGCCTTGAAGGGCTGCCAATCTCTCGACCTCATCTAATTCAATTTCAGTGAACAGACGAAGAAAGCGTCCAACATCAGCATCTTCAGTATTACGCCAAAATTGCCAGTAATCATAAGGGGAGAGCATATCTTCATTGAGCCAAACAGCCCCTTGCGCTGTCTTGCCCATTTTAGCGCCTGATGATGTTGTCAGGAGTGATGTTGTTAGGCCAAATAAATTGCTTTGGTCCGTGCGCCTGCCGAGATCTATACCATTTACAATATTGCCCCATTGGTCAGATCCGCCCATTTGCAGGCGGCAACCATAGCGGCGATTAAGTTCGACAAAATCATAGGCCTGTAAAATCATATAATTAAATTCGATAAAACTGAGTGGCTGTTCACGTTCGAGTCGTAAGCGGACACTATCAAATGTCAGCATCCGGTTGATCGAAAAATGCCGGCCATAGTCGCGAAGGAAATCAATATAATTAATATTGGCAAGCCATTCATGATTATCAACCATAATGGCGTCGGTTGGGCCATCGCCAAATTTTAAGAAACGTGAGAATGTTTTAGCTATTGAGGCTTTGTTTTCCTCAATTTTTTCAGCGGAGAGAAGTTGACGACTTTCGTCACGACCCGATGGGTCGCCGATACGGGTCGTGCCGCCACCCAATACAACAATTGGGCGTCCGCCAGATTGCTGAAGTTTGCGCAGCATGAGTATCGAAATAAGGTTACCGACATGTAGGCTGGATGCTGTACAATCATAGCCAGTATAGCCGGTTACGACATTGTCCTTAGCGAGTGCGTCAAGCGCGTTAGCGTCCGAACATTGGTGAATATATCCGCGCGCGTGTAGCTGCGAGAGGAATTCTGAATTATAGTTTGTAACTTCTTGCGTCATAGTTCGAAGGGTTACGGAAAACAACGAGAAAGGTCAATACGCGATTATGGAAAATGAACCAAATATTATCGCATTAGGTCTTATGAGTGGGACATCTCTTGATGCCATTGATCTTGCTGTTATTTCATCAGATGGTCAGGGTGAGGTTGAGCCATTGG
>CBFHJI010000061.1:0-7906 GCA_965656255.1 Alphaproteobacteria bacterium
GTCCGCGGTGCGGTCCATAGCTATGAAACACGCGGTTGAGAACGCCTGACCCACGTGTATCCGTCAAGAAACGGCTTTGATAACCAATAAGACCACGCGAAGGTGCTAGGAAGACAAGACGTGTTTTGCCAGCTCCTGTGGAGCGCATGTCTTGCATATCTGCCTTACGTTTGTTCATTGCGTCTACAACCGTGCTTGAAAACTCATCATCAACATCAATCGTGACTTCTTCGATCGGTTCGAGACGATTGCCGCTCTCATCTTTTTGGAACAAGACTTGTGGGCGCGACACAGTCATTTCGAATCCTTCGCGGCGCATTGTTTCAACTAGAACGCCAAGTTGCAACTCACCGCGACCGCCAATATCAAACGCGTCTTTATCTGCGCTTTCGCGGAATGTGATAGCCACATTCGTTTCGTCTTCAGCGAGTAGGCGTTCACGGATCATTGTCGACGTCACTTTAGTGCCTTCACGACCAGCATAGGGTGAGTCATTCACAGTGATTGTGATGGACATGGTTGGTGGGTCAATTGGTGTTGACGGAATTGGATCCTGATTGCTGGGTGCGCAAATTGTGTCAGCAACAGACGCATTTGTGAGGCCAGCGATACAGATAATGTCACCTGCTTTGACCTCATTGACGACCACACGGTTTGGCCCTTCGAATTTCAATAATTTTGTCAGGCGTCCTGTCTCGATTGTTTTGCCATCAAGATCGATTGCCTTTACGGCGTCATTGACTTTTGCACGCCCTCTCACCACGCGTCCGGTTAGGCAGCGGCCCATATATGGGTCTTTGTCGAGCAGAGTGGCGAGCATGGCAAATGGTGCGTCTTCATCGACATTGGGCTCTGGTACCAGTTCAATGATAAGCTCCATAAGAGGAGCCAGAGAGTCGCGCGGGTCAGTTAATGATTTGGCGCACCAGCCGTCACGGCCAGATGCAAAAAGATAGCTGAAGTCGAGTTGTTCTTCGCTTGCATTCATAGCAACAAAAAGGTCAAAGACTTCGTCAACAACTTCCTCGGCCCGAGAGTCTGGGCGATCGGCTTTATTGATAATAACGATGGGCCTCAATCCTTGGGCGAGAGCTTTGCCAAGAACAAATTTTGTTTGGGGCATTGGGCCCTCTGCGGCGTCGATCAATAATATGACGCCATCAGCCATGCCGAGCACGCGCTCGACCTCACCGCCGAAGTCAGCGTGGCCTGGTGTGTCAATAATATTAATCACTGTGTCTTTCCAGATAACAGATGTTGGCTTAGCCAAAATTGTGATGCCGCGCTCTTTTTCAAGGTCGCCGGAGTCCATCAAACGTTCGGACACTTTTTGATTATCGCGGAACATGCCGCTTTGCTTTAAAATAGAGTCGATTAATGTTGTTTTTCCATGATCGACGTGCGCAATGATTGCGATATTTCTAAGAGACATAAATTGGGGGCTTTCTTACTAATTCGTCGAAATGTTTACTCCGTCTCGAACGCTGAAGAAACCCCCATTGGTAAATATTTATGAAATTCGTGTTGCGCGGATTTATCGGGCAATGGCGCGCCTTAGGGAAGAAGGGCCAAAATCTCTCTCTTCAATGTCGGAGTTATAGTTGGCCGGCCCAAATTCGACTTTCATATTATCTAAATTATAGCGATCTGTGTTGAATTGATATATGGCGTCAAAATCTTGCCGACATGCTGGAACTTCGTAATAATTTTTAATAAACCCAACATGTCCGCCCACCAGTTCATCATTCTCGTCGTAAAGGTCTGATCCTACGGCAATCCAGCTATCTTCATCATAATAGGTCACGCGACGATGATATGTATGATTGAACTGCTCTTTTTTGAGCGTTGCTTCCACAACCCATACTCTGTGTAATTCATAGCGTAAAAAGTCTGGGTTCAAATGGCCAGGCTTGATGAGGTCTTCAATTGTGGTGCTTTCTGCGCTGGCTTTATAGCTGTTATAAGGAATATAGATTTCGTTTTTGCCCAAAAGTTTCCAATTATAGCGATCTGGGGCGCCATTTCCGATAAACATATCATCGGAATTCCGTACGCCAAAGCCAGACGTGATAGGTGCATCATAGGTTACAGAATTAGATGGTGCTGGCATAACTTTGCGGTTGTCAGGCCTGAACATATAGCCGTTACGAGGCTTTTTGACCTGATCTATTGGGTTGGACATAGAAAAACCCGAACCAGACATGCGCGGCGGCGAACTCCAAACAGCAAGCCATTCCATTTCTACATCATTAATATTTTCGACAGATTTAAGCTCGGGATCATAATAATAACCAAGCATTCGGTCGTCTCTCACGACGCGGACAAAAGAACCGTCGGATGTAACAACCCCGCCAGTGATTTTTTGGGCAACCCGAAACCCTTTGTAATGAAGATTATGGTTCCAATAAACCTCAATGCCTGATTTGGGTATCGGAAAAGGGCTTGAAATAGTGGCACCAGCAATGCCATTTCCATCATTGGTGAGGGATGCTGTTTTGGCGTTGCTGGCAACGGCATCATAGACAAATTGAGGGAATGCACATGATCGACGTGTCTGATAGACATTCATTTTATAAGTGTCGGCATGTCGTTTGAACATGGATTTATCGAATTCGGTTAGGTTTTCTGCATATTTCCCGACATTTTTGCTTGTGATGGAGGCGATTGGTGCATCACTCGCAAATGGGTCAATATGTGGTTTGCCTTTAACATAACCCTCAGGAGCTGAAGTGAGACCGCCTGTCCAAGCTGGAATTGTGCCGGCAGAATTTCCTGCCTGTTCAGCACCAATCGGGGTTAAGCCCTGAGCTAGTCCTTCTACGGCACTCGCATCATGCATCACAGAAGTTGATAAAAAGAGAGCCAAGGTTAATCCAAAAGAGCTTTTACTAATGTTTTTTGATGTTTGTTTCATGATCTTAATTACCTCTATTTCAATAACTATGACGCACGCGTCACTTTTTGTCTAGGCGATTAAAATCAATCAAATTCAATTTTTATGGCCATAAGCCGATAGCTGGTGTAGATAAAGACAAAGCATATTGGAGAATAACATGAGCGATAAACATCATATTGAAACAGTTTTGCTACACGCAGGATGGCGTGCTGACGCGACGACGGGCTCTGTAGCTGTTCCCATTCATCAAACGACTAGTTATCAGTTTAATAGCACGGACCATGCGGCCAATCTTTTTGCGCTCTCAGAGCTTGGAAATATTTATACGCGCTTACAGAATCCAACAACGGATGTGTTAGAACAACGCGTTGCTGCTATAGAAGGCGGCGCGGCAGCGCTTGGCGTTGCGTCTGGTCAGACGGCTTCAGCCATGTCTATTCAAAACATAGCCCATGCGGGTGATAATATCGTCTCGTCCACCGATCTTTATGGCGGCACTTGGAACCTTTTTGCAAATACTTTTAAGGATATGGGGATTGAAGTTCGTTTTGTTGATCCGTCAGACCCTGAAAATTTTGCACGTGCTGTCGATGATAGAACACGCGCCTTTTATGCTGAAACTCTACCAAACCCAAAATTGAATGTATTTCCAATTGCTGAGGTTGCGGCCATCGGGCGAGCGCATCACATTCCCTTAATTATGGACAATACGGCTGCTCCTATTTTATGCCAACCTCTTAAGCACGGCGCCGCAATCGTTGTTTATAGTACAACAAAATATATTGGCGGGCATGGAACATCAATTGGCGGCATGATTGTCGATGGCGGTAATTTTGATTGGGAAGCTGCGGGAGATCGCCAACCTGCGCTCAATCGGGCTGATCCGAGCTATCATGGGGCTGTATGGTCTCAAGCTGCAAAGCCTCTGGGCCCAATTGCCTATATTTTAAAAGCGCGCACAACATTATTGCGTGACCTTGGTGGCGCGATGAGCCCTTTTAACGCCTTTATGTTCTTGCAAGGCATGGAAACTCTGGCTTTGCGGATGAAAGCTCATTGTGAGAATGCGCAAGCTATTGCCACATGGCTTCACCAGCAAGATGCTGTTGAGCGAGTTATTTACCCCTCATTGACAGATGGCGAAGTTCGTCGCCGGGCTGATGCGGTAATGACGGGTGGATATGGCGGTTTAATGGGTTTTGAGCTCAAGGGCGGTGCCGCTGCCGGTAAGAAATTTATTGATGCCCTGGAATTATTCTATCATGTGGCCAATATTGGCGATGCCCGTAGTTTAGCCATTCACCCAGCCAGCACAACTCATAGTCAACTGTCTGAAGCTGATCAGTTGGCCTCAGGTGTTACGCCGGGTTATGTGCGTTTATCAATTGGCATTGAAAATAGCGAAGATCTTATTTCTGACCTCAGTTCTGCCATTGCGAAGAGTCAGCATTAACAGCAGAAGATAAGATTATTGTGTTCAAGAAAATAGGATATCTGTTTCAGGCGTTTACCTTTCTCTTATTCCTGGGGTTTGCGCGACTTTTGCCAATATCTTGGTCATCAAGATTGGGTGGGTTGATCACGCGCGGATTAAGATATGTTTTAAAGGAACGCGCATTGGGCATAGACAATCTTAGTTTGGCTTTTCCCGACATGAGCACAGAAACAAAAGAAAGAATCTCAAAGGCTGTTTGGGATAATGTCGGCAAAACAGGTATTGAATTTCTTGCGATTGATAAAATCGCCAAGAATTTTGAAAAACATGTCGATATTGAGGGGCTCTCACATCTTGCTGCGTCTCGCGAGACTGGGCGTCCAATTTTGGCACTTTCAGGTCATTTTGCTAATTGGAATATTACATTAATGACGGCCATGAGAGAGCTCGGTAATGTAATTGCGATTTATCGGCCGGTGAATAATCCCTATTTGGATAGAATCATCCGCAAACAATATCAGATCATTTCTCCAAGAAGTTTAGCCAAAGGCGAATCAGTATCCAAAATGGCGCAAGCTCTGCGTGAGGGAGCTACGATTGCTATGCTTGCTGATCAGCATATGAGCGGGGGAATTGAAGTTGAATTTTTTGGGCAAAAAGTATTGGCGCCAGGAGGGCCTGCAATGCTCTCGCTACGGGTGGGTGCTGATCTACTTCCCTTTCATTGCCGCCGCGATATGGAGGCTGATGTTCAGCCGCATTATACTGTGAGTATTGGGGCACCTTTTGTTTCTCACAAAGACAGTAAAAAAGAGCAAATCATTGATTTAACTCAGCAATATTATTCTTATCTTGAGGACGAAATTCGTAAATGTCCCGAGAGCTGGCTCTGGTTACACGCGCGATTTTCCAAGTATAATCCGCAGAAAAAAGAGCTTCATTAATGTCGGATATCCATTTGTCCGATCAATCATCCGCAATATTTGCTGCCTTTGATTCTATTTTGGATGATGGTCTTATCCTTATTAATCACAAGCACGTTGTTTTGCGCGCAAATGAATATGCCTTTGACATGGTTGGACGGCGTATTTTGGGTCAGCCAATTACAAATTATGTGCGTCATCCAGATTTGCCGCGTTGTCTTAGCGAAGCTGTTAACTCGAAAATGGTGCAATCATTCATTTTTACCAAGAATGAGCAGGCTCAACGGCGGTTTCGGGTCAATGTTGCCGGCGTTGAGGAGGGTAATGGCCTATTTGTTTTGCGCTTTACAGATTTAACAAAATCAAAAAGTGTGGAGCGCATTCAGACTGACTTTGTCGCAAATGTCAGCCATGAGCTACGTTCACCTTTAACAGCAATTATTGGGTTTATTGAAACCTTGCAGGACAATCTTGCCGAAGACCCTGAGATTGCGGCAACGTTTTTACCGTTCATGCAGGGAGAAGCCATGCGCATGCAGCGTTTGGTTGATGAGTTGCTGACTTTGTCGCGCGTTGAAGCTGATGAGCATCTTCCCCCAAACGATATTGTGTGGATTATGAAGGTCATTGATCAAGTAGTCGCTCTTTTCGATATAAGGTCTAAGGAGCTGAATAGACCAATCATTATTAATGCAAGATCTGACATCAAAGCTCTTAAAGTTAAGGGAGATGCGGATGCTTTGCTGCAGGTATTTTCTAATTTACTGGAAAATGCACTTAATTATGGTGCCGCTGACACTGAGATTCATATTGATTGTGAAGTCATACCCGCGCAGGGAAGCTTGCCTTCGCGCGTTATTGTGGCTGTGCGTAATCAAGGTCTGGGCATTGATGCCGTTAATATTGGACGCGTGACGGAGCGGTTTTACCGAGTAGATAATAGCCGATCACGCAAATTGGGCGGTTCGGGTCTTGGACTTGCGATTGTTAAACATATTATTGGTTGGCACAGGGGCAGCCTGACAATTACCAGTGTACCAGGGCAAGAGACCGTATTTGCCGTGAAGCTTCCGTTAATTGTGGATTAATTTCTATTGAAATCCCAAAAATCTATGCTTGTCACAAAACTGTAACATTAGTGTCACAAAACGGCATTGCTTAGGATGTTATTTGAGAACGTGGCGATCAAAATCGTCGTTATAAGTATTCTCAAAGGTGGAGACCAAAATGTATATGAGAAAAGTTTTAACAGGCCTCGTGATGATGGCAGCAATGGGCGGTTCAGCTTTTGCTCGCGATCAAGTTCAAGTCGTTGGTTCATCGACTGTCTTTCCATTTTCAACCGTTGTCGCTGAGCAGTTTGGGCGATCTTCGAACTTCAAAACACCTGTCATCGAATCAACTGGTTCAGGTGGCGGCCTTAAATTGTTTTGTTCGGGTATTGGGTTAAATCATCCAGATATTACGAATGCTTCGCGCCGCATTAAAAAAAGTGAATTTGATAATTGCGCTAAAAACGGCATTGATATGACGGAAGTCGTTGTAGGTTTTGATGGTATTGTTTTGGCCAATTCACGAAAAGCGCCAGCGATGTCTCTAACATTGAAGCAGATTTATTTGGCACTGGCCGCAAAAGTGCCGAACCCGAAGAAAGAATGTAGCGCCGATTCATGTGAGATTATTGATAATCCATATACCAAATGGTCAGACGTTGATCCGTCGCTTCCAAACGTAAAAATCGAAGTTTTAGGTCCGCCGCCTACATCTGGTACGCGCGATGCGTTTCAAGAGTTAGCGCTTGAAGGTGGTGCTAAAAAATTCGCTTATATTAAGAATATGAAAAAGAAAGATAAGAAGGCCTACAGAGCGATCGCCCGTACTGTGCGTGAAGACGGCGCCTGGATTGATGCTGGTGAGAATGACAACCTTATGGTTCAAAAACTCGCGGCCAATAAAAACGCTGTTGGCGTTTTCGGTTTCAGCTTCTTAGATCAAAACTCTGATACGATCCAAGGTGCGACGGTTGATGGTCTTGAGCCAAGCTTTGATAATATTGCCGAGGGAAAATATAACATTTCTCGCTCGCTCTATTTTTACATCAAGCTTGCGCATGTAAACAGCGTTCCTGGCATTAAAGAATTTGCTGAAGCTTTTACAAGCGAGAATGCTTTTGGTCC
Organism: Alphaproteobacteria bacterium; assembly: GCA_965656255.1. Taxonomy (GTDB): domain Bacteria; phylum Pseudomonadota; class Alphaproteobacteria; order RS24; family RS24; genus JAYODZ01. The sequence continues at coordinate 7,432 of CBFHJI010000061.1, forward strand.
TGAAGGCTATCTCGTTGAGCGTGGATTGATTCCACTTCCAGAATCAGAGCGTATTAAAATGCGCAAAGCAGTGAAATCTCTTACGAAGTTAGAGATGAACTAATATGGGTTTGAGAGGGTGCAATGCACCCTCTCAATCTTTTCTAAATGGTGCTTGCACCACGAAGGCGGGGTAACATGACGACGACCTCATTATTGGTGCTTTTAGCGGCTATGGCGTTATTGTCATATGCTTATTCGCTGAAGAAAATTCGTCAATTAGCCATTCGCTCACCTGAAAAATTACATTCATTACCTCGGTTCCATGGTGCTTATACAGCGGCATGGGTTTTTGGCATTCCAGCTTTGTTAACGGTAATTTGGATTTTTACTGCGCCAATTATCTTAAACATGCAATTAATTGAGCAGTTGGGGCGTGTTGGCCTCGAACCTGGCGAAGTTGATCTTCTCGTTTCTCAAGTCATCTCAGTTGCCA
>CBFHJI010000062.1:0-7622 GCA_965656255.1 Alphaproteobacteria bacterium
CTCAATAACATCAGGCATATGACAGGTTGCCGACAAGTCTGTAATCGCAATTGGGCCATTATTATCAATAATATCGAGCACTTCGCCGACCAAAATACCCGTATCGAAAGCAACAGACGTCCCTAATTCGAGATATAGCTCACATGCATAGGTTTCGCGTAATTCCTTAATCAGAGCAATGAGATCATCACGTTGGTAGTTCGGACCCGTAATCAAATGCCCGCCACCCAGATTAAGCCAGTCAAAATGCCCTTTGAAACGGTCAAGTGTTGGTCGTAAAGCATCTATGGTGCGCGCCAATGGCGGCACATCTTGCTCGCATAAGGTGTGCATATGCAAACCGCGCACGCCTTCTGGAAGGCGTTCGTTCAAACGCTCAATCGGCCACCCAAGACGGGAGCCAGCAGCACAGGGGTCATATTTTGAAACCAAACCCTCAGAATGCATTGGATTAAGGCGCAAACCAATATCAGACTTATGACCCTGAATATGGCCACGAAAGCGAGCAACTTGATCAGGTGAGTTAAAAATAACGTGATCAGAAAGTTGAAAAATTTCATCAATCTCGGACATTTTATAACCAGGCGCATAACACGCAAGCTCGCCACGATAATGGCGGCGTGCGAGCTGGCTCTCCCATAAACCTGAGGCGCAACAGCCTGATAAATGATCACTAATCATATCAGCAAGCGACCACATCGAGAACGCCTTGAGCGCCAAAAGCACTTTTGCACCTGATTGATTTTGCAGATCCGCCAATAGCTCTAGGTTACGACGGAGACTTACTTCATCTATGACAAAGCATGGGCTGGGCACACGACTTAAGTCGAATGATGCAAAAGCGCCAGCGCCTGCTGTCTGCGTCGGTAGCATGCTTAAAAACCTAGAGGTTTATCAAGGTCAACATATTGCCATGGCAAACCATGCTGATTCAGCATTTCCATAAATGGATCAGGATCAAACTGCTCCATATTATAAACACCCGCCTTGTGCCATTTCTTCTGCACCATCATGGCAGCGCCAATCATAGCCGGTACGCCTGTCGTATAGCTTACAGCTTGGCTTCCAACCTCAGCAAAACAGGCCTCGTGGTCGCAAATATTATAAAGATAAACACTGCGTGCATTACCATCCTGTTCACCAGTTACGATATTGCCAATGCACGTTTTTCCTTTCGTTGTTTTGCCCAAATCGCCAGGATCGGGCAGAACAGCTTTTAAAAACTGCAAAGGTACAATTTCTTTACCTTCATACATAATAGGCTCAATAGAGGTCAGACCAACATTTTGAAGAACTTCTAAATGTTTTAAATAGGCATCTCCAAATGTCATCCAAAAGCGGGCCCGCGATAATTCTGGAAAATGCTTAGAGAGAGATTCAAGCTCCTCGTGATACATAAGGTACATGTTGCGATCACCGACTTCAGGAAAAGCAAAACGCTGATGTGTTGAAAGCGCAGGAGTTTCAATCCATTCACCATTTTCCCAATGACGAGCAGGCGCGGTCACTTCGCGAATATTAATTTCAGGATTAAAATTGGTTGCAAAATGCTGACCGTGATCACCGCCATTACAATCAAGAATATCAAGTGTCTTCATATGAGAAACCAAATGCTTCTTAATATAAGCGGTAAAGACATTGGTAACACCGGGGTCAAAACCAGATCCAAGAAGTGCCATTAAGCCTTTTTCGGCAAACCGTTCCTGATAAGCCCATTGCCAATGGTACTCAAACTTAGCCTCATCGCGCGGCTCATAATTTGCTGTGTCTAAATAATCGACACCAACATTTAAGCATGCATCCATAATTGCTAAGTCTTGATAAGGAAGCGCAAGATTGACGACCAGCGACGGCTTAACCTGCTCGATCAACTTTGTTGTTTCCTGTACGTTATCAGCATCAACCTCAGCGACAGAAATCTCGACACCTGTTCGCGCGCGAACACTATCGGCAATTTCCTGACATTTATGTACGCGTCGACTTGCTAAAGTAATTTTACCAAAAATATCTTGGTTCATTGCCATTTTGTGAACAGCAACCGAACCAACCCCACCCGCGCCAATGACGAGAATATCTGACATTTCAAACTCCTAAATAAGTTAGAGACTATATTTCAAAACCCTAGTGTTCAAAATATGTATAGCCATTAATACTTTCTTTAAATGTTGCGATCATTTCGCGTCGATCCGCACGATCAATTTGTCCAGCTGCAGCTGCGCGATCAACAATACCCTTAAATGTGTCGAGCATCCGCCTTGGCTCATATTCAACATAGGTTAAAACTTCAGATACGGTGTCACCTTCTTGCTCATGTAGCAAATTGAAATCACCATCGTCACATAATTCAATCGTAGCAATATGCGTATCACCAAACAAATTATGCAAATCACCTAACGTTTCTTGATAAGCACCCACAAAGAAAACACCGAGATAATAATCATTTACATGATCTAATTCATGAACAGGCAATGTTGCGGAGACACCATCCTCTAAAACAAACCGGTCGATCCGACCATCGCTATCGCAGGTAATATCGCTCAAAATAGCACGACGCGTTGGCTCCTCATGATGGCGGTGAATAGGCGCAATAGGATGCAATTGATTGATTGCCCACACATCAGGTAATGATTGGAAAAGCGAGAAGTTACAATGGTAAATATCTGCGACTTGATCCAACGCCTCTCGCCACTCATCATTAAGCAAGTCCTCAGAAATCACGAGTGATTTAATCATTTTCATAACATAAAGATATATGCGTTCAGCCTTTGCTGTTTCTCGCAAACTTAGCTGTCCGCGCCGAAACAATGCCCGCACTTCATTTCGGTAATAAACCAAATCATTCCAGCATTCTTGAACACGTTTCGTATCAAGATAAGATGGAATGCCCAACATGCTTTCGATCAAATGATGATCTTCTTTATCGGCTTCAACGGGTACATCACTGTCAAATTGTGTCGCCTCAAGAACATTAAAAATGAGCAAAGACGACTGCGCCACACTAGCACGACCACTCTCTGTAATAATTGTTGGATGATTAACATCGCTTTCATCCATCGCAAATTTCACGGTCTCTATAATATTGGCGCAATATTCTTCCAACGTATAGTTGGTCGAATTTTCGGTTGCTGTATGCTCACCCGTATAATCAATGCCAAGCCCGCCCCCAAGATCGAGATATGTTAACGGCGCTCCTTCGCGCTTAATTTCGCAAAAAAAGCGACAAGCTTCCTGTGCTGCCATCCGTATCTCAAGAATATTTGGCACTTGGCTGCCTAAATGGGAATGTTGCAAAATCAAACAATCTAAATAGTCTTCGCGACGCAACTGTTCGATCAAATTCATAACTTGGGCAATGGTCATGCCAAAGCTTGAACGATCCCCACTTGATGCCGCCCAATTACCACTCACTTGATTAGTTAACTTTATGCGTACACCGAGCTGAGGGCGAATGCCCAAATCTTTGGCCACTGACAAGACCAAGTCAATCTCACGCGGCGACTCTAGGACAAGGAATGTATTAAACCCTAGACGTTGTGACATAAGCGCTAATTGGATGAATTCTTCATCTTTCACGCCATTACAAATAACAGCCGCATGTGGTGTAAGCTCATGAGATAACGCAATCAACAGTTCAGCTTTTGAACCGACCTCCAAACCAAAATCAAATGGACGGCCATAATCAACGATACGATCAATCACCTGCGCTTGCTGATTGACCTTAATCGGAAAAACGCCTTGATAGCGCCCGAGATAATTATTTTCCGCAATTGCATTTCCAAAGGCAACGTTTATTTGCTCGATGCGATATCGCAAAAAATCTGTTATGCGCAACAGAACGGGGGATGTAATGCCGCGCTGATTAAGATCATCGATAATTTTAACGAGATCGGCAGGGATCGCATCAGGCCGGGCCGGCGGCACAAGCCCAATATTCCCATTCTCGAGAATTTTGACGAGACCGCTGCCCCAGCGGGAAATGCCATAAACATCCCGCTCCAGCGGTGTAGCATCAGACGCGACATCAGATGAAGACATAGTCATCTCCCATAAAAGAAGGCGTGAAAACTGCGCCAAAATAGTCATTTTACGTTACGTGTAAATAACAATATCTTAAGCGTTCAACAATAATTGCGTGATTGAGGAAGTATAAACCATCGAACCACACATAAAGCCTTGTTATGTATACATGATTGCGAGCATAAACAACAGCAATCAACGTACTTATGTCGGCTGGACACATGATATAGAAGCCAGACTCTTGCGCCATAATAGCGGCACAGGCGCAAAAGCGACACGCGGACGCAAATGGGTTGTGATTTTCACAGAAGCTTTTAAAACCAGAGGCGAAGCAATGAAAGCTGAATATGCGCTAAAACATAACCGCCCCCGCCGACAAGCACTTATGGCACAGTTTTTAAAGCATCAGTCAGATAGCTAATACCCAAAAGGACGCATTATGGAACCGACCAGCTTTACAACTCTACTTAAAAATATAGAACAAAAAGGAGATGAGTGGGTCATCGACCTGCCCCAAGACTGGGCACAAGGCCGAACCGCTTTTGGCGGCATCGTCTGCGCTTTTTTATACGAGACTACAAAACAGCAATTCCCAGACCTTGCGCCATTGCGCACAGCACAAATTAATTTCGTGGGCCCCGCGAGTGGCACATTAACGATGCGCCATGAAATCGTACGCGCCGGTAAAAACATGACAACCGTTGAGTCTAAGCTTTATGGTGAAAAGGGTTTGGCAACCCAAGCTCTCTTTGTGTTTGGGCGCGCCCTACCTGCTGAAACGAACCAGGCATATCCAATCCGTGAAGTTCCTGAGATAACAGACACAATGACAGAAGTGCCCCCTCACGGTCCAAGCTTTCTCATGCATATCGATCGACGCACAGTTAAGTCTGCCCCTTTTTTATCGGGCACCCATCACCCTGAATTTTTATTATGGCTTAGGTCCGTCGATAAAAGTGCCCATTCAAAATTTGCGACATTGTTAATGATTGGTGATGCACCCCCACCCGCTGCCCTTGCTGCTACAACCACATTATCGGCTTTAAGCAGCATAAATTGGACATTCAACATGCTTCAAGATGACCCGAAAACCGAAGATGGATGGTGGCTCATGGAAAGTATCACCAAACATATTCAACACGGATATTCATCACAGCATATGACAATTTGGAATAAAGCTGGTGAGCGGGTGATGGACGCTATCCAACACATTGCCGTGTTTGAATAGCGTCACATTTTAAAGACCTAATTTATAGGCCCAATACAAATTTCGACATGATGCCGCGTTGCACCTCAGAAGTGCCGCCATAAATGGTTGAGGCACGACCTGAAAGCATACCCGACGTGATGCCAGGACCACGCGATCTATAGTGTTCGTCATTTTGGCCACCAAAAGAACCAAATCCTTTGTTTTGAACTGGCATAGCTGAATAATCCATCATTTCAACGGCCAAATCAGCCACGTCTTGCTGAAGATGCGTACCAAGAAGTTTCATTGGTAGCGGCAAAACCATTGAGTTAATTGAATCTTTTTCAGCTGCCAAGGCACGAGACTCAAGTGCAGAAAGAGCATCTAAACGAATTGTTAGTTCAGCAATTTTGCGTGAAATGCTGCTCTTGTCATAATCGTTACCTTCTTGGTTTGCGAGATAATGATGCACCGTTTCAATGTTTTTAATGCCAACGCGAGTAGCGCCAGTATTGGCAATGCCAATACGTTCATGCGTTAACAAGAACTTAGCATATGTCCAACCCTGGTTTTCTTCACCAACGAGGTTTTCAGCAGGCACGCGAACGTCGCTAAAGTAAACCTCGTTTAAATGGTGTTCGCCATCGATTGTATAGATAGGCTTAACCTCGACACCGGGCGTTTTCATATCAATTAAAAGAAACGAAATGCCTTGTTGTGGCTTACCTTCTGTGCTTGTGCGCACAAGACAGAAAATCCAATCGGCCCAATGTGCCTGTGTCGTCCAAATTTTTTGTCCGTTCACAACATAATCATCACCATCGCGAATAGCTAATGTCCGCAATGAAGCTAGATCTGAGCCTGATCCAGGTTCAGAGTAACCTTGGCACCAAAAAACTGAACCATCCAGAATACCAGGAAGATGACGCTGTTTTTGGGCATCCGTTCCGAAAGTATAGAGAACAGGACCAACCATGGTCACACCAAATGGTGACTGCATCGGCGCTTCAGAACGAGCACATTCATCATTAAAAATTGAACGCTGGCTTTCACTCCATCCAGTGCCACCAAACTCAACGGGCCACGCAGACGCGCCCCATCCAGCTTCATGAAGCTGTTTTTGCCACCAGGCCGTTTCTTCACGCGTTTGCGTGAATAAGTTTTTACCACGCGCAGCATGACCTTCAGGCAAAATTTTTGCCAACCAAGCGCGCACATCCTTTTGAAATGCCAAATCGTTTTCTGTCAAAGATAAATCCATGATACTAACCTTTCACTAACTTCACACTTATATGTAGTCGCTCTCAGCCAGATGTCCAGTGCGACCAAGCGTCCAAGACTTCAAGGCCTTTGCCCAAAAACCAAAGCTAATTGCGCAGTTTTTGAGAAAAACGACTTCCAGGTGCCGGCGGCGTTTCGGGAGTACCGGCAAAACATTGCGCTTTTGACATCCAGTCAATGGCTACATCACCCAAAACCTCAAGTGACGTATCGGCAATATGACGTACTTGCGTCACAACCTGACAAAAATGAGTGGCCTCACCCTTTACATAATTTGTTTCACTCGCATCACCAAAAGCCCACACCTCACCAGATGGCGCAGTTACTTCAACATAAGGCACGGGCCCGAGCGGCTGCTCCTTACGCGTTGCATAGGTCCAATTATAAGTATTCACCCCTAAAACCACGATATTTTTAATGTGATCCCCATCAATGCGCGTTTTACCAAGACTATCATAAACTTCTTGGCCATGAGCCCAGGTTTCCATTAAGCGCGCGGTGATGCTTGAGCGTGCGCTCATATCAGGCCCCGCCCATTTTAACCGAGCCTTGGGATCAGCCTGTAAAAAAGCATCTGCTGTCTTTTGATAGAAGTCACGCCACTTTGAGAGTAAGACTTGCCCTTTTTCACCATCAAAAAACTGGCGCTCTCGCTCTTTGAGCGAGAGAGTTTGCATGTCAGGAGCCATAATTTTAACAATATAGGCCGAAAAACTTTCTTCATTAACAAGAGACTCGTGCGCGGCCCAGTTCCAAATATGGAGATGTTCCAATACATCATTGAGCGTCCAGCCCTTAAATTGCGTTTCATGTTCAAAATCTGAATCTGACAGATCTTTAAGCAATGCATAAAGGTTATCGCATTCTGTTCTAAAATCATTTGCCTGAGTTAACATGTATCAAGCCTCCTCTTCAATCGAGACGATTTCTATCATCATGTCACCGGCAGCCACTTGCTGATCAACCTTAACAAAAACATCCAAGACATTTCCATCAACGCCACTGGTAATTTCATGCTGCATTTTCATCGCTTCAACAATAGCAAGCCGATCACCTTTAACCACCCCGTCGCCCTTATTGACAAAGACTTCCACAACACGTCCATGCATTGGTGCCGATATACGCCCCGAACTTT
>CBFHJI010000063.1:0-7610 GCA_965656255.1 Alphaproteobacteria bacterium
CTTGCGGGTGCTCATGAGCTGATTGTGTCTGTAGAAGAGGGCAGCATGGGTGGGTTTGGCGCGCATGTTATGCAGTTTATGCATAATGACGGATTGCTTGATATGGGCCCAAAATTCCGTGCATTTACGTTACCGGATAGTTTTATTGATCATAATACGCCGAGCGTTATGTATGATTTAGCTGCCCTTAATGCGACCCAAATTGTCGCGCGTGTTATGGATATTATTCAGCCTTCGCGCGCTCAAACGATCGACTTGAAACCAGTTTTGAAAAAGTGAATGACGCACGAAAACGATTAGATGTTTTTTTGGTGGATGCGGGGTTTTGTGATACGCGCGCAAAAGCCAGTGCGGCTATTAAGGCTGGCCATGTTTGCGTCGATGGGCGTGTTGCAACACGACCCGCCCAGATGGTTCTTGAATCCTCTGATATCAAGTTTGAGGGGCCTGCATCCCCCTATGTTTCTCGTGGGGGATTAAAGCTAGCGCATGCTCTTAATGCCTTTGGTCTGAGCCCAGATAATAAAATTATTATTGATATAGGCGCGTCAACAGGCGGTTTTTGTGATGTTTTGTTGCAAAATGGAGCGTCTCAAATATATGCTGTTGATGTTGGGCATGGGCAATTACACCCATCTCTTGTCGCCGATGATCGGATTGTAAATTTAGAAGGTGTGAATGCGCGTTATTTATCTCGCGAACACATCCCCTTAAATGCGGGCGCACTTGTGTGCGATGCAAGTTTTATTAGTTTGCGGTTGGTTGTCGAGCCGGCTTTGGCTTTTTTGACAGCGCCAGCATGGGTCATTCTGTTGATCAAGCCCCAATTCGAGGTAGGAAAAAAGGGGCTTGGTAAAAAGGGGGTGGTGAGTGACCCCGCCCTTCAGGCGCAAACTTGTGACGCGTTTGCGCAGTGGTTTTCTGCTGTTGCGCCAAACTGGACCCAGCTCGGCATTTGTGAAAGTCCAATTACGGGGCCACAGGGCAATCGCGAGTTTTTATTTGCGGCGCATTTACCTGGGTAAGATAAAGGGCTCTTTTCTTTGAGTGCTGTTAAGCCCTTTATGTGAGCGCGCTACAAGAAAGCCAGTTTTAAGGCACAAATTATGCCCTGACTCAAGGTCAGCCTAAAACACATTTGTGTTTGGCTTAACCTTCGAGTGTGGCATCCCATTTGCCAAGCGCTGCCAAACCGTTCATTTTAGCGCGGTGCAAGAAAGCAGCTTTTGCCGCGTCAACATTTTCAGGCTTACCACCCCAAGCTTTGAGCGGCGCCGCTTGTAGGGCACGCCCATAAGAGAAGCTCATTTTCCAAGGAAGGTTTCCGATTTTATTCATGGCATCAAGATGAGCCGTTGCATCAATGTCAGATTGTCCACCTGATAAGAATACAATCCCAGGAATAGCTTCAGGAACAGTGTTTTTGAAACATTTAATGGTGAGTTCAGCAACTTGAGCAATATTGGCTTGATGAGCATTTAAGGTGCCAGAAACAACCATATTTGGTTTTAAAATTGTGCCTTCAAGATGAACTGCTTGATCTTTAAGTGCCGCAAAAAGAGCTGTCAGTGCTGCGCTTGTGACCTCGTAGCAACGTTCAACGCTGTGATCACCATCCATAATGACTTCAGGCTCAACGATCGGAACGATGCGCGCTTCTTGGCAAAGAGCTGCATAGCGTGCAAGTGCATGGGCGTTTGCATTTAAGCAGGCTTGGCTTGGTTTACCTTCGGCAATATTAATCACGGCACGCCATTTTGCAAAACGCGCCCCTAGGTCATGATATTCAGCTAAACGCTCGCGTAAACCATCGAGACCTTCTGTGATCATTTCACCTTCGTGCAATGCCATGTTCTTGGCACCTGTGTCGACTTTGATGCCCGGAATACTGCCGGCTTTTTCAATTAATGACACGAGTGTCTCGCCAGTTGTGGCTGTTTGGCGGATGGTTTCATCATATAAAATGACGCCAGAAATATAGTTTTGCATGGCTTCATCAGTTGTAAACAACATTTCACGATAATCGCGACGGCTATCTGCTGTGCTTTCTGTGTTGATAGAGTCAAACCGTTTTTTGATCGTGCCAGTACTTTCGTCTGCAGCTAAAATGCCTTTTTGGTCTGCAACCATTGCATTGGCGATGCTCTCTAATTCTTGTTTGCTCATAATGTTGTAACCTCCTGATTTAGCCTATTATTTTAATTAGTGAGCGCGGTGACGCCGGGAAGGTCTTTGCCTTCTAGCCATTCTAAAAAGGCGCCACCTGCTGTTGAAACATATGTAAATTTCGGACCCGCACCAGCTTGGTTAAGAGCGGCAACGGTATCGCCGCCCCCAGCAACGGAAACGAGTTTTCCTGATTGGGTTAGGGTTGCAGCATGCTGTGCTGTTTGATTGGTTGCCGCATCAAATGGGTCTATTTCAAAAGCGCCTAACGGTCCGTTCCAGATTAATGTTTTGGAATTGTCAAAGGCGTGGCAAATATCTTTGATAGACTGCGGGCCAGCATCAAGGATCATTTGATCTTCAGGGACCGAATCTATGGAAACAATGGTCGGGATTTGACCGGCTTTAAAAGCGGGAGCGAAGGCGACATCAACAGGTAGGATAATCTCGCACCCATTTGCCGCGGCATCTTTTATAATTGTTCGAGCTGTTTCGAGCATTGTATCTTCGCATAAGGATGTGCCGATGGCATAACCCTGAGCGGCAAGAAAGGTATTTGCCATGCCGCCACCAATAACCAATCGATCTACTTTTTTGGATAGATTGGATAGAAGATCCAATTTGGTCGATATTTTGGCACCGCCAACCACCGCAATCGCCGGACGTGCTGGGTTCCCAAGGGCGGCTTGTAGTGCGTCGAGTTCGGCTTGCATGGCGTAGCCGACATAGCTTGGCAACAAATGGGCAATGGCTTCGGTTGAGGCATGAGCTCGGTGCGCGGCTGAAAACGCATCATTCACATAAGCTGCCCCAAGGGTTGCGATGGCTTGAGCAAAATCTTTATCATTTTTTTCTTCGCCCGGGTGAAAGCGCGTATTTTCAAGAATGATAACATCGCCGTTTGCCATATTTGCGCAGGCCTGAGCCGCGCTATCGCCAATGCAATTATCGGCAAATCCAACCGTTTGCCCAAGGAGTTTTGATAATGCGCCAACCACTGGTTGAAGACTCATCTCGGCAACAATTTGGCCCTTTGGCCGACCAAAATGCGAGAGCAGTGCGACGCAGGCTCCAGCTTTTGTTAAAGCTTTGAGCGTAGGGATGATGCGCTCAAGCCGCGTGGCATCGCGCACCTCTCCCTGGTCGTCAATTGGGACGTTCAGGTCAGCGCGTATAAGCACCGTTTTCCCCTCAACGCCACTGGCGATGAGTGTGTCGAGTGTTTTTGGCGATGACCCGTTATCCATGTGTTTTAACCAAGTTTTGCCATGGCGAGTGCTGTGTCGCTCATGCGATTGGCAAATCCCCATTCATTGTCATACCAGCTTAAAACACGCACAAGTTTGCCATCGACAATCTGCGTTTGTGTCGTGTCAAAGGTTGATGAAGCAGGGTTGTGATTAAAGTCGATGGAAACCAAAGGCTGGTCACAAATACCAAGCACGCCTTTTAAGGCGCCATTGGCTGCTTTGATCATAGCTGCGTTAATAGCCTCGGCGGTAACCGCTTTCTTTGCTTCAAATACTAGGTCGATCATCGATACATTTGGCGTCGGCACACGAATAGCAGTGCCGTCGAGTTTGCCGATAAGTTCTGGCAAGACAAGACCAACTGCTTTGGCGGCGCCGGTTGAGGTCGGGATCATTGAGAGCGAAGCGCTGCGCGCACGGCGGGGGTCGCTGTGCAGTGTATCAACAGTGCGCTGGTCGCCTGTAAAGGCGTGGATTGTTGTCATATACCCGCGTTCAATGCCGCATAATTGGTTAAGCACTTGGGCAACAGGGGCGAGGCAATTGGTTGTGCAAGAGGCATTTGAAACAATCTTATGACTCTTTCTCAGCTTCTTATGATTAACGCCGTAAACAACGGTTAAGTCTGCATTCGTTGCCGGGGCGCTAATGAGCACTTTTTTCGCGCCAGCTTCAACGTGGAGCATGGCTTGTTCGCGTGCTGTAAAAATGCCAGTACATTCAAGAGCAATATCAATACCGAGTTCTTTCCAAGGAAGGTCTGCAGGGTTACGTTCTGCAAAGACTTTTATGGGACCGCGGCCGACATTCATGCTTGATTTTGTTGATTTGACTTTAACTGGAAATGGCCCGTGGATACTATCATATTGTAGGAGCAATGCATTGGCTTCTACCGAGCCAAGATCATTAATTGCGACCACTTCAATGTCTTTGCGACCGCTTTCAATAATTCCGCGTAAAACAAGCCGTCCGATGCGTCCAAAGCCATTAATGGCAACCCGTACTGTCATGATCTTTCCTCCAGAGCTAATCTTTAATTCATCTCGATATTTTAGGTTAATGGTTCTTTTATTCTTCCGATGTGGCCTCTGCAAGAGATGCCGTTGCTGCGCTTACAATTGCGTCAGCTGTAATGCCAAAGTGAGCATAAAGGGCTTCGGCTGGGGCGCTGGCGCCGAATGATGACATGCCAATAAATGTATCGCCAGGGCGCAAGAAACGATCCCAGCCTTGGCGAATGGCCGCTTCGATGGCAATGCGAACTGGCGTGTCGCCTAACGTTTCGCTTTGATAAGAAGCGCTTTGTTTTTCAAACAGTTCAAAGCACGGGACAGAGACAACGCGTGTCTTAATGCCTTTTTCTTCGAGTTGCTGGCGCGCATCCATGGCGATAGCTAATTCTGAACCTGTTGCCAATAATGTTACGCTGGCTTGCGACTCGCTCACAATTTCATATGCACCATAAGCGCAGAGGTTTTTCTCGCTATAAGAGCGAATGGCGGGCAGGGCCTGTCGTGTGAGTGCCATTGCGCTCGGTGTGTCCTTGCTCTCAAGTGCAATTTGCCAACACTCAAGTGTTTCAATGGCATCAGCAGGTCGCATAACATTCACATTGGGTATGGCACGAAGGGCAGCTAAATGTTCGACAGGCTGGTGCGTTGGTCCGTCCTCGCCTAGTCCGATACTGTCATGTGTAAGCACATGAATGGTGCGCTGCTGCATCAGTGCGGAAAGGCGAATTGCTGGCCGCGAATAATCGGAAAAGACTAAGAATGTACCTGAATAAGGAATAAGACCACCGTGAAGCGCAATGCCATTCATTGCAGCGGCCATTCCAAATTCGCGGATCCCATAATGAATAAAGCTGCCCTCGTAATGATCAGCTGAGACAGCTTCTTGTTCCGGTGTGCGTGTATTGTTTGATCCGGTCAAGTCGGCAGAACCACCAACCATTTCTGGTACGCTTGGAACAAGCGCTTTGAGTGCTTCTTCAGATGATTTGCGGGTTGCCCATTTGGGCTTATCTTTGTCTAGCTGACGCTTGTATCTGTCGACAGTTTCGGGCAGGGCGCTCGGCAAGTCGCCTTTCATGGTGCGCAAGAAGCGGACATGTCGGTCTGATGGTTGGCTCTCGAGGCGCTCTTCCCACGCTTTGCGTAAAGGCACATTCGCTCTGCCAGCCATACGCCAAGCATCAAGAATATCGGAAGGTATTTCAAATGGTGCATGTGACCAGCCTAGCGTGTCACGGGTGAGTTGGATCTCGTCACCCCCAAGCGGTGCGCCGTGCACGCCAGATGTGCCTTGTTTGTTAGGTGCGCCAAAACCAATAACGGTTTTGCAAGCGATGAGTGTTGGTTTGTCACTGGTTTTTGCGGCTTCAATAGCGGCGTCAATGGCTTCAAAGTCATGTCCGTCAATGCGTGTCGCGTTCCAGCCGGCTGCTTCAAATCGCATAAGTGCATCACCAGATTCAGCCAGCGAGAGGGGGCCGTCGATTGAAATATCATTGTCATCATAAAGAACAATAAGGCGCGATAATTTTAAATGGCCTGCCAGACCAATCGCTTCATGGCTAACACCTTCCATTAGGTCACCATCAGAGGCGATCACATAGGTGCGGTGATCGACAAGATCGTCACCAAAACGTGCATTCATCATACGCTCGGCCAATGCCATACCTATAGCTGTTGCAAGGCCTTGTCCTAGCGGACCAGTTGTTGTTTCAACACCAGCGACATGCCCATATTCTGGATGTCCGGCGGTAATTGCGCCTAACTGCCTAAAGTTTTTAATTTGCTCAATGGTCATGTCTTTATAGCCCATTAAGTAATGGAGCGCATATTGAAGCATTGAACCATGACCAGCTGACAACACAAAGCGGTCTCTGTCGTGCCAATCGGGATTGAGTGGATCAATTTTTAAATGTCGAGCAAACAGGACTGTTGCAAAATCTGCTGCCCCCATTGGCATGCCGGGATGGCCTGACTTGGCGGCTTCAACGGCGTCCATTGCGAGAGCGCGAATTGCATTCGCCATATTTTTAAGTTGGGTCAGATCAAGATTGCTGCTATCAGCCATCGATTTTTTCCTTCACAGTGCCGATTACCTTACATAGTGATAAAACGGCTAGAGAGAATAATTAAGACGAAAATGCGTTTAAATATTCTGTTTCTAAAAATAATGACGCAACAAACTCATTTGATAAAATCACGATGTTCTTGGGCGTGTGGTCATCAATTGGAGGCACTTTGGTAGATTTCATTTGCCAATTAATTAATACTCGCCGTCAATCTTTAACTATCAGTCGTCGTCAACGCCGCAACATGGCTTCAACAGCCAATATAGTCAATGCCAGATTCGTTGCGCTGTGTCGTTATCCTCTGGATATTTTTCTCTTAATTATTCTATAAAATCTCTGAGAACCTTCGCTAAGTTGACCTATTGCTTGCCCGTGAGTTCAGCTTAGATTACAGTTAGGTTAGAGGGATAAACATGCAACAGACGGGTAAATCTTTAGAGCGTTTGGCGGAGGCTATTTCACATTTGGATGGCCGAATTCGGGCGCGTTATCAGGCGATTTCGGACGAAAATACGCGTCTTGATCAAGCCAATGCTCATTTACGTGCAGAACTCTCTCAAACGCGACGTCAAAATGCTGATGCTGAACATTCAAATAACAAGGCATTAGGAGCTGTTGAACGGGCACTTTCGATGATCGATGAGTTGAACGAGGAGCTTCTTAAAAATGGCTGAGTTGGACCTGGTCATTGCCGGGCGGCCGTTAACGGTTCGTGTGGATGATGGTGATGAGGCGCGCATTGAAGCACTAGCGCATGATTTAAGTGCCTTTATTAGTGACCTTCGCGCCCAAGCGCGCGATGCCTCTGATAGTCAAATTTTAATGTTGGCAGCCCTCAGCCTCATGGATGATCGGGAAAAGGCAAGATCAGAAGCAAAGCTCATGCTCCAAAAATATGAGAATAAGACCAATGATATGGGGCTAATGGAACAAAAAATGATCCATGATGACGCACAGATAGCGGGCTTATTGGATCAGTTGACTGCCATTGTTGCGGGTTTGGTCGCGCCTTCTAGTGATGCCAATGACGCCAGTGGTGCCGTCGTTACTTCTAAGGCGGAGCCGACCGGTTCAGGAGCGGCGGAGCTGACCAGTTCGCCCGATGCTGATAA
>CBFHJI010000064.1:0-7523 GCA_965656255.1 Alphaproteobacteria bacterium
CAATGCCTTCAATCTCATGCCCAAGCGTGAAGGGGAGTGGTTTTTTTGTCATGTCCAACTTGTTGCCGCCGCCCATATCAAAATGTCCGTCATGCAGGTGAACGTCTGAGTGACATACGCCACAATGCGACACACGAACAAGAACCTCGGATCCTTGCGGTGTAGGCGTTTCAATGTTGGTTTCGGTTAAAGCTTCTCCAAAAGCTGTTACGGCTTGGCTTTTCATTTCACGTCTCCTTCTGTCGGCTGGGCCGATATTATTGTTTCATAGTTCGATGCAAGTGTACAAAACTCATCAATGCTTAAACTCTCGCCCCTACGGGTTTCTTCGATGCCGCTTTGCAAAAGCAATGTTTGTGGATTAGAGCATATCGGTTTTAAGCTACTACGCAACATTTTCCGTCTTTGATTAAAAGCGGCGGCGGTTAATCGGCTTAAGTTTTTCTGTGAAACATCTTGAATCGGCATCATGGGCGTTATTTTAACAACGGATGATGTAATTTTTGGCGGAGGCACAAATGCTTCTGGCGGGATATCAAATAAGATCTCGCACTGGTTTCGCCATTGTGTGAGAACACTTAAACGGCCGTATGATTTTGTGTTGTGTTCTGCTGTCAGTCTTTGGGCAACTTCACGCTGAAACATTAATGTGAGGCTTTTCCATTTGGGCGGCCAAGGTTTTTCAAGCCATGATACCAGCAATGGTGTGCCAATATTATAGGGCAAATTGGCTGCAATATCGTATGGTTCGTCTGTTAGTGTATCGAGGTCGCATTTTAGAGCATCGGAAAATAATATTTCGAGCTTTCCCGGGTAGTGATCTTGAATTTGTGTCAGGGCACCTGCAAACCGCTGGTCGGCCTCGATACAAATAACCTTTTGAGCGCCTTCCATCAATAATGCCCGGGTTAGGGCACCTGGTCCTGGGCCAATTTCAATGATTGGCCTAGAGCTTGGTTTTACACTACGCGCAATTCTCCGCGTGAGATTAAGATCAAACAGAAAATTCTGACCTAGTGCTTTGTTCGCTTGTAAGTTTTCAGCTCGAATAACGTCGCGAAGCGGCGGTAAGCCGTCCTCGCTCATTAGCGATATTCCACGACCGAGTCACGGCGAAGGTTGCGCAAATGCCGCCGCGAAAGCATTGAAAGACGCTGAGAGTAAAGGTTATCGTATATCGTATCCTTTGATATATTAACGCCCTGATCATCTTTCCTATCGCAGACCGCAAATAAAACGAAATTATCTCCAGAGTTGATAACATCTGTGAGCTGTCCTGCGTCGAGGGACTCGACTAGACGCTGAAGGCCAGTGTCGAATGCGCCAAGCGGCTGTAAACCAGTGCGTGTTACGTTTGCGCCGCTAATTTTTTTGGCGTTTTCTTCAGCTTGCTTGCAATGTTTAAACTCAGCCTTCACAGACGCCAGTTCAGTTTTTTGAGCATCGCCATTTACAATAATTTGAAGCAGGTCAAATTGATTGCGAAGCGGGCTTTTGCCGCCGCCTTCTTGTTTGTTTCTAAGCGCTATGATTGAGATGCCAGCTGGTGTTGAAATGGGGTTGGAGATTTGGCCAATGGCAAGCGAGGTGACGACTTGTTGAAGTTTGGGGTCGAGCTGATTTGCATAAACCCATCCCATGTCACCGCCACGCGCAGCTGAAGGGGAAGATGAAATTTGCCGAGCGATTGCACCAAAGTCTACGCCCGCTTGCAGTTGTTTTACAATTTCTTGAATTGTTTGTTCGATCGACGCGTTGTCTTGAAAACCGTTAGGGTTAATTAAAATTTCGCTAAGTAAATATCTTGGCTGGTCGAGCGCTTCTAAGGCGCGTGCATATTGTTCTTCAATATCTGCATCTGAAATTGATATACGCCCACCATAACGACGACGGACATATTGTGACCAAGCCAGCTCTGCTTCGATCTGGCTTCTTAACGTATCTTCAATAATGCCTTTTTCATCGAGAAATTTGACGATTTCATCGCGTGTCATATTGCTCTGTTGGGCGAGCCGCGACATGGATTGATCGATTTCATCATTTTCAATTGCAATCTCAACAGTCTTGGCTTCTTGAAGTTGAAGTTTTTCATCAACCAGAGCGCGCAGGACTTGCGTACGAAGTCTGTCTACTGTCTCGGGGGTGTTGGGGATACCCGATGTTGTTAAAAATAAATTTACGCGTTGATCAACATCATAGAGTGAAATGACCTCATCATTGACAATGGCTGCTATGCCCTCGACATCGCGAAGCGCAGCATTTGCTGAATGCTCAGTTAAGGTCACGCTCAATGAGCTGACAATAACAATGGAAACTACAGTAGTGATAATGCGTCGGAACATATTGTGTCGGAACATATGAAGAAAACTCGGATTATATGGTTTAACGATGTTGGAATGATTCTTACCATACAAGCAGCATTTACCCTAGAGCGGATTTACGTTAATTGTTTTAACAGAATCATTGTGTTTATACTTTAACGTAAGATTTCATCCCAACTCTGG
Organism: Alphaproteobacteria bacterium; assembly: GCA_965656255.1. Taxonomy (GTDB): domain Bacteria; phylum Pseudomonadota; class Alphaproteobacteria; order RS24; family RS24; genus JAYODZ01. Next base: position 2,505 of record CBFHJI010000064.1, read on the forward strand.
AGTATGCCATGCCTATGACCCTATCTTTTTCCTCACTTGCTTTGCCAAAAACTGGCTCTGTTCTTTTTCTTGTCCCGCAAGGCGCTAAACAATCGGGGTTAGCAGCTCAAATGGATAAGCAGCTAAAAGGTGCTTTAACGCGCGCAATGAAAGTCCAATCTTTTAAAGGCGAAAAGGGTAAGGGTTTAACACTGCTTGCGCCAGAAGGAACTGTGCTTAAAAAAGTCATCATTTTAGGGATCGGAAAAATTGCGGACTTAACCGAAACAGACTTTGAAACTATTGGCGGTAAAGCCGCCGGATATAGTTCTGACGGTGGAGCCTTGACAATATGTTTGGAAAGCGAACTTGAAAACGGTATTGGTGGCGCTGAGATTGCTGCGCGTGTTGCCTTGGGTGCGCAGTTGGGTACTTATCGTTTTAATAAATATAAAACAAAAGACAAAACGAAACCATCTACATCCAAACTAGTTGTGGCAACAAAATTAGCGGCGCGTGCCAAAGCACAATGGAGCGAATTATCGGCCTTGTCTGAGGGTATTATGCTTGCGCGTGATTTAGTCAATGAGCCGGCAAATATTTTGTCGCCACCTGAATTTGCACGACGCACTCGCGCCCTCACAAAATTGGGCGTAAAGGTCGAAGTCTTGTCCGAAGCTCAAATGAAAAAATTGGGCATGGGGTCATTACTTGGTGTTGGTCAGGGTAGTGCGTTTCCAAGCCAGATGGTGGTAATGCAGTGGAATGGTGCTGCTAAAACAAAACAACCTTTAGCTTTTGTTGGTAAGGGCGTGTGTTTTGATACGGGTGGCATTTCCATTAAACCAGCTGGCGGTATGGAAGATATGAAAGGCGATATGGGGGGCGCTGCTGCGGTCACTGGCTTAATGCATAGTTTGGCTAAGCGAAAAGCAAAAGTGAATGTAGTGGGTGTTATTGGTTTGGTAGAGAATATGCCTTCAAGCACGGCTCAACGTCCTGGGGATATTGTGACGTCAATGTCCGGTCAAACGATTGAAGTATTAAATACTGATGCCGAAGGTCGATTGGTTCTTGCTGACGCACTTTGGTATACCCAAAAACGTTTTTCACCCAAGTTCATGATTGACCTCGCCACTTTGACGGGCGCAATTATGATTGCGCTTGGACAGGATTATGCAGGTATGTTCTCTAATAATGACAAGCTTTGCGATCAGCTTGCGTCTGTTGGTAAACGTGAAGGGGAACAAGTTTGGCGCATGCCGATGAACAGTAATTTTGATAAAATGATCGATACGCCAAATGCAGATATGAAAAATATTGGCGGGCGTTATGCGGGATCGAGCACGGCAGCTCAATTCTTGCAACGCTTCGTCAATAATGTGCCTTGGGTCCATTTGGATATAGCAGGCACAGCCATGGGATCACCTAAATCAGCAACCAGCCAATCTTGGGCTAGTGGTTATGGTGTGAAGCTTTTGGATCGACTTGTAAAATCACATTACGAGTAATGACTGAGTTTTTTTTCTATCATTTAGAACGGCAGAGTTTGGAAGAAACTCTGCCGGTTTTACTTCTTAAGTGCCAAGCTAGACAATGGCGTAGTATGGTTCGCAGATCCTCCAAAGAGGGGGTTGTGGCCTTAAGCGAACTTTTGTGGCGGTTTGGGGAGAATAGTTTTCTCGCCCATGCATGCGCTGATGATGAGAAAATGCAAGCCTATGCTGCAGACCAACCCATTTGGATAACGAGTAATGACGATTGCCCAAATGGTGCGCATGTTTTGTTTTTACTTGATGGCACGGAGGTAGAGGATATCAGCGCTTATACGCGTGTTGTTTATCTTTTTGATGGTCGCAATGAGGAAAGCCTCGAGAAGTCGCGCAGTTTTTGGAAAACCTTAAAGCAAAAAGATGTTGCATTAAGCTATTGGCAGCAGTCAGCCCAGGGTGGCTGGGAGCAGAAAGCTTGAGGCTTGCCATTGGCCTAGGATGAGACTATAAGCGCCAAATCATATCATTTAAGACAAGAAAAGAGACTTAGCATGGCGATAGAGCGCACATTTTCAATTATTAAACCCGATGCAACAAAGCGTAACTTGACCGGTAAAATTATCGATCGTTTCGAGTCAGCTGGTTTGCGCATTATTGCTTCAAAGCGTATTCAAATGACGAAAGAACAAGCAGAAGGTTTTTACGGAGTTCACAAAGAGCGTCCGTTTTTTAATGACCTTGTGTCATTTATGATTTCTGGCCCTGTCGTTGTGCAGGTGCTTGAAGGCGAAAATGCTGTGCTTAAAAATCGTGAATTGATGGGCGCCACCAATCCTGCGGATGCCGATGAAGGCACAATCCGCAAAGACTTTGCTGAAAGCATTGATGCAAACAGTGTTCATGGGTCAGATGCGCCTGAAACTGCCGCAGAAGAAATCAAGTTTTTCTTTTCTGATGATGAGCTTGTTGGCTAAATTTTGGTCATCAAGACAGAATGAGGAAGGTCGGCTTTGCCGGCCTTTTTTTTGCCTATTCCTTAGTTCTTTTATTCTTCCGATAGGCTATAGCGGCAAGGTCGAGGCCGTCGCAAAATGTTTTGTGTTCGACATTTAAAACGCGCTCTGCAAGTGTTTCGGCCGTGTCATCTTCCTTCACTTGAACGCGCGTTTGGGTAATAATTTCACCCGCATCCATATCTGCGACAACATAATGTACCGTGCAACCATGCCATTGCGCGCCATCATCAATGGCGCGTTGATGTGTATTCAATCCCTTATAGGCCGGCAAAAGCGAAGGATGAATATTAATAATCCTCCCGTCCCATTTGCGAACGAATTCTGCGGATAGAATACGCATAAAACCAGCCAGGCAAATAATATCGACATTGGCTGATGAGAGTTCATTGGAGATTTCTGTTTCGAAGTCTGTTTTTGTGTCGAATCTTGTGTGGTCAATAATGGTGGTATTGAACCCTTGTGCTTTTGCAACTGAAATGCCTATTGCTTGAGGTTTGTTGCAGATCAAGTTGGCAAGTGTATAGGTGTCAGGCTTGGCCTGGATATGGTCCAAAAGCGCTTTCATATTGCTGCCACGCCCAGAGAATATAATGCCTATACGAAGGGGATGAGACATTAAAAATTCAAGTCTCTAGTCATGTGTATAATGGACATGACTGCCTGGGGTTGATGAAATCTCACCAATTTCAAAAACAGTTTCGCCAAGAGAGGAGAGGGCATCGCGCACATCATTGGCGGCTTCTTTTGGAACAATCACGCACATACCAATGCCGCAATTAAACGTTTTAAGCAGCTCTTGATCATCAATATTGGCTTTTTCTTTTAACCATTCGAAGAGTGCCGGTCTTGTCCAATTGTTTAGATTAATATTAGCGCTGCAAGTTTTTGGCAGAACTCTGGGTAAATTTTCCGTCAAGCCGCCACCTGTGATATGTGCCAGACCTTTAATGGGGTGACCCGCGCGAAGCGCTGCGAGCAGTGGTTTAACATAAATGCGCGTGCCAACCAATAAGGCCTCGGCGAGTGTATTTGCTTCATGTGGGAAAGGGGTGGGGGCGTCCCATGATAAGCCTTCTTGTTCGATGATACGGCGAACCAAGGAAAAGCCATTTGAATGAACGCCGTTTGAGGCTAGGCCGAGTATAATATCGCCTGCGCCTATATCTTGTTTGGGTAAAATCTCATCACGCTCAACAGCACCAACCGAAAAACCAGCTAAATCATAGTCATTTTCTTTATAAAGCCCTGGCATTTCCGCTGTTTCACCGCCAATAAGGGCGCAACCCGCTTGTAAACAGCCTTGAGCAATACTTGCAACAACCTCACGAGCTGTTTCCAAATTGAGCTTTCCTGTCGCATAATAATCTAAGAAAAACAAAGGTTCTGCGCCTTGAACAATCAGATCGTTGACGCACATGGCCACAAGGTCAATCCCAATTTGCGCATGTTGGTTTTGTTCTATAGCAATCTTAACCTTTGTGCCGACGCCGTCATTACATGCGACGAGGACAGGATCTTTAAAACCACAGGCTTTTAGGTCGAATAAACCTCCAAATCCTCCAAGATCGCTATTTGAGCCAGTACGAGCAGTTTGCTTTGCTAATGGCGCAATTTCTCGCACAAGTTGGTTGCCTGCATCGATATCCACACCGCTATCGGCATATGTTAGGCGGTTCTTATTATGGGTCATGGCATCCTCAGCTAGATTCGTAGGCACAAAATAGCTGTAACTTGCTCTAAAGTAACTATCTAATTCAATTTTATAACATTCTGCTGTCGATAAATTTAAAAGCTGTGGTAAAGAAAAGACATGAAACACTATCTTATTGCATTCGCTTTTTGGGCCATTTTGGGTGGTTTATCATCAGTGAGTGCGGGCAATATTTATGCGGTCAACGGCGTCAACGTTGATGCAAGTGCTGCTAATTCAGCAGATGCACGCGAATTGGCTATGCGTGAGGGCCAGGGGCGTGCGATTAATACCGTGTTTCGACGCCTTACATTAAGCTCTTATTGGGATCAATTGCCCTCGAGTGATGCGTTAAATTTAGATACATTCGTTGAAGGTTTCCGTGTTGCGGATGAAAGAACAAGTCCGACCCGATATATTGCAAAACTCTCGATTAGTTTTAAACCTGATGCAGTGCGTGAGGCTTTATTGTCGCGTGATATTCCAATCGGTGAGATGCGCGCTGCCCCGGCTTTGCTTTTGCCCATTATGGAAGACCGAGAAGGCTTGTTTCTATGGGGTCGTAATTGGTGGGGCGATATTTGGTCAAAAGCGGACCTTGAAAATAGCTTATCACCCTTGCTTTTACCGTTAGGAGATATTGCTGATACTTCCGAGGCCTCGGCGATTGATGTTTTGTCAGGCAATCGTCTGGCCATTGATCAATTAAAGCTGCGTTACAATGTGGACATTGTTTATGTTGTGCACGCGCTTGCCGACATTGAGGGTCAGCTTGGCGTCACCGTCTATAACTATACACCTGATGCTGTTAACGTTGATGTGCTTAGCTATGTTGGACAAG
>CBFHJI010000065.1:0-7485 GCA_965656255.1 Alphaproteobacteria bacterium
AAAAGGCAGAGTTGGCTGCGTTAAACTATTGCTAAGGAAGGAAAAGACATGAGCTTAAAAAGCTTCCGTCTCCAGAGTTTAGATGTTTTAGTCGTCTGCATTGGGTTAGTTTTTGCCTCTATCTCCTCAGCATCAGCGGGGTTTATTCGCGACGCTGAGGTTGAAGCCCTACTCCAAGATTATACATCGCCGTTGCTCAAAGAATCTGGCCTTGTCATTGACAATGTCGAAATTGCTATCATCGCTGATGAACGGATCAATGCTTATGTCAGTGGCGGGCAAAACATATTTGTCTTTTCAGGGTTAATCACACAAGCCGAACATCCAAATATGGTTATTGGCGTGATGGCACACGAAATTGGACATATCACAGGCGGACATTTAGCCCGGGGCTTAGCGGCTAGAGACAAAGCTGGCACACCTATAATTGTCGGGGCTATTCTTGGTCTAGGTTCGCTCTTAGCTGGGGCGCCACAAGTTGGTATGGCATTGATTGCGGGCGGTCAGCAAGTTGGGCTTGCTAGCTATCTAACCTATAGCCGAGCACAAGAAGCAAGTGCCGATCAGGTCGCCTTACAATTACTCCAAGAAACCAAACAATCCCCCCAAGGTATTATGAATCTTATGGACCACTTGGCTGGCCAGGAAATTTTAAGCGAACAAAGACAAGACCCTTATCAGCGCACGCATCCTATGTCGCGCGATCGAGTGAATGCTTATCGCTCCCACGCGGAGACATCACCTTATTTTAATGAAAAAGACAACCCTGACATGCAATGGCGTCATGATATGGCCAAAGCAAAACTTGATGGCTTTATCAAACACCCACAATCTGTATTAAGAAAATATAGTGATGCTTCAGAACCAGCACTCTACGCACGGGCAATTGCCTATCACCGCCTTGCACGAACAGATGAAGCTATTTCAGTATTAAATGAACTCATAAGCAAGCATCCCGAAAACCCTTGGTTTCAGGAGCTAAAAGGGCAAATTTATTATGAAACTGGTGAGGCTGATAAAGCCATTGCGCCATATGAAAAAAGCCTGAAGCTTAAGCCAAACCAGCCGCTTTTGATGATTGGTCTCGCCTCATCACTACTTGCGAGTGACCAAAACTTTGGCGGTCAGGCGCGCACATTACGCGCGATAGAGATTTTACGCGAGGCAACGCGACTAGAAAAAACTAATTTGATCGCCTTTTCTCAACTTTCCAAAGCTTATGGCCATATGAATAATGTTGGCATGGCGGAATGGGCTTTAGCAGAAAACCTTGCATTACGCGGGGATCCATCGGCCATTCGCCATGCAAATCGTGCTATTGACTTGCTCGAGCCGGGTCAGTCAGAGCGCTTAAGAGCTCAAGACATTGCCGCTTCAGATTTTGGGAAAAAGCAATAAAATCATTGCCTATTAAAGCAATAATCATTTTAGTTATTGAATTTGTTTATTTCAGAGAGAAAGAGTCTTATCTTGTTCAAATCCGCAATAAAAACCCTCATCATCATGCTTGCCTTGGTCCATAGCCCCTTAGCGCGCGCTCATGAGGAGCTATCTCCTCAAAACAAAGCTGATATTAAGAAAATGATCTCCGAGTATCTTCAGAATAACCCCAAGGAACTGGCACAAGCCCTTGATAATATGCAGGATTACTACCGCGCTGAATCTGAGCGGCAAAAAAAATTAGCCGTCAAAAATCTTGGCCCTCAAATTACGAATGATCCACGTGACAAATATATCGGTAAGCGGGATGCCAAACATGTCATTGTCGAGTTTTTTGATTATAACTGCACCTATTGCAGGAAAAACTTAACAGCTGTTCAAAAGCTTATCGAAGAGCGGGACGATATTTTATTTATTTTTAAAGAACTTCCTATTCTCTCAGAGACATCAGGCGAAGCCGCACGCGCAGCCTTAGCCATTGAGTCCCCTCAAAATTATTTTGAATTTCATAAACGCCTCATGCAGGCTAAAGAGCGGTTAACATCAAATGATATTTTCAACGCTTTACAGCGTGCTGGCGAAAACCCTGCAGCAATCCTTACCTTTTCAAAATCAACAGAGATCACCTCTCACATTGCAGATAATCAAAAGCTTGCACAAGAACTTGGCATTAGCGGAACACCGAGCTTCTATATTAATGGCAAAATCTATGAGGGGTATTTAGACAAAGACGAAATCTCTGCCCTGCTCAAGAACTGACCAGCGTCAAATCAAGCCCCCGAGTGGTGAACTTGGGTCAGCATAAAGCCGTTTTGCCATGCGACCAGCAAGATAAGCTTCGCGACCTGCAATCACGCCATGACGCATAGCCCGCGCCATTCGAATGGGGTCTTTTGCTTCTGCAATAGCCGTATTCATAAGAACACCATCACAGCCAAGCTCCATAGCAATAGCTGCATCAGAGGCGGTTCCGACGCCCGCATCGACAAGAACGGGCACACGCGCCTGCTCAATAATCAAACGAATATTAATAGGGTTTTGAATGCCAAGCCCAGATCCAATAGGCGCGGCCAAAGGCATAATGGCACAACACCCAATATCCTCAAGCTGCTTGGCCATGATTGGGTCATCGCTACAATAGACCATAACATGGAAGCCTTCTTTCACAAGAAGCTCGGCAGCCCGAAGCGTTTCGGGCATATTGGGGTATAAAGTCTTTTGATCACCAAGCACTTCTAACTTAACCAAATCCCAGCCACCAGCTTCGCGTGCCAAGCGAAGCGTCCGCACCGCATCTTCACCGGTAAAACATCCAGCTGTATTCGGGAGATAAGTATATTTTTTAGGGTCAATGAAATCGACCAACATAGGGGCTTTGGGATCGCTTAAATTTACACGCCGAACAGCGACTGTTACAATTTCAGCACCTGCGGCCTCCGCCGCATCGGCGTTTTGCTGATAATCAGCATATTTTCCAGTTCCTACAATTAAGCGCGAGTGAAATGTCCGACCCGCAATTTCCCAGCTATCATTTGCTGACATGTCATCCGCCTCCAATAAAATGTACGACTTCTAGCCGATCGCCATCAGTTAAAATGGTCTCTGCATAAAGAGATTTTGGTACAATTTCGAGATTTCGTTCAACCGCAACCTTTTCACCCGCAATCTCAAGCTGATTTAAGAGCGCGCGAAGAGATGTATTTTGCGAAATATCTGTTTTCGCACCATTGACGTAAACTGAGATAACCATGACTTACCTTATGTGAGTTTATTCATTAGCAAATGCCTTTCTCTCCCACAAGAGCCGATATAAGCTTTACAACAAGGCTTGCCTTGAACCCAGAACTCGTTTACCCAATAAGATTAGAAAAGTGAGACGGCACATGTTTCGTTATGGCATTTGAAATTCACATTATAAATGGCCCAAATTTAAATTTATTGGGTCAACGCGAACCCGAAATTTATGGGCATGAAACATTGTCTGATATTGAAGCTTTGTGCCAAAAAAGGTGCAAAGATAACGGCGCCAACCTTGTCTTCTCTCAAAGCAATGACGAAGGTAAGCTCGTAGACCTCATTCAACAATCTCGAACAAGCGCAGGCGGCGTCATTATTAATGCCGGCGCTTATACGCATACATCGATCGCGTTGCATGATGCTTTAAAGTCTTTAGAGTGTCCTATTATAGAAGTGCATTTATCAAATATATTTGCGCGTGAAAGCTTTAGGCACCATTCCTATATTTCACCGCTTGCAAAAGCCGTTATATGCGGATTAGGGTCTCGCGGCTATTTAGTCGCGATCGATGCACTGAGCGAACAAAGTCACGACGAGGGAAAATAGAATGACAAAAAGCACAGATAATCAAACAATCCGGGAACTTGCAGAAATTCTGAACGACACAAATCTTACAGAGATTGAGATCGAACGCGAAGGGATGCGCATTAAAGTTGCCCGTAAAGCAGAAGGCATTACTTATGCAACACAAGCACCAATGCCAGCTCAGGCAGCACCGGCCCCCAGTGCACCCGTTGCAGCACCAGCCCCTGCTGCCCCATTAGGCGATAACCCCGGCGCACTTAAGTCTCCAATGGTTGGTACCATTTACTTGGCCCCAGAACCTGGCGCTAAAAACTTTATATCCGAAGGCGATACTGTTAAGGCAGGACAAACCCTTTTTATTATTGAGGCCATGAAAACCATGAACCCGGTCGTTGCAGCCAGTGCGGGCACAGTAAAATCAATATTAGCCTCGAACGCTCAGCCGGTCGAATTTGACGAAGTCTTAGCGATAATTGAATAATCATGATCAAAAAAATACTCATTGCTAATCGAGGTGAAATTGCGCTTCGCGTTATTCGGGCCTGCAAAGAGCTTGGGATTGCAAGCGTCGCCGTTCATTCAACCGTTGATGAACATGCCATGCATGTGCGTCTAGCAGATGAAAGCGTTTGTATTGGACCAGCCTCAGCGACAAATAGCTACTTAAGCATACCAGCCATCATTTCAGCCTGTGAAATCACTGGTGCAGATGCTGTGCACCCTGGCTACGGTTTCTTATCGGAAAATGCTAAATTTGCAGATATTCTAGACGCACATAATATTACCTTCATTGGACCAACAGCGGACCATATCAATTTGATGGGTGATAAGATTGCCGCAAAAGCCAAAGCAATTGAATTGGGCATTCCCGTCGTCCCCGGTTCTGACGGAGAGGTAAAAACTGTAGCTGAGGCTGAAAAAATTGCATCAGACATGGGCTTTCCTGTTCTCATCAAAGCTGCATCAGGTGGCGGTGGACGAGGCATGAAAATCGCTTTGACCAAAAATGATATCAAGGAAGCCTTTGAAACGGCACGCAGTGAAGCCAAGGCTGCCTTTGGTGATGACGCTGTTTACATTGAGAAATATCTCCAGAACCCAAGACATATCGAAATTCAGGTCGCTTGCGACACCCATGGTAATGCGGTCCATTTGGCAGAGCGGGACTGCTCACTCCAAAGACGCCACCAAAAAGTATTGGAGGAGGCGCCATCTACCGTCCTAACACCTAAAATGCGTGCGGATATTGGCAATGTCGTTGTCAGCGCCATGAAAGGAATGAACTACCGAGGCGTTGGAACCGTTGAGTTCTTATTTGAAAATGACGCCTTTTATTTCATCGAGATGAATACACGATTGCAAGTAGAGCATCCAATAACAGAAATGATCACAGGCATTGATTTGGTGCGCGAACAAATTCGCGTTGCCGATGGCCATCCATTGAGCTTTACCCAAGATGATATCAAGATTAATGGCCATGCTATTGAGTGTCGGATCAATGCAGAGAATCCTCGCACATTTTCACCCTCACCTGGAACTATACAAACATATCACACACCCGGCGGATTAGGTGTCCGGGTCGATAGTGCGGTTTATTCGGGTTATAAAATCCCCCCCTACTATGACAGCCTTATTGGCAAACTCATTGTGCATGGCATGGATAGAGACCATTGCTTAAAACGACTGAGCCGCGCCTTAGATGAGTTTGTGATTGATGGGGTAGAAACAACCCTGCCTTTATTTGCCGAGCTTCTCAAAAATGAAGATATCAAAAAAGCAAACTATGACATTCATTGGCTTGAGCATTTTCTCGATGACGGTGACGCACATTAGGGTGCATTAAATTGTCGAGCCCAGCACGATTCATCCCGCCAGGAACATTATTAGGCGCATATGCGGCTGGTATTTTTCCAATGGCCGACAATGTTGACGACACAGATATATTTTGGGTTGACCCAGACGAACGTGGCGTTCTCCCTCTTGATGAGGTTCATATACCCCGTCGATTAAAACGCACGATTCTGCATCAACCATTCGACATTACCTTCAACACAGCTTTTGAAAGCGTTATGGAGAACTGTCGTAAATCGACCCCCGAGCGACCAACCAGCTGGATAAATGATATTATCCGCATATCCTATACAGAGCTTCATCACGCCGACCACGCCCATAGCATTGAGTGCTGGCAAAATGGTGACTTAGTTGGTGGGCTTTACGGCGTATGTCTAGAAGGCGCCTTCTTCGGCGAAAGCATGTTTTCCCTTCAAACAGATGCCAGTAAAATTGCCCTTATTTATCTCGCCGCGCGTTTAAAATATGGTGGTTTTTCATTACTCGACTGTCAGTTCAAAACAGACCATCTCGCCCAATTTGGGGTTATTGAAGTGCCTCGCGGTCGTTATCACACATTCTTACAAACAGCGCTCGACAAGCCAGGAAACATTCACTCTATGCCCGTAAATATGGCGCCATCCGATGTTTTACAAGTAATCGGCCATAAGTCATGAACGGGGTGTTCAAGCGCATTAACGCTTGGACTCGAGGCGAACATCCACCCTGTAAATATCCGGTAGATAGCACCATCTTGGTTTTCGTCTATTTCTAGAAAGACACGCGTTTCAGGCTCATCCTCTGGAGGGTTTGCTTTGCAACTCCGCATAGTAATAATAAGGCGTCCTAAACGCTCAGGCTCATTTATTCTTAACGTTAAAGTGCTTGTCCGAGCTGAAACCTTATCGAGTGTTTTCATAAACACCATCAGGTCATCAGGCAATTGCGATGCATCATCTTCTGACATAATTTCTAAAATAGGAACTTGTATAAGAGAAAGCGGTTCCTCAGCAGAGGCTTCCCCCTCGCTTGAGAGCACTTTATTTAACTCAGCCGATTCACGCTCGGTTAAATTATAGTTTGGATCCATGTTTGCTTCATTTGCGATCGCAATACCAATAAAAGATATCAACACGCATGATGCAATGAGAACTCTGATATTATTTATTATTAGAACCATCGTTTGCGCTAAACATTGCCTGGCTAATAAGGCTGATAAGGTCGATAGATCCTTGTGTGAATAGAATTTCACTGCCGTTTTCGATCTCAAAGTCACTCGCCCCTGGCGTTACAGAAATATAATTGCCACCTAACAAGCCTTCACTTGTAATCTTAGCGCTGCTGTCATCTGGTAGACGAATATCCTTGTTAATAACCATACTGACACGCGCCTTGAATGTTTCCGCATTTAGCGAGAGGCTTGTTACTGTGCCAACCTTGACGCCAGCTAAACGAACATCACTGCCAATCGTTAACCCATCGACACGATCAAAGTCTGCCGAAACGATTAACCCGTCTGAGCTACCCGTCTCTGAGACGCTATAGCCATATGTTAAAAACCCAATCGTAAGACAAATTACAAAGGCGCCAACAAGGGTTTCTACTAAATTCTCTTTCATATCAATTGCCTATTCTGGACGCCAAGCGTCATAACCGTCCCGATATCGCGATGCATCTTCAGCACCCTTTGGGGCATGCGCATCTTTTGTTCCTGTCATATTAATCTGGTGCGGTTTAAACCATTTGCGCTGAACAAACGATCCATCATGGGGGGGCACGTCAACAGTGTAATGAAGCCAACCATGCCACTCAGGTGGCACACGCGTGGCCTCAACGTCGCCATTATAGACAACCCAACGCCGCGGTTTACCATTAATACTGCGCCCTGATTTA
>CBFHJI010000066.1:0-7285 GCA_965656255.1 Alphaproteobacteria bacterium
TTATCGCAACCGAGCAAGGCACAGCCGTCGCTTATGCGATTTTTAACCTGCAAGACCGCGGCTCTATGTTTATTGGTCACCAAACACCTGTTTATCAAGGGATGATTGTTGGTGAGCATAACCGCGAGAACGATCTTGAGATTAACGTTTTAAAAGGCAAAAAACTCAGCAATGTTCGCTCAACTGGAGCAGATGAAGCAGTTATTCTCGTGCCTCCGCGCAAAATGTCCATGGAAGAAATGATGGCCTATATCAATCCAGATGAATTGCTCGAAGTCACACCGATCAGCCTACGTTTACGCAAACGATATCTTTGCCCGCATGAGCGCAAAAAGCATCGGCACGAACTAGAGGGGGCATAAGCCCCCAAAAGATGTCCGCCGAGTTTAAGCGCCCTGACTTTTAGTCATGATGAAACTGGCATGCATAATTGTGACTGGCTTTTCAGGGTCATCCTGATAGCAATGACAAATAACCTGCACTAAGCGTCGACCTTGCTTAACCACCTCGGTGCGGGCATAGAGGTCTTGCGGCTTAGCCGATCTTAAATACTCAAGTGACACACTCACAGGCAGAGCAATATCCGTCAGACCAAAATCTGACGCACTCCAATTGGCCGTGGCAACCGAGCTCGACTCTAGAAATGTTGAAATTGCTCCGCCATGGATGGCGGGTAACACAACATTGCCAATGAGCTTTTCGGCAAATGGCATATAGCAAATCAAACCATTCTTATGGATATCCAAAACATCAACACCTAAGTCACGCACAAATGGCATAGTGGTCAAAAGCGCTTTAATATCGTCACGCGTCATGATTGACCTCCCCGCTTCATTAAAGCCTCACGATTGGCATCTATCGGAGGCGCTGAACGGTTTGCATTAATCATGAATGTTGCCACACCACTCGCGATTGGTTTTTCTGGATCATCTTGAAATACACTACCGCGTAAAAAAGCGATCTGTCGCGTTGTGTGATAGCACGTCGCTCGACAATAAATATCCTGATAGGGCTTAGCCGGACGCATATAGTCTAAACGCAATTCAATTGTCGCAATCGCAATATGTTCTTGCAACTTACGAATAACAGCGGCACCAAAGGACTGGTCAATAAGGGCTGTAATAACGCCGCCATGAACACTCATATTTTGAGGATTACCGATCAGCTCTTCGCGCCAGGCCAAACCCGTGTAAATTTCATCATCAGAAAAGCCATAGACTTTAAGGCCAATGTGGCGTCCAAAAGGGGTCCACCCCATGTCCACCGCCTCATCGAGCGGTTCTTTAATATCGAACGGAAATGCCATAGCGTGAATAGGTCCTAATCGAACTGGGGATTTATAATAAGACGCCCAACTATGGCACGTTCACTCATCATATCAAAGGCTTGTCGCCATGCGGATAATGGAAGTTCAGCACATATATGCGGCTTAATAAGACCCTTAGCCGCCAAATCCCAAATAATATTTAAGTTCTCACGCCCCTTTTCAGGGTGCCTACGACCATACTCACCCGCACGCACCCCAATCACGCCATAGCCCTTAATCAGGGGCATATTAACAGAAATCTGAGGAATACGACCCGAGGCAAAGCCAACCACCAAAAGGCGACCGCCCCAAGCAATACAGCGCGTGCTTTCATCAAATACATCCCCTCCGACGGGGTCGTAAATCACATCTGCACCTTTACCATGTGTGATCTCCTTAACCTGCTCACGAAAGCCTTGCTCCGTATTGACAACAGCATCAATGTCATAAAGCGCAGAAATTTGATCTAATTTTTCCTGAGACGGCGAGGCCGCAATCACCCGCGCCCCTAAATGTTTCGCAAGGTCAATCGCCGCGAGTCCAACCCCGCCTGCTGCCCCATGCACCAATACCCATTCACCGGCCTCAAGTTGACCGCGGCGCACCAATGACACATAAGCCGTTAAATAGGCAGACACCAAAGCAGCCCCAGACGCATAGGTCATATTATCGGGTAAGTGCCGCGCACTCGCCGCGTCATAGCAGCCAAATTGGGCAAAGCCACCCCCCATTTTACCTGCAGCAACTCGGTCGCCCAGCTTAAAATGTTCCACCTCAGCTCCCAACGCGATCACTTCACCAGCGACTTCCGTCCCTGAGACAAAGGGTAAATCTGGCTTATGCTGGTAAGCCCCTTTGGTCATAAGAAGATCAGGAAACCCAAGAGTTGCCGCTTCAATGCGCAAACATATCTCGTTTGGTTTAGGCGCAGGAATCGATAATTCAACCAAATGGCACCCAGCGTAATTATCTTCCAAAGATTGAACTTGTAACGCTTTATTGACTAACTCTGACACGTCGCGATCTCCTCCATATTTTGATTACGATATCTCAACCAGGTTTCTATGGCCAATTGATTTACGAAATTGCCGTAGATTTAAGAAGACTCACCATAGAATTTATAAATTAAGGAGAACGATATGGTCGCAAAAATTATGCTTCTCGGAAGTGGTGAACTTGGAAAAGAACTGGTTATCAGTTTGCAGCGTCTCGGCAAAACAGTCATTGCATGCGATTCCTATGATAATGCGCCCGCTATGCAAGTTGCTGATACGCGCGACATATTTGATATGCTCGACCCCCAAGCCCTTGCTCAGGCTATTGAAAGACATAAGCCAGATTATATTGTTCCAGAAGTTGAAGCCATCGCGACCGAGGTTTTGATAGAAAAGGAAAAGGCTGGATACCATATCGTACCTTCTGCATTGGCTGTTAATCTTACCATGAACCGCGACCGAATTCGTGATTTCGCTCGGGAACTTGGTTTGCGCACTGCCCAATATGCCTATGCTGAAAGCGAGGAAGAATTACTGGCAGCTGCCCAAAATATTCCAAGTGCCAGCTATGTGATTAAACCGGTCATGAGTTCATCAGGTAAAGGCCAAAGTGTGGCGGAAACAGATGAGGACTTGCGTAATGCCTGGTCTTTTGCGATTGCCAATATGCGCGGCAAGCGGGCACGTGTCATTATCGAAGAATTTATCGATTTTGATTACGAGATCACTCTATTAACAATCACCCAGGCCAAAGGCGATACCTTATTTTGCGCGCCCATAGGGCATGTGCAAGAGCGTGGTGACTACCAATTCAGTTGGCAACCCGCGGCCTGCCACGGATCACCGCTCCAACAAGCTGAGGAGATGGCTGGCAAAATAACCAAAGCACTCGGCGGCGCCGGTCTGTTTGGCGTAGAATTTTTTGTGACCAAACAAGGCGATGTTATTTTTAGCGAATTGAGCCCGCGCCCGCATGATACCGGCATGGTAACCCTTTACACACAAGACTTAACTGAATTTGACCTGCATGCGCGGGCCTTTTTAGGGCTACCCATTCCAACCATTAGCTTACAGCGAAGTGGCGCGAGCCACGTTGTCTGCGCCGATCATGATGGCGCTGGCCCATTTGACATTGAAGGCGTTGAAAAAGCTCTGGTAATCAAAAATGCAGATATTCGTATTTTTGGTAAACCCAACCTTAAGCCATATCGCCGCGTCGCGGTTGCCCTTGGACCCGATCGCGAAACAGCAAAGACAATAGCCCAAACATTACGTATCGTTCCTACCAGCGCATCATAACGCTCGGCCAACGTACAGAAAAACACATTTATAAATGGGCTAGCCAATCAAGAAGGTAAGTAGATACGATCTCTGGTTCCTCTTGCTGGGTCCAATGTCCACACCCATCAATTAAATGGACGCCTCGCAAATCTCTAAGATGGGGCTTCATGGCCTCTACAATGTCACCTCGAAACATTTTAAGGGCCAGATCACGACGACCACCAATATACAGACTCGGCACATATATTTGACTATCGCTAAAGCTGGTCAAAAACGCATGGTCTGTCTGGTGATTTCGATAGCGATTAAGCGGTCCATGAAATCCAGAAATCTTGAACTGTGAGATATAATAGTCGAGCTCCGCCTCAAGTAGCCAGTTTGGGCGTTTGCATACCAGCCTATGACCAAGCGTATCGCCGTGTTTTTTATCTGTCGGCCAAGTCCCATCTGGCGCCTCACCTGATAAGGCATAATAAAACTTTACTAAGGTCGATGCCATATCGGATTCAAACTCAGCTTCAGCTAATCCAATTTCTTGAAAATATACTTGATAGAAAAACAAACCCCTATCCGTGAAGAATGACTTGAACTCCTCAAGAGCTGGCCGTGGTCCGGGCGGCATATAGGGAATAGACAGACCGGCAACACCGCGTAAAAGATGAGGAAAACGCAAAGCCGTTATCCAAGCAATGGGTGCGCCGTGATCATGTCCTACCAGTGCCGCAGGCGCGCCATAATGGGCAATGAGAGCCGATACATCATTGGTCAGCTCTTCTATAGAATAAGCGTTAGGATCGAGCGGATTATAGCTCTCGCCATAGCCACGAATATCAGGTGCCAAAACGCAATAGCCAGCATCGCTTAAACGGCGCATCACATGCCGCCAACTGTACCAGCTTTCAGGAAAACCATGGAGCAACATGACAATTGGACCTTCGCCCAAACGTGCCACGCGAAAACGCCCAGAGGGAATTGTCACATAGTCAAAGCACAGAGCATCAAGCCCGTTTACGGCGCTGAGATCCATTTATGTCCCATATCTTTTTTAATATCGCCGACATATTTATTAAAATCGACCTGTATAGTATGCCGCTCACTCTTGTAATAATGCCCGAGATAACGCTTCTCATCAGCCTCAATGCGCGCGCTCATCTTTTCTGCACTTGGTAAGTTAATACGCCCAGACAAAACAGAAGCAACATATTTGGATTGTTGCTCAGCAAAATTAACCAATGTCGGTAATGGCTGGGCAAGCCCCATAAAAAACAAATTATCCCAACCAGGCTTAATCATGCGCCGATAGAGAGGGAATTGATTATTCACAACAGCCAATTCGTTTTGCTTAAGGAAGGGAAAACTTATGGCATAGCCGGTCGCCCAAATAATCACGTCGATTTTTTCTTTTGTGCCATCAGCAAAAGCAACACCGGTTGGCAGAAGCTTATCAATACCCGGTTTGACATGAATATCACCACAACCAACTCGGGTTAAGAATTCACCGGAAATCGATGGATGCGCAGTCAATGGTTCATGGTCGGGCTTGGGAAGACCATAATCTTCCATTTTGCCAATATTTTTCTTTATGGCCCATTGCGCTAGCTTCAGGCCTATTTTGCTTGGCATCCATGTCGGAAAAACAGCCTTATCCGTCGCTTGACCATTTAAATATTTCGGTAATATCCAAACACCACGCCGAGTTGATATAAATAGTTTTTCAGCAATAGGGCGCTGCGACACTTCTGAAGCAATATCCATCGCTGAATTACCAACACCAACAACGAGAACCCGCTTGCCTCTTAGATCATAGGGCGCAAAAGGTGAATCATATGCATGGCTATGGAACTGAACCCCTTTAAAAGCACCTTTATATTCTGTAGGTATTTTAGGGTCCCAATGATGACCATTAGCAACGATGAGCGCCTTGTAATAATTTGTCTTTCCATTCGACAATCGCACGCGCCAGCGCCCATCGGCTTCGCGAGCCGCATCTTCCACACGCGTATTAAAGGTTATATTTTTTCGCAATCCAAAATGAGCAACATAGTCTTTAAAATATTGCAAGAGTTGGCTGTGGTGCGGAAAATCCGGCCAATCATGCGGCACAGGAAAATCTTCAAAAGCAAGCCGGTATTTCGAAGTATCGATATGTAAAGATTCATAACAAGCCGACATACCATTTGGATTATTATGATACCAATTTCCACCAATATCGTCGGATGCCTCGAATTGGTCATAATCTAAACCAAAATCTTTAAGGCGCTTGGCCATTGTAAATCCAGAGCACCCAGCTCCAATAATACAAATTTTCTCACTCAAAATTTTACTCCTTAAGGTATGATAACGCTACAACCTGTCGTTTTACGCGCTTCCAAATCTCTATGAGCCTGCTGAATATCAGAAAGGGCATAAGTTTGATTAATTTGAACCGATAATTTGCCACTGACAACTTTATCAAACACTTTCTGTGCCGAGACTTGCATACGCGTTATATCCGCCACATAGGTGGCAAGAGTTGGACGTGTGAAATAAAGCGATCCATGGGCTGCCAAAAGGCTGGGGGCTATCGGATCCACAGGCCCAGAGGCATTTCCAAAACTCACAAACATCCCAAACGGCTTAAGCGCTTCCAGACTTGTCTGGAAACTGGCTTTGCCAACACTGTCATAGACAACTGAAAACCCCTCCCCGCCTGAAGCCTCGCGCAACAGAGCGGACAATTGCGGGTCATCACTTATGAAACACGCGGTTGCACCATTTTGCAGAGCCAAGTCACATTTTTCTTGCGTGCCAGCTGTGCCGATTAAATGCACGCCAATATCTCGCGCCCATTGGCAAGCCAACAAACCTACACCGCCCGCCGCGGCATGAAATAAAATTGTCTCACCACCATGAAGTGGATAGGTATGGTGAAACAAAAACTCAACTGTCATGCCTTTTAATAAAACACTGGCCGCTTGAGCATCGCTCACCCCATCCGGTATTGGCACCAATTGCATTTCCAATAAATTCATTGCCTCGGCATAAGCGCCAATTCCCATTGAAAAAGCAGCGCGATCGCCAATTTTAAATCGCGAAACATTAGCCCCGACAGCCACAACCTCTCCCGCAGCTTCACATCCCAAGCCGGAGGGTAAAGCGAGAGGATAAAGACCACTCCGATGATATGTATCGATCATATTTAAACCGATCGCCGAAATCTTAAGTTGGACTTCATTCGGCATTGGAGGCGGTAAATGCTGCCGCTCAAGCGTCATAACCTCAGGCCCACCGCAATGGTTTATGCGAACAACGTTAATATCCATATCTGGTCCTTAAGATAAATCAGCCAATTTCAATTTGTGAAATAGGAATGGCAAAAGCCCTGTGATCAATAGTCCAAACCCGACACCAATCCCATACATAGCAAGACTATCTAAGACCGTGCCACCATCGAAACTATTGGCAAATCGCATAGAAAATACCATTCCAAAAAAGCTCACAGAGCCGGCCAAGATCGAAACAAGCAAGCGCACAAACAGCCCATGGCGCAGTTTGCAATAGCCCAATAAGCTTACGCCCAGATACCAACCAGGCAACATGCCCATAAACCAAAATGGTGCTGTGTGGAGCGGATGGGTCGGCCAAATATAAGCCACCAAAGCTTGCGCGAGGATAATAAATACCAAAACCACTGGCCAACCCAATGTTTTGAGTATCACAAGCG
>CBFHJI010000067.1:0-7178 GCA_965656255.1 Alphaproteobacteria bacterium
CTCCCCCGAACGCGAAATGCTTCAAGCCTTAATTGATAAGAGCCAAGAACATGTCAGCGGATCCGTCACCGTTAAACTTTACAAAGGCCAAGCCACAGTGATCGCACGCCAGTCGCCCAAATCACTTTACTCTATGCAGCATGTAACCTTTGAAGAAGATTCTGTATATGACCAACGCGATGCCGAAGGCTTTATTAAACTCAATGCCCTTCGCCTTCGTTTGCTCGGCCGTCGTGGTGGCGCATAAGGGCAATTAACCAGAAGTCAAACAGGCATATGCTTTACTCAGTCCCAAAGCTCTAGACGGGTAAAGCCGCAGCGCGTCTAAAGACGCTCAGCACTTCGATATGTGGGGTATGCGGAAACATATCAAGCGGTTGCAGTTCATCAGCAACAAAGCCAGCGTCAACCAATGTTTTTGCGTCACGCGCAAAGCTCAATAGGTCACAGGATATATATAATATCGTCTGTAAGCTCTTAAAATGTTCTAACACCAGGTTAATTTGTGCAAAGCCTGTTCGGGGTGGATCGAGCACCAATAGTGATGGTTTAATTGTCTGTTGCCGTAAGAAGCTTTTAAGCCCGTCATCTTCACCAAGATTGCAAATATGCGCTGTTACCAATGGCCATTTATGCGCCCGTAACGCCCCAATTGCTTCCCCACCAACATCTGCAGCGACGATGGGCTTAACGCCCTCCTTCACCAGAACTTCGGTAAAATTCCCGGACCCACAAAATAACTCAAGCGCAATTTGCCGTGGCGGCAATGCATTAATTTGTTCTGCAAGCCACGTGCGCATTTGTTTATTTTGGCCTTGATTACCCTGTCGAAAAGGCCGACGCGCATTGATCGATACTTCGGCCGCGGAAATGCCCTCGTCAATATCTAAGCTGGTAAAACCATCATCAGACTGCCATGCCCGATTTGGTAATTGGCTCTTTAAAACCTTGAGTGTCTTCTGATTGCGTTTGCTCAAAATGGGGCAAGCATCAATAGGCGCAAGCTGCAAAGTTAAACCATTCACATAGCCAATCTCCTGACCATCCGTTTTAAACTGCGCCCTGTTCCGATAAGCCGATATTTGGGGCGAAGGCCAAATGGATGAAATGGGAGATCCTAAGAATGACAAACAGGTCTCTAACCGCGCCTCTTTTCGAGCGAGTTGAGCTGGATAATCAATGCCCTGCCAAGGGCAGGCGGTGCAGGCCGTATCATGCGTGCCATGATGTGCACAAAAAGGGGCAACGCGCACCTCACTGGCTGTGAGGCGTTGATCAATTTGCGCAACCCCATAGCTCTTATGAATCGCGACCACCTTACACAAGGCTTTTTCATCTGGCCATAAATCTGCAATAAAGAAAATAAGGCCAGACGGGTGCCTGGCAACGCCATGCCCATCTTGGTTCACATCATGAGCCTGTAATTCTATGGTTTCTCCGCGAGAGGGTAACTGCATTAGACTACAATATAGGGTCGGGCAGGCCCGCCTGCCGGCATGCTGCAAAGACTGTATTGCGCAATAAACATGCAATTGTCATAGGGCCAACGCCCCCGGGCACTGGCGTTATATAACCAGCGTTTTCCTTTGCATCATCAAAAGCCACATCACCAACCAGGCGTGTTTTCCCAGTTTCAGGGACGTCCACACGATTAATACCCACATCAATGACAGCCGCGCCTTGTTTCACCCAATCACCTTTAACCATTTCAGGGATGCCAACGGCGGCAATAATAATATCTGCCGTCTTGCAGAGTTCTGGCAGATTTCTAGTTCTTGAATGGGCGAGCGTAACCGTTGCATTCTCGTTCAATAATAATTGTGCAACTGGTTTGCCAACTAAATTTGACCGCCCAATAATGACAGCATGCAAACCTTCAAGTGTGCCCAAACTTTGTTTTGCCAAAATCACGCTACCCATCGGCGTGCATGGAACAAGGCCTGGAATACCACTTGCCAGTCGCCCGGCATTTATGGGGTGGAGGCCATCAACATCTTTATCGGGATGAATATGCTCGATAACGCGTTGCTGGCTAATATGGCCTGGAACTGGAAACTGCACCAAAATACCATGCACTGCGGGATCTTCGTTTAATTGCGTTACTTGCGCTAAGAGTTCAGCCTCAGTCACAGTTTCGGGAAGACGATATTCAAAGCTCACCATGCCCGCTTCTTTGGTCGCCACACCCTTATTGCGCACATAAACTTGTGAGGCCGCATCCTCGCCCACAAGCACAACAGCCAATCCAGGTTGAACGCCATGCTCACGCCCCAAGCGCGCAACCTCCGACGCAATATTATGCCGCAGGTCAGCTGCTATTTTCTTTCCATCAATAATCTTAGCGACCACAAAAAGCCCCTTCTTTATAGGTTCGAATATTTAGGTGAGCATTTCCCACATAAGGTTTCTCAGGAAACTTAAGCCAAGAATAACAATAATTGGCGACAAGTCTAACCCACCCATAATCGGAATAACCCGACGTATTTGCACATAAACTGGCTCAGTCAGCTGATAAAGCGAGCGCCCAATCAATTGCACATATCTATTATGGAAGTTGATGACATCAAAGGCCTGTAACCAGCTCAGAATGGCCGAAATAATGATGATCCAGATATATATCTCAATGAGTTGACTAATAAGGGTAAGAACTGAAACCATATTTTCCTCCGTGAATACCGTTATAACGAAGGTCGCTTGAAAAGCATAGACCCGGTCAAAATAGACTTGTCGAAGGATGGCTTCACATGTCAAGTTAACGAACTTTTAATGGGAGTATATTATGATTGGTTATGTAACACTTGGTTCAAATGACAAAGATAAAGCCGCCGCCTTCTATGACGCCCTTATGGGCGAAATTGGCGGGAAACGCATTTTCAATAACGACCGTCTTATTTTCTGGGGAACAGAAATGGGCGCGCCAATGATCGGCGTAGGAACACCTTATGATGGCGAAGCCGCTACAGTCGGCAATGGCACCATGGTAGCGTTGAGTGTTGGTTCGCGCGAGAATGTTGATAAATTATACGCAAAAGCAATCGCACTTGGCGCTCAAGATGAAGGCGCACCCGGCGAACGCATGCCTGGATTTTATGGCGCTTACTTCCGCGACCTAGATGGCAATAAGTTTGCTGCCTTTATGATGGGCTAATTTTAACCACGGCAAAATGCTTATCAGGGTGTTAAGACGCGTAATTTTGTGGCTTAACACCCTGCTTTGTATCGTAAAAAGCTTTTATTTTCTTAATATCTTCATCTTTGTTTCCCGATGGGTAAATAAGGTGATCAATGCCTATTTGTTTCGTGCGCGTATCAATATAAGTCACAACAATTGGCACATTAGCCTCCTGGGCCATATGATAAAATCCCGTTTTCCAATTCTTGGTCGCGCTGCGCGTGCCTTCGGGTGTAATCAATAAAACAAAGCGCTCACTTTGTTCCATCATCTCGGATAATTTACGAACGCGTGCACCAGCAGATCGCCGATCAACAGGAATAGCACCGCAGTAACGCAAGAACCAACCTAAGGGGCCAACAAACAATGTGTGTTTGATAAGCACCCGCAAATCCAACTTAAAATCAAAGACGGCCAATACGAAATAAGCAAAATCCCAATTGGATGTATGGGGGGCCACAATCATAATGCACTTCTTGACGTCGGGGGGAACGGCGCCAATACAACGCCAGCCCATCGCCCTTAGAATAAGATGTGAGATAACCCGCATCAAAGGCGACAGAACTGGTGTCTTAAAAAGGGTTATACCCATAACAAAGACCTCGAAACTTAATTAAAGAACTTAACTACATTGCTGAAATGCCGCCATCGAGTTTAAGCTCGGCGCCGGTCATAAATTTACTCTCGTCACTTGCTAAATAGAGAACTGCGTAAGCGACGTCATTGGGGTCACCTACCTCACCCAAAGGAACCTGCCGGGCAAGCTTAGTCAATAATTCATCGCGCCCATTCACGCCAGCCATACCATCAAGGATAGGCGTATCAATGAAAGTGGGGTGAATTGAATTGCTCCGAATTCTATAACCACGCTTAGCGCAGTGTAAGGCAACGGACTTGCTCAGCAACCATACACCAGCCTTTGCAGAATTATAAGCAGCCATATTATGGCCCGCGATTAAACCCGCAATCGACGAAATATTGATAATCGAACCTGGCGCATGTTCACGCATAAGTGGAATGGCATATTTACAACCTAGAAACACACTATCAACATCAACCGCATGCACTTTTTTCCAAGTTTCAAAATCTGTGTCCTCAACTGTTGAGCCACCGCCAATACCTGCATTATTGAGCAGGACATTTAAACCGCCCATGGCGTCATGGGCTTGTTGTAAAGTCGTTTGCCATTGGCTTTCACTGGTGACGTCATGGGCAAAAGCAAAACCCGCACCCGGATTAATCTCATTAATTTCTGCAGCAACCGCACGGGCACCCTCTTCGTTAATGTCTGTCACGCTAACTTTGGCGCCCTCACGCGCTAACATAAGCGCTGATGCGCGGCCCAAGCCAGAAGCGCCGCCCGTCACAAATGCCATTTTTCCTTTTACCCGCATAGGTCTTCCCCTTTATGAAAACTGATAATTTCCAACATGTTATATGCCTCGTCGATCAATCACCAGTAAAATTTGGTGTTCGTTTTTCACGAAAGGCTCTTAAGGCTTCTTTTTGATCATTGGAGCCTGCGGTAAAAGCAAACTGATCACGATCCATAAAAGACGCTGTATAATTTAAAGCGGTCGCGCTCGCATTGAGAGCCTGTTTTGACATACGGACCGATAGCGGCGGCAAGGCGGCAACCTTCTCTGCGCGTGCACGAGCCCAGGCAAGTGTCTCCCCATCAGCGACAATATCCTCGACCAAACCATAGCGCAGTGCTTTTTCTGCATCGCAGCGCTCACCCAGGATCACTAGTTCTTTCGCGCGCGCCGGACCAATCAAAGCAACAATACGAGGATTACTCTGCCAACTCATATTCATACCAAGCGGCACCTCAGGAAGACTAAAATAAGCGCTCTGCCCCATGACCCGCCAATCGCAAGCAACCGCCAAAGCCATAGCGCCGCCAATACAGAAACCTTCAATTGCGCAAATCGTAACTTGTTCAAGCGCTTCCCATGCCGCACACAAATCTGGGCCAAGCGCCATCACCTGCCTTTGTTGCAAACGTGTATTGCCAGTTTTCCATAGCTCTGGATCTTTCAGATCCACCCCTGCACCAAAATTATTTTTACCGGTCAGCACAATTGCATGCACATCTGTGTTGCCCCGCAAAGACTGAGCAATAGTCGTGAGCCGGCGCATGCGCTCGGCACTAAAACTGTTAATACCATCACCGGTATCAACCGTTACAAAAGCAATGCCGCCCTCGATATCTAATTGAATGTGATCGTCGCTCATAACCCCTCCTGCGCCCTCTTAAGGCTTAATAGCGGTTTCATATTAACATAAAAAAAGCTGCAGGGTTTCCTCTGCAGCCTTTCTTACTATTCTATAAAACATTATACGATGGGCCAATATTAGCCCAAAACATAAGGCTTATTTTCCAAGCGCGTGCATACGCACACCCGAGTCGCCAAACAAAATAACATTTTTCAAATCTGGCCCAGGTGAGACTTGTGCAAAGCTTAAACGGTCAGGACGCACAAACTCCGTAAATGTTTTGCCACCATCGACACTCTCAAGAACCAAACCAGACAAACCAGCGAGCACAATATGTCCATCAGAGAGTTGCGCACCACCTGAGATGGAACGATCAGTGTTTGTTATAACTTTGCGCCAGCTCTCGCCATTATCGGACGAGACAAATGCATTGCCGCGCATTCCCCACACAAGAACGTCGCCATTGCTGAGCGACATGCCGCCCCAGAATGATCCATCATATGGCGTTTCAAGTGCTTCAAAACTTTTGCCGCCATTTTGTGAACGATAGACGTTCCCAAATTCAGCGGGTACAAAAATATCGCCTGATGCGCCTTTAAAGGCATCATTAAGGTGGAAGTCATCTTCAGCGTCATCGCTTAATGCGCGCGATTCCCAAGACTTGCCGCCATCATTACTTTCAAGCACTTGCGAGAATGCCCCAAAAGCTAGAGCATTATTTTTATTGACGTAATAAACGGCCAATAGTGGCAGTTCAATCTCACGGTCATTATATGTGAGCTCCCAGCTATTACCGCCATCTTCTGTTCGGAGGATGGTCATGTCATGGCCAACGGCCAAACCATTTTTTTCATCGTAAAAGGAAACGCTTGTTAATGTGTTGCGCGTTGGAACATCAGTTGCTTGGTTCCATGTCGCACCATTATCTGGGCTAATAATAACATGACCATACTCGCCTACAGCAATTGTATTCGAACCAACTGTGACGACATCCAGCAATAAGGCCTCTTTAGCAAGGTCGCTTTTCATGGCTTGTTCATATGGCTCCAAAGCCTGCGCAGATGGCATGAACGTCGCAAGACCAACCCCGAAAGCGGCCGCAATAACCCAACAATTCTTCATTTATGTTCTCCCAAAAACAAGTGGTATGTCCACCTTATGGTTTAAACCATAGTCAGTTGTGCGCGCTCTTTCAAGCACGCATTTATATGAATAATGCGACTAATTATCGTCCTAAACGCCTGATATTGGACGGCGTATAGCGATCAGGGTTTAAATGATCCGCATTAAAGTTAATTGGCCCTTCTTCATTGGTCAGACCAATGGCAAGATAACGCCCAACCATTAGATCATAGATGGTTTCCCCCCCAGAGCCGCAAATGGGAACTTCATATTGAACGCCTGAGCCTAGCTGCTGAACGCGCCAGAGTTCACCCCGTCCGTCATAGACTTCGGTTGCGACAATCCCATGGCTATCTTCATTGATGTAGAAAACACGCTTGGCATAGACATGACGAAATTTTGGATTCAAATTAGCTTCGATCTCCCAGATCCGATGCCTCTCATAGCGCTGAAACTCGGGATTAACGTGCTGCGGACCAATATAATCGGCATATTTGGCAAATACAGACCGGTAGCTATTATAATTGATAAATTTTTCGCTACGCCCACGCACTGTCCATAAGAAACGATCTGGTGCACCATTAAAACCACCATAGCTATCTGAGGTTGTAATGCCGTCCGAGTTGGTGCCAGGATTGTCATAAGCAATTGTGGGGGCCCGGCG
>CBFHJI010000068.1:0-7162 GCA_965656255.1 Alphaproteobacteria bacterium
CAGGCTTGTCGGTTTCTTCTTCCGCTTTGGACAGTTCCGTTTTATCAGCACGCTCTTTATCTGAGTTGCGATCGTTTCGATCTCTGCGGTCGCGACGGCCTTTTGTGTGACGTTCACCTTGGCTGGGGGCAGTGCTTGCGTCCATTCGAACAGGCTTATCAGAAGAGCCCTGCTGTGTATTGAGGGTCATTTCCATTGCCATTAAATGCGTATCAATCGAAATCGTAATGGCGATATTATGTGCTTGCTCGAGTTCGACAATTGCTGAACGTTTTTGATTTAATAAATAAACAGCAACATCACTTGGTAAGCCAACCTTGATTTCTTCTCTTGCATTTTTGGTAATCTCCTCACCAATTTGGCGAAGAACATGCAATGCGCGGCTCTCAACAGAACGGATGATGCCCGTTCCCTGGCAGTGTTGACACGTATTGCTAGAGCTATCAATTACGCCAGAGCGTATGCGTTGCCGTGACATTTCAAGCAAACCAAAAGGACTAATTCGCCCTACCTGAATGCGTGCACGATCGTTTTTCAATGCATCTTTAAGGCGCTTTTCGACTGCACGATTATTGCGATTTTCATCCATGTCGATGAAGTCAATAACAAGCAGGCCTGCAAGGTCACGCAAGCGCATTTGGCGGGCAACTTCGTCAGCGGCTTCTAAATTCGTATTGAGTGCGGTGCGTTCAATTGAATATTCACCTGTCGAGCGCCCTGAGTTGACGTCGACAGACACCAAAGCTTCGGTTGGATTAATAACAAGATAACCACCTGATGGAAGGGTGACTGTCGGGTTAAACATAGCTGCAAGCTGATCCTCTACACCGGATTCTCGATAGAGGGAGACGGCACTTTTGTGCTGTTTGATTTTCTTCACATGACTTGGCATCATGAGTTTCATGAATTCGCGTGCTTCGCTATAGGCGGTTACACCGTCAACGATAATCTCTTCATAATCGGGGTTATAGAGATCGCGAATACAGCGCCGAATTAATGAGCCTTCTTCATAAACAAGGGCAGGGGCTGTGCTTTTAAGCGTGAGGTTACGGACTGTTTCCCATGTTTTAATGAGATAATTATAGTCGCGTTTGATCTCGATCGCTGTCCGCTGTGAACCAGCTGTGCGGATAATTAAACCCATGCCGGCAGGTACACCAAGTTTTTCGACGGTTGTTTTGAGTTTCTTTCGATCGGCAGAATTATTAATTTTGCGAGAAATGCCACCACCACGAGCAGTGTTAGGCATCAAGACACAATAACGACCAGCTAAAGAAATATAAGTTGTTAACGCCGCACCCTTATTGCCGCGTTCTTCTTTAACGACTTGAATAAGAATAACCTGACGACGCTTAATAACTTCCTGAATTTTATATTTGCGACTGGAGCTATGTGAGCGCGTGCGGTCCGAAACCTCTTCATGCGCATCGCCACCTATGCTTTCAATACGTGGGCTGCCGTCATCGCTTTCTTCATTATCTGAACTATTTAAGGTTTCTGACTCTGGTTCTTCTTCCTTTTGCTCATCGGCATGTTCTTTTAACAATGCTTCGCGATCAGAGACGGGGATTTGGTAATAATCAGGATGGATTTCACTAAAGGCGAGGAAGCCTTGTCTGTTTCCGCCATATTCAACAAAAGCTGCCTGAAGAGATGGCTCTACACGGGTAACTTTGGCGAGATAAATGTTTCCTCTAAGAGGTAGTTTGTTTTCAGATTCAAAATCAAATTCGATAATCTGTTGGTTTTTTTGGACGACTACACGTGTTTCTTCTTTGTGAGCCGCATCTATAAGCATGCGCGATGTCATTGTATAAAACTCCGGTCGCTCGTTCTGACCCAGACAAAGCCTGAGGACTGTTAGCGACAAAAAATGTTGATTTGTGAAGGTCAAAGGCGTTGAAAAAAAGTGACGGCTTTACGTTTGCCGCCATACTCAATTCAAGAGTGCTTTCGTATTGTGTATAAGCTCTCAACCTGTGTAACCTCGATTGTGGCCTTCCTTTTCAGGGAAGGCCGAAAACACTGCTTCGGCAAAACAATTACGTAAAACCGAACTTTGCTTGGCTTTTCTGTTCGATCGTGTCGCGCGAAGCATGTAAACGCTTTTCGCTGGCGGGTTCGAATTTAATCCATCAAGCCTCTCGTTTGTAGTCTGCGCCGGTGGTCCACGCAAGCAATTTCGGCAATATACTCATTAAGTGCCTCTCTTAAATAAGTTTTTTCTTCTTTATGAGTTATGGATAGTTGAATTTCTTCAACGATTCGGGGCATAGTTGCTTCAAATTTAGGATTGCTATGACCAGAGCTTCTTCGTTCTCATTACCAAAGATGTTCTTCGCGTGCTTACTTTTGAGCGCGTTTTTTATGGTTTCACAGACTGCACGTGCGGGCACGACGCTGGAAACATTAAGAATAGGTGCGTCTGAACAGGGCACGCGCGTGGTCATTGAACTATCTCAAAAAGCTAAATATGAGATATTCACACTCAATGATCCTTATCGCGTGGTCATTGATATTTATGATGCGGATTGGCCAAATGGTAAACGATTGCCAGACGGTGCCGGGCTTATTCAAAATATTCGCAAAGGTCTTTTTTCTTCTAATGTTATGCGCATTGTTATGGATACAACTGGGCCGGTTAATATCGCGCGCGACTTTGTCTTGCCTCCATCAGCAGGTTTTCCTTACCGAATGGTTATTGATCTCGCAAAAACATCTCGAGAAGCTTTCATTAAAGATCTTGAGAGTCAGCGCGCTAATAAGCAACCGCCTACACCCGAGACCACTATCATAAAACCTCCTAAGAAAAATGATAAATTTGTTGTTGTGATTGACGCTGGCCATGGTGGCGTTGACCCCGGGGCAAGTGGTAAAAAAGTTAAAGAAAAAGATGTTGTACTGGCTTTTGCTAGAGAATTAGCTGCGCAGCTGCGCCGCGATAAGCGCTATCAGGTTTATCTCACGCGAGATCGCGATGTCTACATTCCTCTGAAAGAGCGAGTGAATATTGCGCGTCGGCGCAGTGCCGATTTGTTCATTTCAATTCATGCAGACGCGATCGGGCGAAAAAATGTGAGGGGCATGTCTATCTATACTTTATCGGAGACGGCGTCTGATAAAGAAGCCGCGGCACTTGCCCGAAAAGAAAACAGGTCTGACATTATTGCAGGCATTGATTTTGGTGACCAACCGAAAGAGGTCACCAATATTTTGATCGATCTGGCTCAGCGCGAAACCAAAAATTTGTCTGTTAAGTTTGCATCAACAGTTGTTTCGCAAATGAAGGGGCATACTGTTCTACTTGACAGAACCCATCGATTTGCTGGGTTTCGTGTTCTAAAAGCGCCTGATGTGCCTTCTGTATTGATTGAACTCGGCTTTTTGACGAATTCGCGGGATGAAAAGCAATTGGTCTCGACAAAATGGCGAAAATCTGCGGCTGTGGCGCTCAAGCAGTCGATTGATGCATTTTCAAGCTCATTGGAAGCAAACTAATTTGTATCGACCTAGCCCTTTAGAGCTTACTTAAACAACTGGTATTTTACCTCATTTTTAGATACATATGCGGGGGATAATGGCTGTCTGATCAAATGAATAGGGCATGCGCATAAGACGTCTATCAACACCAAGGGCTTGCGGCTTAGAATGAAAATTATCAAAATCTTATTGAGCGTTAGCCTTCTGGCTACGGCAGTGATCTCATTCTTATTGGGCGCTTATCTCTGGCAGGTTGGCAGTAGTCTTCCCGACTATAAGCACTTGGCTGACTATGCGCCTCCTGTCACCACGCGTGCTCACGCTGGAGATGGAGAGCTTATTGCTGAATTTGCAAAGCAACGCAGGTTATTTGTTCCAATAGATGTTGTGCCAAAAGTTTTGGAAAATGCGTTTTTAGCCGCTGAAGATAAAAACTTTTATAATCATTTCGGTTTGGACTTTTTTGGTATCATGCGTGCTGTCGTTCAAAATGTTTTGAATGTGGTTTATGGGCGACGCTTAGAAGGTGCCTCAACCATCACCCAGCAGGTTGCTAAAAACTTTTTACTTACAAATGATGTGACGTTTCAAAGAAAGATAAAGGAAGCGATTTTAGCGGTGCGGCTCGAAAACGCTTTTGATAAGCGTCAAATATTAGAGCTTTATCTTAACGAAATTTATCTTGGTATTGGTAGTTATGGGGTTGCTGCGGCGGCATTGAACTATTTTGACAAGTCTCTTGCCGAATTGACTTTGGCTGAGGCTGCCTATTTGGCGGCACTGCCAAAAGCACCGAATAATTACCATCCAATTCGCGGCTTTGAACGGGCGATTGGGCGACGTAATTGGGTGCTTGAGCGGATGGTAGATGAAGGTTTTGTCACCCGAGCAGAGGCGGCTATTGCGCAAGCCAGCGCTCTAGAGGTAAATTTTAGATCAGTTGGTTCACAAAGCGTTGAAGCTTCTCATTTTGTAGAGTCTATTAGGCGGCAAGTCTATGACCTCTATGGTGATAAACAGTTATATGGCGGAGGCTTGTCAATACGCTCGACATTGAACACACAATTGCAAGCGATTGGTGTTCAGACGCTTCGTGATGGTTTGGTTTCTTATGATCAGCGCCAGGGGTATCGTGGTCCTGTTGTCCAATTTGAGCAATTAACCGATTGGCCCAACCAATTATCAGAAATAAAAGCGCCCGCTGATATTGCGCCTTGGCGACTAGCCGTTGTGTTATCGGTCGATGATAATGCAGTTGAAATAGGACTGCGCCCAGAAGGTGTTTTGACGCCTGATTTTGTCCCCGAATTAGGGCGCATTCCGCTCAGCGAATTACGATGGGCGCGTCGCGCTGCAAGCTCACCCTCTGGTTCTTTGGGTGCACAAATTATTACGGCCCATCAAGTCTTGGGGGCAGGTGACGTTATCTATGTTGAGCCTAAGGGAAGTGAATTTGCTTTACGTCAAATTCCTGAAGTGAATGGTGCCCTTGTCGCAATGGATCCACACACGGGCCGTGTTATGGCAATGGTTGGTGGTTTCAGTTATAGCTTAAGTGAGTTTAACCGCGCGACACAAGCCAGACGCCAACCCGGTTCGGCTTTTAAGCCAATCGTTTACGCGCGTGCTTTAGATGACGGTTATACACCAGCAAGCCTTGTCCTTGATGCACCTTTTGTGATTGATCAGGGGCGCGATCAGGGCCTGTGGAAACCTGAAAACTTTGCCCGACGTTTTTATGGCCTCTCGACACTTCGTTTGGGCATGGAGCAAAGTCGAAATTTGATGACCATTCGTTTGGCGCAGCAAATAGGGATGCGTAAGGTTGTTGACTATGCCCGTGCTTTTGGGGTCAGCGAGTCAATGCCGCCTGTGCTTGCTATGGCTTTGGGTGCGGGCGAAACAACTTTATTGAAAATGGTGAATGCTTATTCAATTTTTGTTAATGGTGGCAAGTCAGTCTCGCCGGTCATGATTGATCGTATTCAAGACCGCTATGGAAAAACAATATTTAAAAATGATCAACGCGTATGCTCTGCTTGCATCGTACGCACATGGGATAATCAAACCCCACCAAGTTTACCTGATCTGCGAAAGCAAGTCTTGCCGTCTCAGACCGCTTATCAAATCGTGTCCATGCTCGAAGGTGTTGTTCAGCGTGGGACAGGACGGTCCATCCGTTCATTAAATCGTCCGCTCGCTGGTAAAACCGGAACGACAAATGATAGTCGTGACGCTTGGTTTCTAGGGTTTTCCCCTGACCTGGTTGTTGGGGTTTATATTGGCTTTGATGATAATAGGTCTTTAGGGCGAAGAGAAACAGGCGGGCTGGTTGCCGCGCCGGTGTTTAAAGAGTTTATGCAGCTCGCACTGCGTGATGAACCGATTATTCCGTTCCGCATTCCACCTGCTGTTAACCTCGTCAGGATTAATGCTAAAACGGGTAAACTTGCTCAAAAGGGTGACAAAAACGTTATTCTAGAAGCCTTTAAAGTTGGGACGGAGCCAATTCGTGGGCGTCGTCAATTGGTTATTGATGGAAATGCACCAGCTGCTAATAAAGGCGATCAAGCTGAAACCGGTGCGGATATTGGCGGGCTTTATTAGTTAAGCTCAAATTAATTTGAGCGGTCGAAAAATCTTCTAAATAGACATATAAATAATCTGATTAATTGTTACCTAAATTGTAGAGGAATATTGCGTGAGCGCAGAAGCACAAGATCATATTGAGAGCATTACTCAGTCTCTAACCTTATTGCGGCGGCATTTGGACTGGGATAAGGCACTTGCACGTCTAGCTGAGCTCAACGAACAAGCTGAGAGTGCTGATTTGTGGAATGATCCCGATCAAGCGCAAAAGCTTATGCAGGAGCGCAATCATCTCGAGCAGTCAATTCAGATGTGTAATCAAATTGAAGCTGATATGACTGAGAATAGCGAGCTGGTTACAATGGGCGAGGATGAGGGAGATGCAACGATCGTTGCTGAGGCTGTTTCCGCACTTGCTCAGTTACGCGAAAATGTTGAACGCATGGAGGTTGAGACATTGCTCTCGGGTGAGGCTGACGCGAATTCAGCCTTTATTGAAATTCATGCGGGTGCTGGTGGGACTGAAAGTCAAGACTGGACCAGCATGTTGATGCGTATGTATTTACGATGGGCTGAACGCCGGGGTTATAAAACTGATATTGTTGAGATTACAGACGGCGAGGAGGCTGGCATTAAATCTGTTACAATCCACATTAAAGGGCATAATGCTTATGGTTGGATTAAAACGGAGTCAGGGGTTCATCGACTTGTGCGAATTTCGCCATTTGACTCGCAAGCACGACGGCATACAAGTTTTGCCAGTGTTGGCTGCTTTCCTGAGGTTGATGACAATATAGATATTGATATTTCAGAATCGGATGTTCGTATTGATACATTCAGAGCCAGTGGCGCAGGCGGACAGCACGTGAATACAACAGATAGCGCTGTGCGGATTACGCATATACCAACTGGGATTGTGGTACAGTGTCAGAATGAGCGCTCACAGCATAAAAATAGGGCAACGGCCTGGACTATGTTGCGCGCTCGACTTTATGAGCTTGAATTGCAAAAGCGTGAAGAAGAAGCTTTGGCGGCAGCGCAAAACAAAACTGATATTGGCTGGGGTCACCAAATTCGTTCATATGTTTTGCAA
>CBFHJI010000069.1:0-7056 GCA_965656255.1 Alphaproteobacteria bacterium
ATTATTATGCTCGTCGATCCCTGTAGCCACAGCAAAAATATTGGGATCGAAAATAATGTCTTGAGGTGCAAAGTTGAGCTTCTCAGTTAGTAACTTATAAGACCGTTCACATATTTCAAACTTACGATCTGCAGTATCTGCCTGTCCGGCTTCATCAAATGCCATAACGATAACTGCAGCACCATAACGCTGGCATAGGCGCGCATGATCCAAAAACGTTTCCTCACCTTCTTTCAGTGAGATCGAGTTAACCACGGCCTTACCCTGAACACATTTAAGGCCGGCCTCAATGACCGACCATTTAGAGCTATCAATCATAATCGGAACACGAGCAATCTCTGGCTCGGTCGCAATGAGATTGAGAAACTGAGTCATGGCTGCTTCGCCATCGAGCATGCCTTCGTCCATATTCACATCAATGATCTGTGCACCGCTCTCAACTTGCTGTCGTGCGACATTGAGAGCTTCTTCATAGTCACCCTCACTAATAAGCCGACGGAATTTTGCAGAGCCAGTGACATTGGTGCGCTCACCAACATTCACAAAGCGAATCTCAGGCGTTAAAGTAAATGGCTCTAATCCCGACAGTCGCAAGAAGGGTTCTTTGGCCTCGACTATGCGCGGCGGGATTCCTTTAACAATATCGCCAATGTGCCGAATATGATCCGGGGTTGTGCCACAGCACCCGCCAAGAATATTGACGTAGCCAGATTCCGCAAACTCACGAATAATCTCAGCCATTTCTGCACCCGATTGATCATATTCTCCAAACTCATTGGGCAGACCTGCATTCGGGTAAATGCAAACGCGCGTATCCGCAACTCGTGCAATCTCGGCAACATAAGGCCGCATTTCTTCAGCACCCAAAGCGCAATTCAGGCCAATCGAAAAAGGCGCAGCATGGCGCAAACTGTTCCAAAAAGCTTCTGTGGTTTGACCAGATAAAGTACGCCCTGAACGATCGGTAATCGTGCCAGAAATCATCAAAGGAAGTTCAAAACCAATTTCTTCAAAAACATCTTTCACCGCATGAATTGCCGCTTTGGCATTTAACGTATCGAAAATTGTTTCAATCAGGATAATATCGACACCGCCATCTATCAGGCCGCGTGTCGCTTCCGCATAAGCGTCGCGCAGGAGATCATAAGAGACATTTCGTTTACCCGGATCATTCACATCTGGCGAAATCGATGCCGTGCGATTTGTTGGACCAATCGCACCAGCAACAAAACGTGGGCGAGAGGAATCTTTATCTTCCCATGCATCAGCCACGTTACGCGCTAAACGCGCGCTTTCGAGGTTCAAACGATAAGCCTCGTCTTCGAGCGCGTAATCAGCTTGGGCGATCGACGTTGAGGAAAATGTATTAGTTTCAATGATATCGCTACCAGCAGCTAGAAAACCATCGTGTATTTGGGCGATTATATCGGGCCGAGTGAGCGACAAGAGATCATTATTACCCTTAAGGTCGTGTTTATGGTCGGCGAATAGATCACCGCGAAAATCTTCTTCGGTGAGTGGAAAACTCTGGACCATTGTGCCCAATGCCCCATCAAGCATAAGAATGCGTTCATTGCTCAAAGCGGGCAAAGCGGCGTTACGTGTTTCTCTCGTCCAGCCCATTACACGGCTCCTTTTTCTAAAGCGCGACATACATTCATTGTTAAGGCCGCTTGATTAAGCGTATAAAAATGGACATGCCCAAATCCTTCGGCTTTCAATATCTCGCACTGCTCCAATGCAAAAGAGGTTGCAATATCTTCGCGTGCCGCCGGGTCATCCTCTAAACCTAAAAATCTTTGGCGCAGAGCTTCCGGCACAGATGTCCCACATTTCTCGGCCATACTGAATGCGCCCGAAAAATTCGTCGTTGGCATAATGCCAGGACAAATTTCAATCGAAAGACCATCTTCCATTAAAGCATCGCGGAAGCGAACATAGGCGAAAGTATCAAACGCAAATTGTGTAATCGCGCGTGTGGCACCAGCATCCTGCTTGGCCTTTAACAAATCAATATCATGCTGCAAGCTCGCAGACTCTGGATGCTTTTCGGGATAAGCACTCACCGAAACATCAAAACACCCTCGATCGGAGATCGCTTTCACCAAATCAACCGTCGAAAGATAGCCACCTGGATATACAGAATAAGGCGCGAAATCTGGCATATCGCCTCGTAAAGCAACAATATGGCGTACGCCTGCATGTTCATAATCGTCAATCACATGATCGACTTCAGACTTAGTCGCCGATACGCAGGTCAAATGCGCTGCCGGCTTTAAATTGGTTTCTTGTACAATACGCCGAACGCAATCATGCGTACGCGTGCGCGTCGTTCCGCCTGCACCATAAGTAACAGAGACAAACTCAGGCTCAAGTGGTGCCAATGCATTAATCGCAGACCACAAATTAAGCTCGGCCTTATCAGATTTGGGTGGAAAAAACTCAAACGAAAAATTCACTGGTATGCCCTCAATTCTTTACAATACAATTGGAAGTGGAGATTTTGTGGCCACCCATAAGACGACTTCAAGATCAGTATTACCGGATGTCGATGTCATATGTTCGCTGACCTCGAGCACTAGGTCATGCTCATTTAGCCAATTCTCTATATCAATATCCCGAAAACCCAGACGCCGGTGCGCATGTTCATCGCGAAGGTAAACCAAATCATGGGCAGCGAAATCGGCGATCAGAATACGACCCCCAGGTTTCAACACCCGAGCGGCCTCGGCCAGCGCCATTGTCGGGTCATCAACAAAATGAAGAACCTGATGCATAATCAAAATATCTGCTTGCTCAGGGCCAAGCGGCAAACCAACAATATCGCCCTGTCTCACCTGGCAATTCTCTTGTCCAAGATTACTTAACCGTGAGCGCGCGAGCGTGAGCATGTCGGGGCTTGAGTCAAACCCTATAGCCTCCGTTACATGCGGTCCAAAGACCTCAAGCATGCGCCCTGTGCCCGTCCCAAGATCAACCAATAATGAGACAGGGTCGTTGGGTAAGAAGCTAAGCATGCGCGCCTCGACTTGAGTTTCGGGAATATGCAATGCGCTAATCTCATTCCAGCGGGGCGCATTTTCCGCGAAATATGCTTCTGCTTTGTCTTGGCGTTCCTTACGGACATGCAAGAGACGCGTCATATCGGTGTCGAGCGCAGCCGTATTCTCGTTTAAGCGAGAAACAAGATATTGCCCAAGTTCGCCCGCGGCACTGTTTTTTGCCAAACGATAAAAAATCCAACTGGCTTCAGGAAACCGAATAACCAACCCCGCATCAGCAAGCAGTTTTAGGTGACGTGAGATACGCGGTTGGCTTTGGCGCAACACATAAACCAATTCAGAAACCGTAAGCTCGCCATGGCTTAATACAGCTAAAATACGTAGCCTTGTTGGCTCACCAGCCGCACGCAGCGTGGACAACAAATTATCCATAATGTCTTCAGCCATAATACAATCCCTAACAATGCTCTTTTTATATATAAAGATATCCTTATATGTCAAGAAATCATTGCTGGCGCTTATTTTTTGTTACAAATAACTCCCATTGCTTCGATTTTTACTTGGCTCATAGAGCGACCAGACTTAAGCTAAACACAGTTTACGTGAGCAAATTGGTCTCACATCGAAAGTCTTTAAAAAAGGAACACTTAAGTGCCACGCGTCATTCCAATTTTATTCTTAACGGTCGCAATCACGCTCACGCCTCATATTGCTAAGGCCGAAGCGTCTATCCACGACCCTTATGAAAGTTTCAATAGAAAGTCTTTCGCAGTCCATCTTGTATTAGATAAATACCTCGCCCGCCCCATTGCCAGTGCTTACACAACGATTTTACCAAGCCCCGTGCGCCGCACATTCAGCAATGTGTTAAGAACATGGACAACGCCCGTGTCGATTGCCAATGATGCTTTTCAAGGGAATTGGTCAAAAATGGGAACCGATAGTGCGCGCTTTGGCATAAATATGACCATAGGGATTTTGGGGATTATTGATATGGCCTCCCATTTAGGGTTCGAGCAGCAAAGCGAGGATTTTGGTCAAACATTAGCTAAATATGGCGTTGGCAGCGGCCCCTATTTATTCATCCCTCTTCTTGGCCCTTCAACACCGCGCCATTTGGTTGGACGGACAGTGGACATGTTCCTAAACCCCACCTTTTACTTTAGTGAGAGTGAATATCGTGACGGCATATTCGCCTTAGATGTTATAAATACAAGAAGCGAACTCTTAGAACCTCTCGATGACCTTGCGAAGAGCTCATCTGACCTTTATACGAGCTATAAGAGTTTTTATTGGCAAAACAGACAATTTAGAATTCAAGATGGCGCGACAACGTTTGAGAGCCTTCCAGATATTACTGACTTAGACGATGAATAAGTGCGCGCTGCACGACACAAACAAAGGTTGCAAAATGCGATATTTCTTTACCATGATTATAACGGCCCTTCTATCTCTTAACCTCATGAGTGTGAGTGCCCACGCAGAGCTTAAACCAAGCGAGCGCTTCATAACAGATGTCACATCGCAAGCTCTCGAAATTCTTAAAAGTGCCGAAACGCCTCAACAACTTGAGACAGAATTTGGTATATTACTCGACACGCGCACCAACATGACGCGCATAGCAAAATTCACTCTTGGGCATGCAGCACGATCAGTTGACAAAGCGGATCTCGTTCGCTTCACAAAAGCACTTCGCGACACGATGGTTAAGATTTATGGTAATCGCTTAGCTGGCTTCACCAATGAAAAAGTCCTTGTAACCGGATCACAAACAAAAGGACGTAATCACCTCGTTAATAGCCGTGTCGAGTTTGCAAACTCACGGCCACCTGTCGATATGGTTTGGTGGGTTATTGAAGAAAAAGATGGAAGCTACACGCTTTTTGACATTCAAGTGCTCGGCGTATGGATGGCACAAGAACAGCGTGACATTTTCAGCGGGATCCTAAAAACAAATAATAATAACATGGAGGCCCTCATTGAACACCTCACCAATCAAATGAAAACAGCTGCGTCAGATTCCTAATTTAAGAAATCTGACCCTGCTTCTTTCCTAGCGGCTAAACTGCTTATACTTAATTCGGGTCGGAATATCGGCTGCAGATCCAAGGCGTCGCCGACGATCTTCTTCATAATCAGCGTAATTTCCTTCGAACCATTCAACATGGCTATCCCCTTCAAAGGCAAGAATATGTGTTGCAATCCGGTCAAGGAACCAGCGATCGTGACTGATCACGACCGCACAACCAGCAAAATTTTCCAAGCCATCTTCAAGAGCCCGTAATGTCTCCACATCCAAGTCATTGGTTGGCTCATCGAGCAGCAAAAGATTAGCGCCAGACTTTAGCATTTTCGCTAAATGCACACGATTTCGTTCACCACCGGATAATAAACCAACCTTTTTCTGTTGATCCCCACCTTTAAAATTAAACGCTCCAACATAAGCACGCGAGTTCATTTCGCGCTTGCCCAATGGAATAATATCGAGCCCGCCTGAAATCTCTTCCCAGACATTTTTATTATCATCAAGATTGTCGCGTGATTGGTCAACATAACCCATAACAACCGTCTCGCCCACGCGCAGGCTACCGCTATCTGGCTCTTCCTGTCCCGTTAACATCCGGAACAATGTTGTCTTACCCGCGCCATTTGGCCCGATTACACCAACAATACCCCCGGGGGGTAATTGAAAGCTAAGATTATCAATCAGCAGACGCTCACCATAGGCTTTAACCAATCCTTCACTATTGATAACCACACCGCCAAGACGTGGCCCAGAAGGAATAGAAATTTGCGCATGAGAAACTTCACCATGCTCAGCTTTATTCAATAGGTCATCATAGGCATTGATACGTGCTTTGCTCTTAGCTTGCCGCGCTTTAGGTGACGACCTAATCCAGTCCAGTTCACGCGACAAAGTGCGCTCCTTGGTGGCATCTTCTCGAGTCTCTTGCTCAAGTCGTTTGGCTTTCTTTTCAAGCCAATTTGAATAATTCCCCTCATAGGGATAACCGTTCCCGCGATCCAGTTCCAAGATCCAACCTGTAATCTGATCAAGAAAATAACGATCGTGAGTCACCAATACTACCGTACCCGCGAAAGCCTCTAAATGGTGCTGAAGCCAGGCGATTGTTTCGGCGTCGAGATGGTTTGTCGGCTCATCGAGCAATAACATGTCTGGTTTTTCGAGCAAGAGTTTACACAAAGCAACGCGACGCTTTTCACCACCCGACAATTTTTCAACACCGCTTTCACCAGGAGGGCATCGAAGCGCATCCATAGCTTGTTCGACTTGACTGTCTAGGTCCCACAAGTTTTGCGCATCAATCTCATCTTGTAGTTGGGCCATTTCGTCAGCTGTTTCATCGGAATAATTCATGGCCAATTCATTATAGCGATCCATGAGCGCTTTTTTATCAGCAACACCTTCCATTACATTCTCAAAAACGGTCTTGCTGGCATCTAACTGTGGTTCTTGCTCGAGATATCCCACTTTTACACCCTCAGCAGCCCATGCATCACCCTGATATTCTTTATCAATGCCGGCCATGATTTTGAGCAAAGTTGATTTACCAGAGCCATTTACCCCAACGATACCGATCTTTGCTCCAGGCAAAAAGGATAAGCGAATATCTTTTAAGACTTGCTTGCCACCTGCATAAGTTTTCGAAAGACGGTCCATTACATAGACATATTGATAGGCGGCCATGGTTATTTCCTTCTGAAATTCGAGTGCAACATTTGTAAAACCATCTGGTATTACATT
This sequence comes from Alphaproteobacteria bacterium, assembly GCA_965656255.1. Taxonomy (GTDB): domain Bacteria; phylum Pseudomonadota; class Alphaproteobacteria; order RS24; family RS24; genus JAYODZ01. Next base: position 6,769 of record CBFHJI010000069.1, read on the forward strand.
TAATCCTTTCAGGAACGATAATATTTTATCCGCTTCCTAAGGGTTTTGTAGACCTTATAACAATCTATTCTTAAAAAGTCTTCAGGCCGGTATGCATTTCACGCTTATAAAGAGGAAAAAGCCCCAAATAAAAATATGGCCAGCCGCAAGGCTGGCCATATCTTATTCATCCTCACAAAGCTTTAAATGATGCGTATGGCTTCCCGGATAATCAATGCAGCGAGGGCAGCCCAAGACAGCATGAAGACAGCAAAGCGAAGCAAAACAATGTTAATTGTAATTTGAACA
>CBFHJI010000070.1:0-6900 GCA_965656255.1 Alphaproteobacteria bacterium
CACTATGATTGGATGTTTCATCATCTTCGTCATTAGTGCCGATATTGCCGATATGCGGGAATGTGAAAGTGACAAATTGCTCGGCATATGAAGGATCGGTCAAAATTTCTTCATAACCCGTCATAGCCGTATTAAAGCAAACTTCGCCAATGGCCACGCCTTGAGCGCCAATGCCATAACCATAAAGGGTTGTTTCATCGCCCAAGACGAGCACCGCGTTTGGCTTTGGAAACTGCCAGTTTTTAATATCTTGCATCATCTGTCAGAGCCCTTTCTTGTCGTGAATCTTTTTGCAAAAAAGGCAAAAAAAAACGCCCTCACGTTCGTGGGGCGGCGTATGTCTGGCAAAAATTCCATGGCAAAACTCTTTAATTCCGGGTGATCTCGCAGGTCGCGAAAGCTGTGAGAAGCTATCGAAAACAGCCGCTATGGTCAAGTCTGGGGCGAGGATTCTTGTTGAAAAAATAACCAATAAAATACAAAGACTTATAAGGCGTTTTCAGCAATATTATGTTTGCGTTGGAATTCAAGGGGCCAGTAAAACCCCACAATCTTGAATAGTGGCAATAGTTCGATTCTTTTCTGGTTCATTTTTCGCTATAAAGTTGATTGAATTCATGTAAGCGATGCGTTAGGTTCCCCGCTCCGAAACCGAGTGGAGTGACTCATATGCGCGTGCGCATTAACGATGCCTTGAAAACGGCAATAAAAGATCAAGATAAAATTCGTTCAGCAACATTGCGTTTGATTATGGCCGCGGTCAAAGATCGCGATATTGCGGCGCGCTCTGATGATAATCATGACGGCGTAAGCGATGCTGAAATTTTGGATATTCTGAGTAAGATGGTGCGACAGCGAAACGAGTCAGCCACCACATATGAAGAGGCAGGGCGTCCAGAGCTTGCCGAACGCGAGCGTGCTGAGATTTCTATTATTGAAGAGTTTCTACCCGAACAAATGTCTGCAGACGATGTACAAGCGGTCGTGGCCAAAACCATTGAGGCGCTCGAGGCCCAATCTTTTAAAGATATGGGGCGCGTGATGGCGGCGTTGAAAGCGGATTATGCTGGTGAAATGGATTTTGGCCAAGCCAGCGCTATCGCCAAAAAATTGTTAAGTTAGGTGCTTTGCGCCTTATAGGTTGTGGCTTTATACCCCCTAAACTGATGTATTGGTCATTGTATCGGTTGTGATTTATTGAATTTCCCCAAATATGTGCATTTCAATGGCTAGCAAGTTGCATTATTTGGCATATTATAACCTATGGCATTTCCAGCTCATTTTATTGAAGAAATTAAAAATCGTATCTCGGTCTCGTCCGTTGTTGGTCGTCACGTCAAATTGCAACGCCGTGGGCGCGAATATGTTGGGCTATCGCCCTTTAAGTCAGAAAAAACCCCCTCTTTTACAGTGAATGATGACAAACAGTTTTATCATTGTTTTGCGACGGGTAAACATGGCTCTATTTTTGACTTTCTTATGGAAACACAAGGTCTTAGCTTTATAGAGGCTATTGAGCGTTTGGCCGCTGAAGCTGGGTTATCTATGCCCGAGCGTGATCCTCAGGACGCGGCGAAAGCAGAACAACGCCAAGGGTTAAGCCATTGGATGACGAAAGCATCAGAATGGTTTATTCAACAACTCAATACCTCCGATGCGGCCAATGCGCGGGACTATTTGAGTCGTCGAGGCCTAGGTCAGGAACTCAAAGATAAATTTGGCGTGGGATATGCGCCGGCGCATAAGAATGGTTTGACGGGTTACTTGACTGGATTGGGGGCGAGCCCAGAAGATTTATTGAGTGCGGGGTTGACGATTAAGCCTGATGACGGACGCCCAATGTTCGATCGGTTTCGCGACCGAATTATGTTTCCAATCCATGATGCGCGAGGGCGAGTGATAGCTTTTGGTGGTCGCGCGCTTGACCCCAATGCACCAGCAAAATATCTCAATTCTCCAGAAACCCCTTTGTTTCATAAAGGTGCCAACCTTTATAATTTCCACCGTGCGCGCCAGCCTTCCTATGACGCAAAGCGGGTCTTGGTGACCGAGGGTTATATGGATGTGATTGGGTTAAGCCGTGTTGGCATTGATGATGCCGTTGCCCCTCTTGGTACAGCCGTGACCGAGCAGCAAATTGATTTATTATGGCGTTTAACGCCTGAGCCTATTTTATGCCTTGATGGCGATAGCGCAGGTTTGCGGGCTGCTTATCGGGTAATTGATCGGGCTTTGCCACTGTTAAAGCCTGGCTATAGCCTTCGCTTTGCCTTGCTGCCCATGGGCAAGGACCCCGATGATTTGGCGCGCGATGGCGGCCGTGAGGCTATAGAAAGAGTGATTGAGCGCGCAGTTTCCTTGGTTGATTTGCTTTGGGATCGTGAATTAGAGCAAGCCCCACTGGACACGCCAGAGCGTCGGGCGCATTTACGCCAGAGGCTACGCGCTTGTGTTCAGCAGATCCAAAATCGTGATATCAAAGAATTATACGGGCATGATATTAAAGCACGCTTGGATAAGCTTTTTGCACCTGCGCCAGTGCCGGCTCAAAAAGGCGGCCGAATGATGCGCAATTTTACGCGTTCCGATGCTCGCCAAGAAACCCGCCGCTCAGCAGCAGCCTGGGCAAGTAATGGCAATCTCTCGGGCCGTTCAGCCCTTTTAATCGCGGGTTTGATCGCTCATCCACAGCTGGCAACGCGCCATGAGGAGTTGTTACATCGTATAGAGTTCTCAGATTATGAGTTGCGAGGCCTGCTCGATGAAATTGTTAATTTTGCTTCTATAAGTGAAACACTTGACACAAGCGCTCTGACAGGGCATTTGAAAGGTCAAGCACTGGATGGGTTGGTCGCGCGAGTAGAGCAAATAGCCAAAGCGCATGGATTACTGTTCACACGTCCAGACACAGAGTTTAACGAGGCGGAAGCAGCGTGGCTTGAAGTTGCGCAAATCCACCATACATTAATAACTCTAGAAAGAGAGAAGGCTGAAGCCGAAGCCGATTACGCGGTTTGTACGGCTGATGACGAAGTGGAGAGTTTTGAGCGCTTAAAGGCGATTAAAAAAGAAATTGAGGAATTTGAAGCGCGCACTTTTTAGGGCATTCACAAAAAACGTTATGTTTTGAGATGACGGTCTTTTGTTGCTAAATAGGAGCGAACAAAACGTTTTCTTATGATCAACACTTTTCTCTCATAAGCTAGGGTATTAGAGCTAAGGAACGATATGGCTAAGAAAAAAGCAAAAGAAGAAGAGAAGCAGGGCATTGATACATCAGATAGCCCGCTGATCGATCTTAATAATCGTGACGTCAAACGGATGATAAAAGCAGCCAAACAAGTTGGCTATGTCACAGTTGATGCGCTTAATGATGTTTTGCCGCCAGAAGAATTTACATCTGAAAAAATTGAAGACATCATGTCTATGCTTTCGGAAATGGGTATTTCCGTTGTTGAAACCGCCGAAGAAGATAATGATGAAGCCTCAGAAGACGACGCTGAAGGCGATCCAAGTTCTGAAACCGCTCTTGTCGCAAAGCCAGCTAAAGCTGCTGGTGCGGGTGACCGTACGGACGACCCGGTGCGCATGTATTTGCGCGAGATGGGAACTGTTGAGCTTCTCTCGCGCGAAGGCGAGATTGCAATTGCGAAACGCATAGAGGCCGGACGCGAGACCATGATTGCGGGTCTGTGCGAAAGCCCGCTGACATTTCAAGCGATCATTATTTGGCGCGATGAGCTGAATGAAGGCAAAGTCTTGCTCCGCGATATTATTGATTTGGACGCGACCTTTGCTGGGCCTGACGCGAAAAAAGTTGACCGCAGTGCTGAAGGCGCTGCGCCGCCACCTTCTGGCGCGCCATCTGGTGAGGCTGAAGGCGAGCCTGATGAAGAAGATGAAGAAAACGAAAGCAATATGTCTCTTTCCGCAATGGAAATGGAGCTAAAGCCAAAGGTTTTGGAAAGCTTCGATATGATTGCATCGACCTATAAGAAATTGCGTCGTATTCAAGATAAGTCGGTTGAGCTTCAGTCTGTAAATAAAGAGCTACCAACAGCACAGCAAAATAAAATGGATAAGCTGCATGCTGAAGTTATTGAGGAAGTCAAAAGCTTAGCGCTCAATGCGAGCCGGATCGAGGCTTTGGTTGAGCAGCTCTATTCTATTAATAAGCGACTTGTTTTGCTTGAAACTCAGCTTTTGCGTTTGGCTGAAAAGTCCGGCGTATTACGCGAAGAATTCTTAAAACAATATCAGGGTAACGAATATGAAGCCAATTGGTTGCGTCGTGTCTCGCGACTTGCTGGCAAGGGCTGGAAAGAGTTTTCGTCTGATCATCGGACCGAGATAAAAGAAATTCGTGATGAGGTCACTGAGCTCGTAACTGAGACGGGCCTCAATATTGGTGAATTCCGCCGTATTGTGCGGATGGTTCAAAAAGGTGAACGTGAAGCGCGGATTGCTAAAAAAGAAATGGTTGAGGCTAATTTGCGCCTTGTGATTTCAATCGCGAAAAAATACACAAACCGTGGTCTTCAGTTTCTCGATCTCATTCAAGAGGGCAATATTGGCTTGATGAAAGCGGTTGATAAGTTTGAATATCGTCGCGGTTATAAGTTCTCTACCTATGCCACATGGTGGATTCGTCAGGCAATAACGCGTTCGATTGCCGATCAGGCGCGGACAATTCGTATTCCGGTTCATATGATTGAAACGATCAATAAATTGGTGCGCACCTCGCGGCAAATGTTGCATGAGTTTGGGCGCGAACCAACACCTGAGGAACTGGCAGAAAAATTATCGATGCCGCTTGAAAAAGTGCGCAAAGTTCTCAAAATTGCCAAAGAGCCGATTAGTTTGGAAACACCAATTGGTGATGAGGAAGATAGTCAGCTTGGCGACTTTATCGAAGATAAGAATGCCATCATTCCAATCGATGCCGCTATTCAGTCCAATCTGCGCGAAACCACGACACGGGTATTAGCTTCGCTAACCCCGCGTGAAGAACGTGTCTTGCGTATGCGCTTTGGTATCGGTATGAATACCGACCATACGCTAGAAGAGGTTGGGCAACAATTCTCGGTGACACGCGAACGTATTCGTCAAATTGAGGCGAAAGCTCTTCGCAAGCTGAAACACCCGAGCAGGTCGCGGAAGCTTCGTAGTTTTTTGGATAATTAATAACTTAGGTTAAAATAGGTTTTATTATGTTGCTTACCTTGATGAAGGCCAAAATACATCGCGCAGTAGTTACACAATGTGACATGCAATATGAAGGCTCAATTTCGGTTGACCAAGATTGGCTGGATCGAGTTGGTATTTTGCCCCATGAACAAGTTGATGTGTTAAACATTAATACAGGTGGCCGATTTACAACTTATGCCATCCCTGCTGAGCGCGGATCACAAACGATTGGCATTAATGGTGCTGCAGCGCGCCTTGCTCAGCCCAATGATCTTGTTATTATTATATCTTATGCGCAGATGGACGACGCCGCGGCACGAACCTATCAGCCGAAAGTATTTGTGCCAAATTATGGCAAATAAGTGGGGCCTGTAGCTCAGTTGGTTAGAGCAAACCGCTCATAACGGTTTGGTCGCAGGTTCGAGTCCTGCCGGGCCCACCACTTCCTTTTTATTGGATAAGAATAGTTTTCAAATAGGTTACATTTTCCTATGGTGTGAAGAAATGTTTAAGCACAGTGAACGTTATGCGTGAGAAGGTTATATGAAAAGTATAAAAATTATTTTCGGTTTGGTGGTCTTAAGCGGTTTTGGATTTTTGATTTGGGATTCACTTTTAGATTCTGGCTTTTCATTCGGTCCGCCCAAACGCATTGCAGTTACTGTTAAGCTTGAAAATTTATGCGAGGTCAGTGACAACGCTTTTGTTGTGCGCGAACCTAAATCCAAGGCCATGTCTTATTTTAAGAATGGTGTTGCTTATATGAATCTATATTCGGATCGGAAAATTATGTTGGAGGTCAGCCCCAAATATCCTGGCTTTGAATATAGTGTATTATTAGTGCCGGTTGCACCGGAAGTCACCTTGGTCGCAGATTGTTCGGTTTCCCCCCGCCAGGGCCGTATCATCAATTTGATGCGAGAACAATTCAAGCAATAAATTTATGCGCAAACAAGGAGCTCAGCGATTTTACAGCGCCTTTCTCTCACTTTATTTGCTGAGCAATGGCCTTCTATCTCATCAAGCGATGGCGGAAACATTTGAATGTGTATTGATGGGGCAGGGCGGCGTATCTAAGCGCGGATTTACCCGAGTGCCTTCCTTTTTTGTTGAGCTTATTCATGTTAATCCGCAAGCTGTGGGCGAGCATTTTAATCAAATTACCTTTGAGATTGCCCTCGAAACCGGTGGTGAGTTAAAGCTCTCGGGTCGTGATAATTTGTTTATGCATCGCATTGATATCAATAAAAAAACCGGGTTTGTGATTGCTAAAGCCGATGCGCTTGACCTGAGCCGTCCTCGTGTTGAATTGACGGGCAGCTGCGTGGTTAATGAGTATTAGCCGCAATCATTTAAATCCTATGTGAATTCATCTTGTCAGGATTTGCAAGCACGGGTAGCATTAGTTTGGCTCTATTTTAAAGGGGAGAGTATTATGGAACCGACTGCAATTATTCAGCCACTCATTATACTAGCTGTGTGGACTACGATTATTATGGTGTTGATGTTTATAAAACGGATACCCGCCATGAATAAGGCTGGTATTGACCCACAAGCCGCAAAACATGTTAAAGATGTGACCTTACCGTCAAATGTCACGCAATATGCTGATAACTATAACCATTTATTTGAGCAGCCAACCTTATTTTATGCCGTTGTCTTAGCAATTGCTTTATTAGGGCATGGCGATCAATTAAATGTTCAGCTTGCATG
>CBFHJI010000071.1:0-6551 GCA_965656255.1 Alphaproteobacteria bacterium
TCAGTGTGCCGGCAATCAAATTCAGGCGTTCTTTGAGTTTGGCTTTCCGACTCTGCCATGCATGTCCACCCAAGCGGTCGAGTGTCACAGTCGCATCATCGCCCCCAAAGCGACTTAAAAGATCAATATTTTCGACAGGGAGAAAGAGACGGGCGTTATCATGATAAATGAGGCGAAGGCATTCATGAGGGGCGCCTGTGACATCGACTGTCTCAAGACCTTCAAAACGAGCAATGCCGTGATCGACATGAACAACAATGTCGCCATGATTTAGCGTTGATGCTTCGGTTAGAAAATTCTCTGCTTTCTTTCGTTTGGTCGCCCGCACCATACGATCACCCAGAATATCGGGCTCGGCGATAAACACGTAGTCTTTGGTTTCAAACCCTTGCTCCAGACCCATGACGGAGAAACCGACATCCCCCGGGTTTAAGCTGCTCAGGTCAAGATAGTCTTTAATGGTTTTTTGCCGCTGAATACCATGGTCTTTTAACAGCCCAGCCATACGGCTCGAAGCGCCTTCACTGGCACAGTCAATAATAACAGGGCGCTTGATTGCTTGAATGCGTTCAAATAAGGCGTCGAACACATTAATGCCGTCTTGAGCCCGTTCGGCAGTAAAATTATATCCAAGTGATGCGTCCATATTCTGGCGCTCATCGCTTTGTGCAAAAGGCGTTAGAATGCGAAGTTTTAAGGCCTCGCTGATGACGTTATATTCGTCACGGTTTAGATATAGCTGATCACATGGCAGAGGCCGGATTGGCGTAGAGAGAAAATTTCCGTTATTCAAAGCGTCTAATCTGGCTTGGTAATATTCTTCAATTTGTTCCCAACGCTCATCGATGGCCTCCCCCGTTTGTGGATCGGAAAAAACCAGCGCTTCTGGGTTTATGTGATCAAAGAGTGTTTCGAGTTTGTCATGAAATAATGGCAACCAATGTTCCATGCCCTGGTGGCGTGCACCACTGCTAACGTTTTCATAAACAGGATCAGAAATAGCACCACCGCCAAAGGTCTGAATATAGCCTTGTCGAAAACGTTTAATGCTAACGGCGTCAAGATGGACTTCTCCCGCGGCGATGAGGTCAAATTGTGTTTCTGTTCCGACAGTTTTTTGTGTTTCTTCATCAAATAAACGGATGGATTCAAGCGTGTCCCCAAAAAAATCAAGCCGTATAGGTAAGCTACGCCCTGGGGGAAATATATCGATAATGCCGCCACGTTGGGCAAATTCTCCAGGTTCACGCACCGTTGACGTTCGACTAAACCCAGACTCTACTAGATAGTGTACCAATTTATTAATATCAACGACTTGCCCTGGCTTGGCACTAAAGGACTGGGTGCCAACCATCGCTCGTGACGGCACGCGCTGCGTAATCGCTGCGACAGTGGTGAGGACAATATGTGGCTTGCCAGCAAGTTGTGGCAAAGCGGCCAGCGTTGCCATGCGGTTCGACATGATACCGGTTTGAGGTGATAATCTATCATATGGCAAGCAGTCCCATGCTGGGAAGTCCAGACAAACAAGGTCGGGCCCAAAAAATGCCAAGGCGCGCTTAATTTCAGCCAGACGCCGCGCATCACGGACAATGACAAGGCTCCTGTCTTGATGCTCACGTGTTAGCGCAGCAATTAACCAGGCATCATAACCTCGAGGTACATTTCCAATTGTCTTTTGACCAGACGGGGCAAGTAGATGTTTGAACAGCACGTTTGATCTCTTTGCCTAAATAATTGGCTTATGTGCAAATTAGTTTTTGATAAATTCGAGAGCCATCATTCTGTCGAGTAATGGAGAGCGTATGTCATCAGGCAATGTTTGTCGCCCAGTTGCCCATGCAAAAAGGTCCGTATCAGGTAACTCAAGAATGCGCTCATAATCGTCGAGTTGGTCATCACTGATTTCTCCCAAAACAGCTTCAGCAAAATGGCTAAAGACAATGTCCATTTCCTTAATGCCGCGATGACATGATCGGAAATAAAGTTTCTTGCGTCGTGGGGATAATTCTTCGACTTTCATTCTCGTGCTCACTTAAGTTTAATTTACTATACAGTCATATAAGCTGCATCGTTAAAATTGTAAGTCATCAATATGACGCATGTCTAACGATTCATGTTAAAAAGACAAATGCGCCCAGTTATTTTAGATGCTCTATTTTCAGATATTACGACGGTCAAAGGGATTGGGCCGCGTTATGGTATTGTATTTGAAGGATTTATTGGTCGCCGGTTGATTGATGCTTTGTTTCATCTACCTTATCAGCTGATCGACAGACGTTACCGCCCCACATTATCACAAGCCCTGGATGGACGAATTACAACGACAGTTGTCACCATTGGTGCGCACGAGCCACCGCGGCACCGTAATGGGCCGTATAAAATTAATTGTTATGATGATACAGGTGAGCTTCAACTCATTTTTTTTCGTGCACGTGGAGATTGGCTCGCTAAGTCTACCCCTGAAGGTTCTCAGAGATTGATTTCAGGACGTCTTGAGCGGTTTCGTGATCGGTTACAAATGGTGCACCCGGACCATATCGTTGCCCTCGAAAAAGCTGAAGCCGTACCATTATTAGAACCTGTTTATCCTTTAACAGCAGGACTGACAGCTCCATTAATTCGTAAAGCCTGTTTGGGTGCATTATCAACTGCTCCTAAATTGCCTGAATGGCAAGATGAAAGCTGGCTGGCGAGACAAAATTGGCCGTCCTGGCATGATGCGCTTCATCGGTTGCATCACCCTGAAGTAGAAGAAGATGTTTCAATCCAAAGCCCTGCGCGTGAACGTTTGGCTTATGATGAATTGTTAGCTAATCAAATTACACTCTCATTAGTACGTCAAAATCGTCAGGTTGTGCCGGGTCAGGTCATTAAAGGCACAGGTGTTTTACAAGAGCAGTTTCTCGCGCGCTTGCCTTTTGCTTTAACCCAAGGACAGCAACAGGCGATCAGTGAAATTAAAATTGATTTAGAGCAAGATAAACGAATGCTACGTCTTGTTCAGGGTGATGTTGGAAGTGGCAAAACATTTGTCGCGTTAATGGCTATGCTGCAAGCTGTTGAGGCTGGAAAACAGGCAACACTTATGGCCCCTACGGAAATCCTTGCTCGTCAGCATGGACAATCAATTGGCGCACACCTTGAAGCGCTTGGTATTGGCTACTGCGTTTTGACGAGCCGTATTAAAGGAAAGGCACGTGAAAAAATGCTTGCTGATATTGCATCTGGTGAGATCCAAATCATAATTGGCACACATGCTGTTTTTCAGGAGTCGGTCGACTTCCATAACCTAGGACTAGCCATTGTAGATGAGCAGCATCGTTTTGGCGTCAAGCAGCGTTTGCAACTTGGCAATAAAGGCAAAGGCGGTGGGCTTGGGACAAACATTTTGGTTATGACAGCGACCCCAATCCCGCGCACATTAACGCTTACTGCTTATGGCGATATGGATGTCTCGCGCATTACGGATAAGCCAGCAGGTCGTCAGCCTATTGATACCCGCCTTATGAGCATTGATCGATATCAAGAGTTAAAAGCTGGCCTAGCGCGTATTATTGCAAAAGGCGAACGCGCATATTGGGTTTGCCCTCTTGTCAATGAATCTGACTTAATTGATTTGGCCGCTGCCGAAGCGCGTTATGCAGATTTACGAGATACATATGGCAATCAAATTGGCCTTGTGCACGGACAAATGAAAGCCCAAGACAAAGATAAAATTATGGAGAGTTTTGCGTCGGGTGAAATTTCTGTTCTCATTGCCACAACGGTTATTGAGGTTGGGGTGGATGTCCCTGAGGCAACAACAATTGTGATTGAACATGCGGAACGGTTTGGTTTGGCGCAGTTACATCAATTACGGGGTCGCGTCGGGCGCGGCGACAAAAAATCCAACTGTATTTTACTCTATCGAGGTCCTTTAGGAGAGACATCGCGAGCAAGACTTGAAATTATGCGCGAAAGCCAGGACGGATTTGAGATTGCTGAAAAAGATCTTGAACTGCGCGGAAGTGGTGAGGTGCTTGGCGTTAGGCAAAGCGGTTTACCTCAATTTAAAGTTGCCAATTTAGATGCTCATGCGCATTTAATGCCAATCGTTCACGACGATGCGCGTCTTATTTTAACTAAAGACCCTAAATTAACGAGTGCGAGAGGACTCGCTTTACGTGATTTACTTCATATTTTTGAGCGTAATGAGGCTTTGCGTTTTCTTGGTGCTGGGTAAGGCTTATTCATCATCATCCGATAAACCAGCCGAGATAACCAAACGCGCTCCTTCCTCAACACTCATGTCCAGAATAACCAATTCTTCATCGGGTACAAAAAGCAAAAAGCCAGAAGTAGGATTGGGGGTTGTTGGCAAAAAGACAGCTGTCATTTTACGACCATCGGCCCCATTTGAGACGCGTTGATCGGCATCATTTGTTACAAAAGCAATCGCATAAATGCCTTTGCGCGGATATTCAATGAGTGCAACTTTGCTGAAAGACTTAGAGTCGCTCTGCATCGCCGCTTTAAAAATTTGTTTGAGGGCCGCATAGACGGAGCCCACAACAGGCATGCGACGAATAAGGCCGTCACTCCAGGACACAATCGAACGCCCAAGGAGATTAGCTGCAAGCCAACCAACGAGGGTTAATAGGACAAGAGATAAAACGACCCCCACACCCGGAATCGAAAATGGCAAATATGTCTCTGGCCGGTAGACGACCGGTATAAATGGACGAAAGATGTCATCCAATGTGCCAACAATGATAGTGACAATATAGAAAGTGATGAGGATGGGAGCACTTATAATAATGCCTGTTAAGAAATATGTTCTTAAAGTGGCAAGTAAACCGCGCTTAGGTTGCTCTAGTTCAGTTAATAAAGGCTCACCAGATTGTTTGTCTTTATCCATTTTAATATCTATTCCTAAACAACGAATTATATTCTAATTCTACATATTGCCCTTAAAGGTTTCTATTTCAAGGTATATCATGCCTAAAACAGAGGAAAAAATTTAATGACCGATGTTTTATCACAAATTGGCAGCTTCTCGAGGCACGTCCTTAAGACCGAGCTTAAAAGTGCTGGGCAACTTTCAGGTGGCGCTAGTCAGGAGACATGGCTGTTTGAGACACAAGATGGTGCCAAATATATATTAAGACGCCCTCCTGGCGGGGTTGCCCCGACATTAGACGAACCATCAGACGCCTTGGGGGCTCGTCACCTTTCCTCCGCTCAAGAGGCAGATATTCTGACATCTGTGCACGCTCGCGGCATTGAAGTCCCTGAAGTTGTTCATGTCTTTGATGAAGGTGAAGCACTTTACCCAAGTTATGTGATGCGATTTGTGGCAGGTGAAACCATTGCCCGCAAAATATTGCGTGACCCAGAATATGATGTGATAAGGCCGCAATTGGCGGCTCAGTGTGGAGAGGCAATTGCTAAAATTCATGCAATAGGTCTGAATGATCTGCCAGAACTCGGTACATCCGATGCTGCCGGAGAAGTAAGGCGTTATGGAGATATTTTGGCGCGTCATGGGCATCCTCATCCCGTTTTTGAACTCGCCTTGAAGTGGTTGCGCGATAACTTACCCGCACCAAGACCAAAATGCTTGGTTCACGGTGATTTTCGGAATGGAAACCTAATTATCTCGCCTGAAAAAGGGCTGGCGGCCATCATTGATTGGGAGCTTACGCATTTTGGTGATCCTATGGAGGATTTGGGATGGATTTGCGTTCCGTCTTGGCGCTTTGGCAATATTGATAAGCCTGTTGGTGGGTTTGGCGATCGTGAGGCATTCTACACCGCCTATGAGAAAGCTGGCGGCATCGTTGACCGAGATTCCGCTCGGTTTTGGGAGATTTTAGGCACCTTAAAGTGGGGTGTCATGTGCATTATCATGATTGGACTATTTGAAAGCGGAGTTGATCGATCAGTCGAACGTGCTGCTATTGGTCGTCGCACATCAGAAACGGAGATCGACCTTCTTCGTATGTTGGATGGAGAAAACTGATGCAAGATAAACCAACAATTGAAACACTCATTAATGCTGTTTCCCTCTTTATAAAAGATGTGGCCTCCCCTGCACTTTCTGGTCGTTCATTGTTTCATGCGCGCGTGGCTCAAAATGTCTTAGCGATTGTTGAGCGTGAGGCACTTTATGGCGCGCAATTTTCGTCCGCTCAACAAGATCGATTGCGCTTATTGCTCGATATGGACGGTGATCTTGAGGCGTTAAACAAAGAGTTATGTGCACGTATTAAAGATGGACGACTTTCAGCTGAGGATGTGCGGGCACATTTGGTTAAGTCGACCATGGGAAAACTATCAATAGATCAGCCAAATTACGCCGGTTATCTCCGCGCGCGCGAACTTGGGTGGCCTGAAGAAGATGGTTATCAGCAATAAAGGCGTTTTATTAGATTTTGCTTTGGCGTTGATAACGCGCAAATAATAATGGCGCCAGAACACGATCATAGATCATTCTCGCGATCGTATAGATGCCTGGCAGTGCTACAAAGCGAGCAAGATAGGAAAAACGCGGTAAACGTCGCCACAAA
>CBFHJI010000072.1:0-6487 GCA_965656255.1 Alphaproteobacteria bacterium
CCCAAAATCTCAGCAAGCCGACCATTTGGCGTTAAATTTATCTCATGACGCGCCATGTGCTTATCATCAAAACTGCCCTCGATAAGCATTTGGTGATCAAAATTCCCCTCGATCTGATCGAGATCGGTCAAGAGTGTGCCTTTGCACGCCACATTCATTTCTTGAAGGCCGCGACAAATACCCAGAATAGGTATGCGGCGCTCAAATGCTAAGCGCGCCAGCAATAAGCTGGTGCGATCACGAAGCCTATCATATGGCTCGGTGGCTTGCGTTGCCGGTTCTCCATAATGCGATGGGTGAACATTGGTTTGGCTGCCCGTGAGAATAATCCCGTCAACCAATTGCAAGATAGCATCGAGATGGCTTTCGTCTTGGCCATCAATGAGACAGGGGAGCATAATGACACGCGCGGACGTATAGCGCGCAATAGCATCAAAATATTGAGTATTTACTGTCTGGCCAACGCCAGTCTCATGCTTGCGCAAATTACAGATAATACCGATGATGGCTGGGTTAGGTATCATTTTTCTCGCTAAAAGGGTGTTTAAGTCTAAATCACTTTCATATATATTTATATCATTGATCGAGGAAACCAAACAGTATGGTCGCGCAATTCTCTAAAATAACACATTTATCGGGGTTTATAGCTTTACTTATGCTTGTTTTCTTGGGGCAGGTATATGCTGCCAGCGAAGAAGAAGGGCATAATCTCTATCGCGCGGGCCTCTATAATGAAGGCCTCGCTGTTTGGGAAAAAGCCGCAAAAAATGGCGATGCCGGGGCCGCCTTTCGTGCGGGTGTCGAATATTTTGATGCAAAAATTGTCAAACGCGACATTAAGAAAGCCATTGCCTATTTTGAATTGTCCGCCAAGGGCAATGACCCACGAGGCTTAACGGATTTAGCCGCCATCTATGATTATGGAAACGGCGTAAATGTTAATCGAAAAAAAGCAGCACAATTATATTTACGCGCGGCCAATCTTGGTTTTCCAGATGCCATGTTTAATATAGCCGCCATGCTGTCTCTGGGCGAAGGTATCAAAAAAGACAAAATTGAAGCCTATAAATTTTACAAAATGGCCAATGCGCAAGGTTTTGCCGCATTTGCAGAAGCCGCTTTAGCCGAATTGGAAAAAGATATGTCAGCCGAAGATATCGCCGAAGCCAATCGGCGCGTTTCAGCTTTCAAACCTACAAATTAGAAATAACCTGCACGCTTGAAACCGGCCTGGAGATCTTGCTTAAGGTCTTCAACATGCTCCAAACCAATATGTAACCTGATCAACTGGCCATCACTTAGAAAGGGTTGAGCTGTTCTTACGGGATTACAGGGCAGAATTAAACTTTCAAACCCACCCCAACTAAATCCCATTGCAAATAAGGAAAGGTGATCAACCATCTCAGCCAGTTGCGCCTCGCTGCAAGGGGCAAGCTCCACACTAAATAAGCCAGACGCCCCCTTAAAATCACGCTTCCATATATTGTGATCAGGATGAGAGGGCAATGCCGGATATAGAACTCGGCGTACAAAAGGTAGACCCTCAAGCCATGAGGCAATCTCAAGCGCTGAGGCTTGATGCTGTTTTAATCGTACAGCTAAAGTTCGTAATCCACGTAAGGCCAAAAATGCATCATCACCTGAAGTCATAAGACCGAGCAATGTATATGTTTTCTTTGTACGCTGAGCCCATTTTGCATTGGTTGTAATTGTGCCCATCACAGCATCAGCATGGCCAACGATATATTTGGTCGCCGATGAAACTGAAAAATCTGCGCCATGGTCTAATGGCTTAAAGAAATAGGGGGTGGCCCATGTATTATCGATGGCCAAGGCAATATCCCTTGTCTTACACAAATTTGCCAGAGCGGGAAAATCTTGAACCTCAAAAGTCAAAGAGCCAGGGCTTTCAGCAAAAATTAATGACGTGTTAGATTTAATCTGATCGCTAATCTCATCAATAGAAGCTTTTGGGTCATAGTAATCGACGCTAATATTAAACCGCGATAGAATATCCTTACAAAAATTGCGGGTTGGCTCATAAACGCTATCAACCATCAGCATATGATCACCAGCGCTACAAACGGTTAATATGCAAGTTGTGATTGCTGAAACACCCGACGGGGTTATTAAACTTTGAGCACCATTCTCAATTTTGCACAAAAGTGTCTCTAAACTATGGCTTGTCGGTGTGCCGCGACGACCATAAGTATAAAAAATTCTCTCTCGACCTCTCAAACTTGCTAGTGTAGGATGAATTATAGTTGACGTTCGGTAAACCGGCGTATTAACAGATCCAAAGTGGTCTGAACTCATACGTCCTAAATGAGATAAATTTGTGTCATCAGTTATATCATCGTGCGTTGCGTCGTCTTCCATACAATGTTTCCTTCACATAGCATCGTTAAGGCTATTGATATCAGTATAAAAAGGAGATTGAAAGTGAGATTAATACTTTCCAAAATAAGTAAAAATTTAAAAGTAAGCCCTATCGTTATCATTAGCTTTATCGCTTCGGGTCTATATCCTGCTTACGCTGATAAAACTTTAGAAACGGTTAAAGAAAATGGGTATATTAAATGCGGTGTCAGTCAGGGACTGATGGGTTTTTCCAACCCTGATGATAAAGGCAATTGGACGGGCATAGACGTTGATGTCTGCCGTGCTGTTTCCGCCGCCATTTTTGGTAGTGATAAAAACGTAAAATATATTGCTCTATCAAATAAGGAACGGTTTGCGGCGCTTCAGTCTGGTGAAGTAGAAGTTTTATCCCGCAATACAACTTATTCTATGCAGCGCGACACAGCCTTGGGCATCGATTTTGTCGGCATAAATTATTATGACGGCCAAAGTTTCATGGTGCGTAAAGAACTCGGCGTCAAAAGTATTAGCGAGCTGAGTGGTGCATCTTTATGCGCTAATTTGGGAACCACAACTGAATTAAACGCTGCAGACTATTTCACGTCGGCCGGCATGGACTATGAAATCATCACTTTTGAAAAGGCCGATGAAACCGTTTCAGCCTACAATTCTGGCCGTTGTGACGTTTACACAACCGATCAATCAGGTCTTTATGCCCAACGTTTAAAATTCACAAATCCAGATGAACATATGATCCTACCTGAAGTCATTTCAAAAGAGCCACTTGGCCCTGCTGTCCGTCAAGGTGACTCGCAATGGGCGGATATTGTGCGGTGGTCACTTTATGCTATGATTTCAGCTGAAGAGTTAGGGGTTTCCTCAAAGAATATTGATAGTAAAGCCCAATTAAGAAACCCTGACATTCAACGCCTCCTCGGAAATGACGGCACATTTGGCGAAAACCTTGGCATTCGAAAAGACTGGGCTAAGCAAATCATTATTCATGTTGGAAATTATGGCGAGAGCTTTGAGCGTAATGTCGGCAAAGGATCACCTTTAGGTATTGCTCGAGGTCAAAATGCACTTTGGAGAAATGGCGGCTTACAATATTCGCCACCTATTCGCTAGCCAATAAGGGGCATTAAAATGCGTTTTTGGCGCAAAGCATTTTCTTGGAGTGTACAGCTTTTGTTTCTGGGGACCGTCATTTATGGCGTGACTTGGTTAGCTGGCAATACGGTTGAGAACCTTGCTAGACAAGGGACAGCTTCCGGCTTTGGTTTTCTTGATAGCCGTGCAGGGTTTGGCATTAGCCAAACCCTAATCGACTATAATGAAGACAGCACTTACGGCCGAGTTCTTGTTGTAGGACTTCTCAACACACTGCTCGTTGCCTTAGTCTCTATTTTTCTGGCCACTCTGATTGGTTTTCTGGTGGGGGTAGGGCGTTTATCAAAAAATGGATTAGTTCGTCTTTTGAGCGTCATTTATATTGAGACCTTTCGTAATGTCCCCCTATTACTTCAAATTATGTTTTGGTATTTTGGCGTTCTAAGAAACCTCAACCCACCCCGGCAAGCAAATAGTATCTTTGATGTTGCTTTCTTGAGCAATCGCGGTTTTGTCATCCCATCACCTGTCTTTCTTGAGGGCAGTATGGCTTATGGGATTGGCGTTATTATTTTACTCATTGGTCTTATTTTG
Organism: Alphaproteobacteria bacterium; assembly: GCA_965656255.1. Classification (GTDB taxonomy): domain Bacteria; phylum Pseudomonadota; class Alphaproteobacteria; order RS24; family RS24; genus JAYODZ01. The sequence goes on from CBFHJI010000072.1 coordinate 4,066, forward strand.
GGACGCCGATGGCAGACTCGCCGGCAAATGGAGACAGGCATGCGCCCCTCGCTCTGGCCGTTCTTGCTCGGCGCAATTGTGTCCATAGTTATCGCCCTCTATGCCCTTGTCGGCTGGCCATTTGCACTCGATATTCCAGCCTTGAAAGGGTTCAATTTTAAAGGTGGAATTAATCTTGTTCCTGAATTTGTAGCTCTCACATTTGCCTTATCTGTATATACAGCTGCATTTATCGCCGAAATTGTTCGCGCGGGCATACAATCTGTTTCGCATGGGCAAACTGAGGCAGGACGAGCTTTGGGAATGCCAAGCAGGCTATCAATGCGGTTAATCATTATTCCTCAAGCCATGCGCGTCATCATTCCACCCCTTACAAGCCAATATCTAAATTTAACAAAAAATTCATCTCTCGCAGTCGCAATTGCCTATCCTGATATTGTTTCAGTTTTTGCGGGGACAGTCCTCAACCAAGTTGGGCAAGCCGTTGAGATTATTTTTATCACAATGCTGATTTATCTCGGTCTAAGTCTTCTCACATCGCTGTCGATGAATTTTTATAATAATCGCGTTTCTAAAAAAGGAGCGCAGTAATGTTATCAACTTTATCGTTTAACAATGCCATTCACTGGATGAGAGAGAATCTATTTTCGTCCGTGACCAACTCAATCTTAACGATCTTATCTCTCTGGTTGCTATGGACTATTGGTTCGGGCGCATGGTCTTGGCTCATATGGGACGCGACTTTTGTAGGGTCTGATCGCACAGCTTGTTTAAAACCAGAGCAGGGTGCTTGCTGGCCATTCATTGAAGCTAAAATTGGACAGTTCATTTATGGGCGCTATCCAGATGCTGAGCGCTGGCGGATTGATTTACTCTTTTTCATAAGTTTTTTTGGCTTCATGCCATTACTTATTCCAAGCGCACCATTTAAACGGGTCAATTTACTATTCATGGTCTTTGTTTATCCGATTGTCGCGTTCATTTTATTATCTGGCGGGATGGGTCTTGCATATGTTGAGACGTCGCTTTGGGGTGGCCTCATGGTTACTTTGGTTGTTGCCATTACGGGCATCGTATTTTCGCTGCCCCTAGGCATTTTGCTTGCACTCGGGCGACGCTCGAACTTACCTATCATTCGCTGGAGCTGTATTAGCTTTATTGAAATTTTTCGAGGGGTTCCGCTTATAACAGTTTTGTTTATGGCCAGTGTTATGCTGCCACTTTTTCTTCCCGAAGGTATGAATTTTGACAAACTTGTGCGTTGCCTCATTGGGGTTGCTTTATTTGCAGCTGCTTATATGGCTGAAGTCATTCGCGGTGGTCTCCAAGCCTTACCCAAGGGACAATATGAAGCGGCTCATGCTCTAGGATTAGGTTATTGGCAAACAATGCGCCTCATTATTCTGCCGCAAGCCCTCACGATTGTTATTCCAGGTATCGTCAATACATTTATTGGACTCTTTAAAGACACGACGCTGGTTCTTATTGTTGGCATTTTTGACCTATTAGGTATTGTTCAACTTAATTTTACAGATAGCTCTTGGGCAACCGAGCAAACAGCCATTACTGGTTATGTTTTTGCTGGCACCATTTTTTGGGTATTTTGCTTTGCAATGTCACGCTACTCAATCTTTATGGAAAAGCGTCTTGCGACTGATCGGAAGGATAATTAAATGACAAAGTCTGCGATTTTAGTAGAGAATGTAGACAAGTGGTATGGTGATTTCCATGTTCTGAAAAACATAAGTTTGAGTGTTAATCAGGGTGAAAAAATTGTCATTTGCGGGCCATCTGGGTCTGGAAAATCAACGCTTATTCGCTGCATCAACCAACTCGAAGAACATAATGGCGGACGTATATCGATCGAAGGTCATGAGGTTATCCCTGGCCAAAGACACAAAGCACTCGCAAGAGGGCATATTGGCATGGTGTTTCAGCAATTTAACTTATTTCCGCATATGACCGTTCTTGAAAACTGTACCTTAGCCCCCATTTGGGTTCAAAAAATGTCTCGCAAAGAAGCAGAAAATATAGCGCACCGATACCTTGAACGTGTTCGCATTCCAGATCAGGCCGATAAATACCCAGGTCAATTATCTGGCGGACAACAGCAGCGTGTCGCGATCGCACGTGCATTATGTATGACGCCACGCATTATGCTTTTTGACGAGCCCACATCTGCACTGGACCCTGAAATGATTAAAGAGGTCTTGGATGTTATGATCGAATTGGCAAATGAGGGTATGACGATGATTTGCGTCACACATGAAATGGGATTTGCAAGACAGGTTGCTGACCGCATCATCTTTATGGATGAAGGCGAAATCGTCGAAGAGAATGATCCTGAGAGTTTTTTTGCTAACCCTACAAATGATCGTACAAAATTATTTTTGAGCCAAGTTTTATAGTTTTGCCTAAGGCT
>CBFHJI010000073.1:0-2629 GCA_965656255.1 Alphaproteobacteria bacterium
TAAAACGTTCCTTATTCGGCGCGGTTCTGGCGATTATTAATCAAATCGTCGACAACCCCGGGGTCGGCCAGTGTCGAGGTGTCGCCAAGATTTGAAAAATCATCTTCAGCAATTTTACGCAATATGCGGCGCATGATTTTGCCAGATCGGGTCTTGGGCAATCCTGGTGCAAATTGAATGAGATCTGGAGACGCAATGGGCCCAATTTCTTTGCGCACCCAAGCCACAAGTTCTTTGCGCAAGTCATCACTCCCTTCTTCGCCGACATTGAGCGTCACATAGCAATAAATGCCTTGGCCTTTAATGTCATGAGGATAACCCACAACCGCCGCTTCAGCGACTTTAACATGAGCGACGAGTGCGCTTTCAACTTCAGCCGTTCCAAGGCGGTGGCCGGAAATATTCAAGACATCGTCAACACGTCCAGTAATCCAGTAATAGCCATCTTCATCCCGCCTGCAGCCATCCCCGGTGAAATAATATCCAGGATATTGCGAGAAATAGGTTTCAATAAACCGTTTGTGGTCGCCATAAACAGTGCGCATTTGTCCGGGCCAACTATCTGTAATGCACAAGTTGCCAGATGCCGCGCCGACAAGCTCATTGCCTTCAGCGTCAACCAATAGCGGCTTAACGCCAAAGAATGGCCGTGTTGCGGATCCGGGCTTGAGGTCTGTTGCGCCCGGCAAAGGCGAAATTAAAATACCACCTGTTTCGGTTTGCCACCAAGTGTCAACAATTGGGCAGCGCCCTTCCCCGACTACGCGGTGGTACCAGAGCCAAGCCTCAGGGTTAATGGGCTCACCCACAGACCCGAGCAAACGAAGCGACTTTCGGCTTGTGCTTGTCACGGGGGCGTCACCCTCGCGCATAAGTGCGCGCAACGCGGTAGGTGCGGTATAGAAAATATTCACTTGGTGTTTATCGCAAACCTGCCAAAATCTTGAATTATCCGGGTAATTGGGAACGCCTTCAAACATAAGTGTCGTCGCCCCATTGGCGAGTGGCCCATAGACAATATAGGAGTGTCCTGTCACCCAACCAACGTCAGCGGTACACCAGTAAATATCACCATCATGATAATCGAAGACATATTGATGCGTCATAGAGGCATAAACCATATAACCGCCGGTCGTGTGCAAAACTCCTTTGGGCTTTCCGGTTGAGCCGGATGTATAGAGAATAAAGAGTGGATCTTCAGCACTCATTTCCTCGGCCGGGCAGTCCGCGCTAACCTTCTGAGCTAACTCGTGGTGCCAAACATCGCGTCCTTCGCGCATCGCTACATTGCCGCCTGTGCGGCGTATGACGATCACTGTTTTAACATCAGGACAGTTTTCGAGTGCTTTATCTGTATTTTCCTTCAGCGGAATGGTTCGTCCCCCGCGCACGCCTTCATCGGCGGTAATAATGCATGTGCTTTCGCAATCTTGAATTCGACCAGCCAATGCATCCGGAGAGAACCCACCAAAAACAACCGAATGAACAGCGCCGATCCGAGCGCATGCAAGCATGGCGTAGGTGGCCTCTAAAATCATAGGCATATATATGGTGACGCGGTCGCCCTTTTTAACGCCGCGCTGTTTTAGGATATTGGCAAAGCGGCATACATGTTCGTGCAATTGAGAATAAGTGATGCGTTCATCAATATCGGGTTCATCGCCTTCCCAAATAATGGCCGTTTGCTCGCCGCGTGTTTCAAGGTGCCGGTCTACGCAATTGACGCAGGCGTTAAGGGTTCCGTCTTCGTACCATTTGATGCTGACATCATCGCGTCCAAAATGTGTATTTTTGACTTTGCTATAAGGTTTAATCCAGTCAATGCGTTTGCCATGCTCTCCCCAAAAATGATCTGGGTCGGCAGTGCTTTCCGCATACATTTTCAAATATGCCTGTTTGTCTATCAGCGCACGCTCGGCAACTTCTTGTGCAACTGAAAAAATTTTTTCTTCAGACATTTTCTTACCCCTCAACCGAATTTTCTATATTTAACATTAACATGGCTTAACGCGCCTGCGCAATATCGCGACCAGTTAGAAGGTCGCCGCTGGCTTCTTTCGCTTCGGGTTGAGGCCCGCCATTTCACAAACAATCTGCCATTCCATATCCGAAACAGGCTGAACAGATAAACGCGAGTTATTTACGAGCACCATGTCGTTTAAGCGCGTTTCAGCTTTCACCTCTTCGAGTGTGACAGGCCTTTTGGCGGTTTCAAGAGCCATGATGTCCACCATCCCAAACCGCCCTTTTTCATCTGTGTGATCGGGGTAATGTTCTTTGATGACGATCACCGTTCCGATGATGCATTTTTCATTGACGGAGTGATAAAAAAACCCCCTGTCGCCGATACGCATGGTCTTCATGTTTTTATTGGCAAGATAATTGCGAACCCCATTCCAGTGCTCGCCCTTTTCACCGCGTGCGCATTGGTCCGCCCAAGACCATGTATTTGGTTCTGATTTGAACAGCCAAAATGCCATTTGATAATGTCCTCTCACTCAACAGTTAATAGTAAACCTTAACCCTTAGGTTGTTAAACTAGCCTGATCTTCATGAGAGGGGCAATAAACTTATATATGGTGGTGCTGAGCCCAGGGGTGAATTTCATAGTGATCCACAATGCCTGTTT
>CBFHJI010000073.1:2729-6401 GCA_965656255.1 Alphaproteobacteria bacterium
ATGAGAGGGGCAATAAACTTATATATGGTGGTGCTGAGCCCAGGGGTGAATTTCATAGTGATCCACAATGCCTGTTTGAAAATGGGGATGGCTTTCAACAATTGCCTCAACCTCGCGGCGCGTTTCGGCTTTGAGGATGAATAGATCTCCAATCTCGCTGGCCCTGTCTTCAGACATGAATAGCCCAGAAAAGGTGATGTGCTCACCAAATGTTTTGAGATGTTGAGTGGAATTTCTTTTGCACTCTGCGCTTACACATGCGTGATTAGGCTTTCTAAAACAAATGACGCAAAAATACATGTAACCCTCTTAAGACGAAATAAATGATGAGGGGGAAATTTGCCTCAAATTATTTCTGGTCAAAAGGGCGTTAATTTCAATTCTTTATTTTTAAAGTCATTAATTCTATTCGTGTTCGTGGGAGAAGGGTCGCTGCAATAGGAGTTGAATGGCAGTGTCCACATTCAAGTTATTATTGATGATTTGATCGACCGCCGCACATATTGGCATTTCAATATTGTGCCTTTCGGCCAATAACTGGACCGCTCTTGCGCTCATCGCACCCTCGCTAACAGATCGGCGCGCGCCCAAAACCTCTTTGATTGTTTTGCCTTCGCCAAGCGCCACGCCGAGTGAAAAATTACGCGAGGTTTTGCTGCCAGCGGTTAAGATAAGGTCGCCAAGCCCAGAGAGGCCGGTCATTGTTTCCAAGCGCCCGCCTAGGGCGGCCCCTAAATTGGTCATTTCTGCAAAGCCGCGCGCGGTAACTGCGGCGCGGGCGCTCTCGCCAAGTTTTTTCCCTTCGACAATGCCGCAGGCAATGGCAATGACATTTTTAATCGCACCACCTATTTCTGTGCCGATAATATCAGAGCTTAAATAGGGTCGAAATGTTTTTTGCCCTAATCCCGCGCTGAGTGCTTGCCCCAATGCTTCATCTTCACAAGCAAGCGTTACAGCTGTGGGGAGGCCGCGCGCCACATCGGCGGCAAAGCTAGGGCCAGATAAAACAGCGATACGTTCTGGCGCAAAAAACTCTGCGGCTACGTCACTCATAAGCTTGAGGGAGCTTTGTTCAATGCCTTTAGAGCATAGAATAATGGGTGTCGTTGGACGAAGGCGTTCTGACAAGTTTTTTAAAACAGGTCGTGCAAATTGGGCGGGAACCACCATAAGTACTGCATCGCATGCGGATAAGTCATCCAAATTGTCGGTTGCTTTAATGCACTGGGGCAAGGAGACCCCTGGCAAGAAGGCCTTATTTTCGAGCGTGGCATTGATGTCTGCTGCGGTTTCTGGTTCAAAAGACCAGAGCGTAACAGGGTTTGTGCCCTTGGGTCCGCCTGCGGCAACGACGGCCAATGCTGTTCCCCATGCGCCTGCGCCGGCAACACCAAATGTTTTAACTATAGGTAATTTCTTCGGAATATTCATTAGGGCATCATAATCTGTCTGTGCCTTTGCGCAAAGCGGCAAATATGCGTCTTTTATGTTTCGCTTTCTTTTTCACGCTTTTCTTATGGCTGATACCCATCGGCTCTTATGACTGATACCGATCGCCCGCTGAATATTTTATTGAATATTCACTGTTTATTTGGTAGTAGAGTGAGATGAAAGAAACTGATCCTATTAAAGAGAAGATTCTAGAGGCAGCCCGTGCCCGGTTTGGGCATTATGGTTATCCAAAAACAACCATTGCCGAATTGGCCGATGACTGCTCCATGTCCGCGGGTAATATTTATCGGTTTTTCGCCGGTAAAATCGATATTGCTACGGAAATTGCGCGGCGCGAGACGCTTGAGGCCATGCGGCGGCTGGAAGCCCTGGTTAATTGCCCCTATAGAACAGCGCGCCAGCAGCTCGAAGAAATCATTTTTACAGAATTGCGCATTACCTACCATTTGCTTGAAAACCGTCCAAAAGTATTGGAGCTGGCGCAGGTTGTAATTAAGGAGCGGCCTTATTTTCAGCTTGATAGAACCAGGCGGGAGCGCCGATTAATTGCTCGTGTTTTGCAAGATGGCATTAAAACTGGTGAGTTTCAGATTGAAAGTGTTGCCCGTACGGCGGCAGCCATTCAGGCCGCAACCCTAAAATATCGTCTGGGTCAGCTCATTACTGATCAACCGCTCGAAGATTTAGAGCGCGAGCTCTCAGAGGTTTTAACTATGGTTGTCCGGGGCATTTTAACCAATCGGGAACTTGCTCATTTTGTCCCAACATGCATCCCAGAGCATATAGAACTTCAAGAACAGGCCTAAACAATCTGCTTTTGATGTTTAAATCGCGGCCCCTATTTTATTTTTAACTTAATAAAATTACCTAACATATTGAAAAAATTCAATAAAAGAGCTCAAACTTCGTTTTAATAGAAAATAAATAAAAAATAATGAATATTTTGTAATTTATTCATTGATTTCTGAATAGAGATGCGCTATATAATATGTGAGCAAAGCAAAAGGCTCACGGTGATTAGCAAATGAGTGATTACCAAGTAAGTAAATTTATGACGTTTATTTTTATATTGTATTTAAGAGGCAACAAAATGTTTAAAACAGTCAAATCAGCCGCCAATTTGGTTTCAGGAACAAATTGCGCAAGAGCATTACTGGTTGTTTACGGGGTTGCTTTAGTGACACAGGTTCTTCAAGGCTACGTCACCGTATAACCCCAAGGGGTAAGATTTTTGGTGCATCTCCCCTCCCATTGCACCAATAAGGCCGACAAGGCCACTTTAAGCGCCGATGGACCCTCCCCCATCGGCGTTTTTAGTTTTTGGGGCATTATGTGAGTATTTATTATTTGGCCATTACTAAACCAGCTAAAGCCATAAAGGTTGATATGTCGGTAAAGAGGGATAAGCACCCCAGTATATGGATTTTATAAGCGATCTAGCGGCCAACGCGCCCGCGCCTCATGCTTGAGGGCTTCGTTTTGTTCGGGCATTTTCCCCGCCCGCATATATTCACAGCCAACCCAAGCTACCATTGCGGCGTTATCGGTGCAAAGCGCCATTGGTGCTACTTTCAGTTCCATATCATGCTGCATAGCCAGTTCGGATAATTGCGCCCGTATTGCCATATTGGCTGCGACGCCTCCGGCAACAACAAATTGTTTGTGCGATCCATGTCGTGACCGGAAAGCCTGCATGGCGCGCCCTGTCCTGTCTGCCAAACAGGCAATAATGGAGTCCTGAACGCCTGCGCAAAGGTCGCTAATGTCGTTTTGGGTCAATGGGGCGGCTTTTTCAGCCGCTTGTTGCAGGGCTGTTTTAAGACCTGAAAAAGAAAAATCGAGGTTATTTTGGCCAAACATAGGCCGCGGTAGGTTAAAGCGAGATGGATCACCAAGCCGGGCGGCCGCCTCAACTTGGGGGCCACCAGGATAGGGCAAACCAAGAAATTTAGCTGTTTTATCAAAAGCCTCACCGACGGCATCATCAAGGGTTTGGCCCAATAGTTCATATTGGCCTAGACCAAGAACGGAAATGAGTTGGCAATGGCCACCCGAGACCAATAATAAAAGATAGGGGAAGGTGACATCTTCGCTCATGCGCGCTGTTAAGGCGTGGGCTTCTAGGTGGTTAATCGGCAAAAAAGGTTTTTCCCAGGCACTGGCAAGCGCTTTACCGGTTGTGAGCCCAATCATAACCCCCCCAATTAAACCTGGCCC
>CBFHJI010000074.1:0-6192 GCA_965656255.1 Alphaproteobacteria bacterium
CACATATCCTTTATCATAGACATCACCGACCTGACCATTAATGGCCGCGATGATGCCAGAGACAGGAGCGACAATTGGATGGTGCATTTTCATGGCTTCTAGAATAGCGATTTCTTGTCCCTTCTCGACGCGATCACCGATGCTGACGGTTAGATCTTGGATAATCGCCTGCATGGGCATAGTGATGGACTGTTTTTGATCGGTCATGATGCAACATTCTCCTGCTCAAGAGTTTTGACGGGTAATCAGCCCTTATTAAAACCGCGATGACACTAGACTGCCGCTAAATAAGCGGTTTGTAAAACCAGAATTATTTTTGTTGAAGTGTACTATAGCCACGTATGAGCCTGAAGCTATACATAAGAATAAGCAGTGCCACAAATGTACCTACAGTATCGCCAATAATATAACCTATAATCGTAAGAATATGATTTTCTGATGGGATGTAACTTTGAAAGGCAATCGTATTGCCAATTGCATTTAAAACAGATCCCATGAGTCCGATTAAAAGAAGTTTTTTCCAACTAAATTGGTTTGTCTCATAGGCGTAAACTTGATCCCCTGACTTTCGAAGTAGCTCGCAGGCAAGGTAAACACTTAATGAGCTTACTAAGGCGGCGACTAATAAATGATGATCTAAGACATTGCTATGATCAAATAGCATAAGACCGTAGACGCTTTGCGCAATAAACAGAGGCAAAATAGAGCGCCATCCGTAGAGCCATGTAAATACGACGCGCACGCCGTGGGGCAAAAAAATTAGACTGACGAAATCGGGAAAATGAGGAAACAAATAGTTTTGAATATAAAAATGAATATTTTTAGAGAGTTCAAAGCTCACGCTATAGAGAAGGGTCACCCAGAAAGTAAGTGTCAGCATGGCTGCGCCTTGCTTCGTGATTGCTTTGTTCATGAGTGGGCTCGGCTACCTATTGGGTTTGTATGATGTCCTTCAAAAGATAGTCTAAGCATCAACATTAAGTTTATAAATTCCAGTTTTGCGCCCCTCAATGACACTGATGAACCCACTATCCGTCAATCCCTTTAGGGCCCGATAATAAGTGGCATCTGCCAAGTCTTTGCAAATGGGAGCAGTCTTAATGTCTTTCGAATTGATCGTATCTTGGGCATCTGTGGTAACGGCTGTAATGGCGCCCAAAACACGACGCTCAGGGTCTGATAAGGCGCTTAGTCCTAAATCACGCTCCATATCGACAAGCAAGCCCATCAACTTTCCAAAAACGGCTAAATCATTCGATTTCATGTTTCTCTCTTTAAATAATTAGTAATGTAAATTACCCTTCTTCTCGCCTGGTTGTAAAGCTCCAGAATATTTTCTTATTACGTGTTCCACCGGATGCGGGTTTGGGCCTATTGCTGTTTGATGTCTTTTGCTCAATAGTAGAATCTATTGAGCTTGTTGTGTGAGGGATTTTATGAGTACGCTATCGTCAAAAGATTATATAGAGAAACTCGATATTAGTGATGCGTTTCGCGCTTCATTTGATGAGAATAACCTTGCAATGGAGGAAATGCGCAATTTTGTGCCCTCCAATGAACAAGAATGGATTGATGTGATTGCTGCCATTGATGCACCACGCACAGCCGATGCGTTGAAACAACTTGCTGTATTTGACGGCACCTATGATGAGGCAGAAATTGCTGGTGTAAGTACGTTTCGTCTGTCGCCTAATCATAAACACCCTGATTTTGCGGATTATTTATTTTTACACTTTCATGGCGGCGCTTTTGTTTTGGGGGGCGGTGTATCTTGTTTGGGCGAGCCTCTTTTGTTTAACCGATATTTGCCAATGGAAACAATTAGTGTCGACTATCGTATGCCGCCGGCGCACCCGGCGCCCGCAGCGAGCCAAGATGGTTTAGCCGTTTATGAAGCTTTATTGCAGTCATGGCCGGCGAATAAAATCATTATGGGTGGCACGTCTGCTGGTGCCGGACTGGCTTATAGCGTTTTGCTCATGGCCAAGGAAAAGGGTCTGCCAATGCCGGCTGCGGTTTTTGCGGGCACACCCTTTTGTGATATGAGCTTCACTGGCGATACGCTGTCAGTGATGGAAAAAATAGATCGCGTATTGGTGACCTATCATGGTTTTTTAGGTGGAGCTGCCGCGTTATATGCAAAAAATTTAGGTTTAAAAGATCCAATCGTGTCTCCCATTTATGGGGATATGAAGGGCATGCCCCCTAGTTTTCTAGTGAGCGGCACGCGGGACTTATTGCTCAGTGATACAGTTCGGCTTCATCGCAAATTGCGCGATGCTGGTATTCGCGCCGATTTAAATGTGTTTGAAGGGCAGTCGCATGCCGATTATATTTTTGTACCAGATACGCCTGAGACAGATGCGTTATATCGTGATCTGGAACGGTTTTTAAAAGAATAGGATAGACGATGCTGACACCGGCTGATGATTTTCCGTTACATCAAAGTGCAGACCCCATTGCCTTTTCAGGAACGGATCGCAATTTTTATGATCGGTTTTTCTTTAATGGCTATGACCCTAAAAGTGAGGTGTTTTTCGCCATAGCGCTTGGGCTTTATCCGCAATTAAATATTATGGATGCAAGTTTTTGCTTAAGTTACAAGGGTGTTCAAACGAACTTGCGCGCCAGTAAAGAAATGAATGGTGACCGTTTAAACCTCACTGTTGGTCCCATAACGATTGAGATTGTTAAGCCCCTTCAAGAAACCCATATTCGTGTCGATGATCGCGAACATCATATCCATGCTGACCTCATTGCTTATGCGCGACATACGGCGATTGAGGAGCCGCGGTTTACGCGACGCCAAGGCACGCGTGCTTTTATGGACTATACGCGGGCAACTCAGAATATCAGTTGGTCCGGCCGCATTGATTGCGATGGAGATGTGATTGATGTTGCTGAGTGCTTTGGCACGCGCGATCGAAGTTGGGGGGTGCGCTCTGTGGGTATGGCAGACCCTCAGCCCATCGTACCGGCGATGGCGCCACAATTCTATTGGCTTTGGACTCCATTTAATTTCGATGGATATAGTTTGTTTTGTCACACCAATGACGATCCTTTGGGAAAGGCGTGGAATCGTCGGGCTGTTCTGGTCGATCATGAAACAGATATTCAATATCATTACGATCAGGTCATGATTTGCCCTGAATATATTCCAGGTACTCGTCGGGTGGATCGGCTTAATGTGACACTTGAAGGCGATGGCCCGTCGGCTCATCTTCATATGGAGGCTGGCAAACGCTTCTATATGCAAGGTTTGGGATATACTCATCCTGAGTGGGGGCATGGCCGTCATCATGGTGCGCTTCATGTTGCGTGCGATCAGTTTACACCCGATGTCGCCGAGGAAGCCCTTGCAAGTGGGCAAATTCACTTTTTGCATGTGCAAGCAATGAGCACGGCAAGTTTGAAAATGGGTGAGCGTTCACTCAATGGACATGGCGCCATTGAGCAATTGTTTATTGGTCCGCATGAGCCGAGTGGGTTTCAAGAATTTTTAGACGGTATTGTGAAATGATACCTGAACATCCAAAGGACATGCATGTTGATTGGCTCTGTGACAAACTGGGTGGGCCGGTTGGTGGACTGAATGGGTTTGACTTTAAACCGATTGGAACCGGACAGGTGGGCGACAGTTACCGCCTTGTTTTAGATTGGAACACGCCCAATGCCGGATTACCCGGGAGTGTGGTGGCCAAATGTCCAGCCCAAGATGAGAAAAGCCGCGATACTGCCCGTAAGCTTCATAATTACGAAGTTGAAGTGCGCTGGTATCAAGAATTTGCCCATCAGGCGAATATTCGTACACCAAAATGTCTTCATGGTGATATGGGCGCGGATACAAGCAATTTTGTCCTTATTATGGAAGATGTTGCGCCGGCTCAGCAGGGCAATCAGCTCGCCGGTTGCGATGTAGATTCGGTTAGGCTTGTCCTTGATGAGTTGGCGCATCTCCATGCGTTTCGTTGGGATGATGCAAGCCTATTGAATATTGATTGGCTCAATTATAATAAAGCTAATCGCGAGTTGGTGGGCAGTTTGGTGCCACAATTATATCCTGAGTGGCGCAACCGTTATTCTGATCGCATTTCGCAAGATATTTTAGAAATGGGAGACGCGTTTATTGAGCGCTATGATCGATATGGGGTCGACCAAGTTTGGCCTATTGTCATTGCGCATGGCGACTGCCGTCTCGATAATGTCTTGTTTTCTGACCCGGACGGGCGTGCAATTATCGTTGATTGGCAAACAATTACGGCGGGCACCCCAATGGCGGATGTCGCCTATCTTTTGGGAACGAGTTTCCATGACCCTGCCATGCGCGCGGCAAATGAAGAAGCGCTTATTGCATATTATCTCACGCGTCTTGCCGCCCATGGCGTTGGTGACTATGAAAACGCCTATCGCGATTATCGCTATAATGCGTTTGGTGGGTTTCTTATGGCTGTTATCGCCTCGATGCTCGTTGAGCGGACCGAGCGCGGCGATGAGATGTTTGCCGTTATGGCTGAACGTTCAGGGGCGCAAGCCATTGCTTTGGATAGTTTATCCTTGGTTTAACCTATAAGTCCGCATTTATATTTTGTTACGCGTCTTTTCTGATTTTTGTTGATAGAGAGGTGAGCTGCTGTTTCGCTTTTACAATAAAGGCCAGAACAAGGGTTGCCAAAGGAAGGGGCTTGAAAGCTCTTCTTCTTTATGCGCGGATGTTTGCGAAGCTTTTAGCTTCAATTGAAAAGCGTATCGCTGAGTGCATGTCTGAAACAGCTCATGAATATAAACCCAGTAAGCCTTATTGTTAGCCTTCATTTTGCAAGATGTCACTTATTGCTCAATATTGAGCGGTATATGGTGATGGGTTTTAGTGCGCGGATCAGTGAGAAAGAAACATATGATTTTATTATGTGATTATTATCTAATATATTGTTTTTGTTTTATTTCACTATTTTATAAATCTTCTGCGGTAAGCCATAATTAGCCGTCATGTAATATCAGGTTGATATTCTTAGTATTGTCATGTCATCCGATATCAGCTATCAATCAAAATTGAACAGTTATGAATATACCGTTTTCAAAGTTTAAACTTTCTATTCTTGGATCTTGTGTCAGTGCAAAGTCCGGTGCGGTAGCCGTGGCGGTCTGTCTTTTTGGCTAGTCGACGCGAGGAACAACAAGAAGATGTGCGCTTGCGCGTTATGCGTCTGATTAGTGAGCACCCTGATATGTCTACCCGCCAGATTGCGGATGCTGTGGGTGTGTCGAATGGTTCGGCCTATTATGTTCTAACCGCCTTAGTGGATAAAGGGTTTGTCAAACTCGACAATTTTCGTAAGAACAATCGTAAAACCCAATATGCTTATTTGCTAACCCCCAAAGGTATTCGTGAGAAATCGCTTCTGACGCATCGATTTATTGAGCGTAAGCGGGAAGAGTTTGAACGTTTGCGTGAAGAAATTTCAGAGTTGGAGGAAGAGGCTGGCTTAGTTTATGTGCCATTGCGTTCTTCTCGCCAAGATGGGTAAGACTTCATCTCATATTTTATTAATTCGTGCATAGGTTTAAGTTGCTTTGGCAAAAGGCCATTTGCGCAAAGTTCCAATTTATTGCCGACGAAATTTTGATAAATGTCCATCAAAAATTTTATATGAAACCCGCGATAGAGTTTCGGGGTGCCGCCTGATGCGTGTCTTGGTCACGGGTGGTGCAGGTTATATTGGTAGCCATACATTGGTTGAGCTTCTGATCGAGGGCTATGAGGTGTTTGTCATAGATAATCTCAGTAATGGCCATGAAGAGGCTTTGGCCAGGGTAAAACAATTGGCTAATAAGGATTTTGGCTTCGCCAAAGGTGATATCCGCGATGCCGAGGCGCTGGATGCGGCCTTTGCCGCGTTTAAACCCGAGGCTGTTATTCATTTTGCGGGCCTCAAAGCGGTTGGCGAGAGTGTTGAAAAGCCGCTTAATTATTATGATAATAATGTTGGCGGCTCTGTGGCGCTTTTAAAAGCTATGGACGCATATGGCTGTAAGAAAATTGTGTTTTCGTCTTCCGCCACGGTCTATGGGACGCCTCAATATTTGCCGCTTGATGAAGCACATCCTGTAGCGCCGGTTAACCCTTATGGCCAGACCAAGCTGATGGTAGAAAACATCTTAAAAGATTGGACGCAAGAGGGGCGCGGTGCGATT
>CBFHJI010000075.1:0-5911 GCA_965656255.1 Alphaproteobacteria bacterium
GGCTCGCGATCTTGGGGCATAGGCTTATTCTTTTTGCGTCGTGAGATTGGCAATGCGTAATTCACGTGCGCGCACCAAAACGACATCTTCCAACCTACGGTTTGTTTGATCGGCCACAGGGGTTGTTTCCCATCCTAAGCTTGTGCGTTTCTCGCGAAAAGCGGTAATGCGCAAGGCGTCAGCCCGCAAGCTTTTGTCTAGAATTAAAATGGTGACCTTCATACGCTCATCGGGGACGCTCGGCTCACTATACCAGTCGGTTATAATAATGCCTGAGAGCTGATCCGCCGTTGTGAGCGGCATAAAGCTAAATGTTTCGAGTGAAGCACGCCACAAAAAGCTGTTTACAGCCATTGTGGCTGTGCCGGTTGTGTTGTCTGAACTGCCAAAAAGAGTGAAGTTAGGGCTATCAAAAAGGGAGCCCATATTTTCGACACCTGTTTTCTGGTTCTCAGGATAATCGGGCTCTATCGTTAAATCCTTACCGCATGCCACAAGAGACAGGAGCAGGCCGCTGACAATTGCACCGCGTGTTAGAGATTGTAACATTTGCTTGCTATTCGATAGGCGCATTAGACATTCCTTTTTGTTCAAAAATAGGCTGTTGACCCGATTTTAACTGGCTTCAAACTATGCCGCTCCCCGTTAAAAGTAAAGGCTCGACAGCGTATCTATGCCGTCAATCGCGGCAATATTAGGGCGTCGGCCCAATATGGGACGTAAGCGGTGAATGTTTTTTATGGAAATGCCGCCAAGGGCTACAGGGCTAACGCCGCCGGCACGCGCGAGCATGGCGAGCTTCATAAATCTGCGTGGTCCAATTGGCTTAATGTCAGCATGCGTTTTGGTCTCAAAGACGGGAGAGATGAGTGCATAATCGACCTTATGAATGATCGCGCGGGCGAGCTCTTGTTCATTATGAACCGCCATTGTTTGCAATTGTCCCGGTCGCACAGGCACAGATTTTCCACGCGCTAGGGACGATGGCCAATGTAGCCCAATGTTTAATTGCCATGCCAGCCGCCAGTCACCGGCTATGGCGCAGGCAATACGACGTTTTTTACAGGCTTTTGCGATATCCATCGCCAATTCAGAGCGTTTGGGATGCGCATAATCTCGAATGATCACTTTATCTGCGGGTGAGAGCTGCGCAATAATGATACGCCATTCTGGTTGCCGCTGTTGATCTGTAATGAATATGCGCATCTTGCTGAATTACCCTTGCTCTCTGTCTTGCCCTCTTTTAGCTTGATGTCATTCGACGAGACAAGCAATAGGAAGCAAAACAGAGATGTCTGACGCCCTTAAAACATATGCTGAAATTAATGCGCGTATCGCCGCTGCGGCGCAGTCATGGTCACGCAAACCCGAGCATGTCAATTTAGTGGCCGTCTCGAAAACGTTTGACGCCAGCCATATTGTTCCATTTTTAGCCGCGGGGCACCGCATTTTTGGGGAAAACAGAGTGCAAGAGGCTGCACAAAAGTGGCCACAACTGCGAGAGAGCTATGCTGATATTGAGTTGCATCTCATTGGTCCGCTGCAAACTAATAAAGCCGAAGAGGCTATTGGCCTATTTGATGTCATTGAAACATTAGATCGCGAAAAATTAGCTGTAAAATTGGCAAGTTTGGCGGAAAAGGGCCATAAATTGCCTCGTTTGTTTATCCAAGTGAACACGGGAGCCGAGCCACAAAAGGCGGGCATATTGCCCGAGCAAGCCCTCGATTTTATTAATCAGTGCCGTGAAACCTATCAGCTTCCGATTATTGGCCTCATGTGCATCCCGCCCGTTGAGGAGCACCCCGCTCCGCATTTTGCATTGCTTGCAAAGCTTGCTGAACAAGCCGGCTTGTCTGAACTTAGCATGGGTATGAGCGAGGATTTTGAGGCAGCCATTGCTCAGGGGGCAAGTTATGTGCGTTTGGGGCGCGCGTTATTTGGCGCGCGATAAAGCTTATCGGCGTCCATAGACCTTATCATCAGGTCGTTAAGCGAATCTCAATCTCGCTTGATGGGGTTAAGTGGGGAATGAGCGTCAGCATATCTTGGCGGGCAATGGCAACGCAGCCTAACGTTGGTTGATAATTATTCTTTTCAATATGGAAGAAAATGGCACTCCCAAGCCCGGGTATGGGATCTATGTCATTATACCCAATCTCAATAATCACATCATAGAGCGGGTCATCGCGCCATAATGTTTCGTGGTGATAAGGATGGGGTAGAGCAACCATTTTATTATAGGCAGGATCTTGCGGGTCATCAGACCAGCCAATTGTCTGATCAATGGGCCGATGCACTAATGCGCATTTGGGAAGATCTATTCGGTCGGGTCGGTACCAGAGCCGCCGTAAAGCATAGACACCTATTGGGGTTCGGCCGTCCCCTTCCGTTTTTTTGTGATTTTCGTCACAGAGGCCATTTTTGCCAAGGGCGCAATCTATGCGAATAATGTCTTTTGCTGCCGTTTGATAGGTAATCTGCGCTTTGGTTGCGCCGGGCTTTGAGGTGACAAGCAGTTTCATTTATTGGCTCCCGCGAGAAACTTAATATATGAGCATATCTTTTCATATACACTAAAGCTTAGTGAATTGTGTCAGCAACCCTAATGCAGTGCATATTTAAAAAAGTGCGCGCCCAAAGTTTGTGTCTCTAGAAAATAAACTTTTTTCATATACTATAGTTGTATAATCATCGCGAGTTTGGTCGTGTTGGTTTCAGTCTTATAAAGTTAAAGGGTATTTTTTCTGCCATATAGGATGAAATTAAGATAAATTGAGATTACCTCATGAGGAGTATCGAACGGCGTGTCGGTTAAGCATCATTTATTATTAGTCGATGACGACTCTGCGTTTGCAACAGCTTTGTGCGAGCAATTTGAGTTGCACGACGAGTTAAGTGTTGAGGTTGTCAATACAGCCAAAAATGCACGCGCGGCGATCGAAACAGGTCGTTATGATCTGATCATTCTGGATATTGAGTTACCAGATCATGATGGCCGTGATTTTTGCCGTTCCCTTCGCGCAGGAGGTATGGATATTCCTATCATTATTCTATCGGAATTAAGCTCTGAAGCGGATGTGATATTGGGACTAGATGCTGGCGCTAATGATTACATGGTTAAGCCATTTAAATTTGGCGTTTTACTTGCTCGGATACGAGTTCAGCTTCGCCATCTCAACCAGACAGCGCGGGGTGCTATTTCTCTTGGGCATTATATTATGCGTCCAAATTTGAAACTACTCGAAACCCCGAATGGCGATAAGTTACGCTTGACTGAAAAAGAAACCGAGATTTTGCTTTATTTATATCGTATGCGTGAAACCTGCGTCAGCCGGGAAGCGCTTCTAAACGAAGTATGGGGCTATAATGATGGCGTGACGACCCATACAATCGAAACACATATTTATCGCTTGCGTCAAAAAATAAAGGCGGGGGATCAGCACCCCTTAATTATCACTGATACTGGCGGCTATCGCTTGGCAACCGAGAATGAATCCTCAACGGCGTGAGCCGCAGGATAACCGGCCTTAAAGGCCTCGGGCATACGACATGCTTTGCCTGTGCTTATTTTCATCGATACAAAATCAGACATGCCATAGGCAAGTGTTTTAAGGCTTTTGGTGCCAACCATCTGAAAGCGCCTCCGAAGATACATGCGGCCATCATTTTGTGTTACCCAAGTTGCGATTGCGACTGTTTCCCCTGGTAGGCATGCTTGGCGATAATCGATTTCGTGTCGGCGTACCACGAAACCGCAGTCAAGCTCTTGATAGCGTGCGAAGTCAAACCCCAGCGCTTTGGAATGAGCCCATGCGACACGCGACATCCAGCCAATGTAAACAACATTATTTACATGTTTAAAATCGTCAATATCTTCGAGCATAACATCGATCATGATGATGAAAGGATTTTCTGCGCGCCAGATCGACGGATCAATAATCTGATTACTCATGGAGACAAGTGTTAACATGAGTTTCTTAATCTGTCATGTCGTTGACCTGCCACTCGCGTAAGAAGGTGCTTTTGCGTTGGTGAAGCCTTGCGTCAGATCATGCACGCCATTAAGGTTGCGCAATATAAGGAGAGCAATATGTCCAATATGTCAGAGCAGTCACCTTTTAAGGCGCTTATGGAAGCCCAAGCAGATTTTACGCGTGATCCAGAATCATGGCCACCAAATGTGCAAGCGGCACATCGTAAGCCATCTGCGGCATCTGATTATCTTGGCCTGGAATTACTCGGCGTTAGCAAAGAAGCGGGCATGGCCGAGATGATGTTTCATGCAACCGATCGGCTGTGTAATAAGTGGGGCGGCGTTCAAGGCGGTATGGTTGCGGCTATGCTTGATGACGCGATGGCATTTGCCATTGGTCTGAATTTAGACTGGGGGCAAATTAGCCCAACGCTAGAAATTAAGGTGTCTATGATGTCACCCGTGCGCCCTGGACCGGTTTATGCGCTTGGGCGTGTTTTGCGTCGGGGCCGCTCTGTCGGGTTTGTCGATGGAGAACTGCGTGACAGCGAGGGCACACTCTTGGCAACAGGCTCGACTACGGCAAATTTTGTTACGCTGAAGAAAAAAGAGAAGTAGCGTTTAAGCCATATCAATAAAGAGTGGGGCGTGGTCAGAGGGGCGTTCCCAGCCGCGCGCTTCACGCAAGACATCATAATGTGTCACATGCTGAGATAAATTAGGCGTTACCCAAATATGGTCAAGCCGGCGTCCCTTGTCGGCGGCATCCCAATCTTTTGCACGATAGCTCCACCAACTATAAAGCTTCTCTGTTTCTGGCACAAAACGGCGCGCTACATCTTCCCAGTTTAGAGTATCGCGCAATTCACCCATAATCTGGCGTTCGATATCTGTGTGGCTCACAACTTTGCGAAGCTGCTTGCTCGACCAAACATCATGCTCAAAGGGCGCAATATTAAGGTCACCCACAAGCACCATTTTGTCTGCTTGCTGGGCGGCGGTAAATTGCTGTTTCATTTCAGCAAGAAAATTCAGCTTATGCGCGAACTTCTCATTGATCTCCGGATCTGCCTCGTCACCACCAGCTGGGACATAAAAATTATGAATGGTAAATGATGTCTTGCCCAGCATATGGGTGGTTGCAATGTGACGGCCATCGCCTTTATTGCAGTAATCAATAATATTGGTCTCAACGAAAGGTTCGCGGCTTAGTGTGGCGACCCCGTGATAGCCTTTAATGCCATTAACCGCACAATGTTCAAATCCGGCTTTGCGTAATTGTTTTTCAGGGAAGCTATCATTCGGACATTTGATTTCTTGCAGGCATATAATATCTGGGTTGATTTGCGCGATTAACTGTTCAATGAGTGGTGCGCGCAATCGCACCGAATTTATATTCCAACTGACAATACGCATGGTTAGTTCCTAAAATAAGTTAAATGAACGTCCGGTGAGAGAGACAGGCCAGCGCCCGATGGCAAATAAACGATATTTTACAAAGAGCGGGTGTCTTGAGATTTCTTCAATATCGGGTTCGTCTCCGTCCATATCCGCCTGCCCAGCAGCCAAGGCCAGCAAGGCGCCAAAAGCAGCTTGTTGGCCCGCGCCCACCATGAGCTCGAGTAAGGTATCGGCGTTTTCATCACTGAGGCTTAGCGCCTCTTCGGCTGCATTGCGTAATGGCACCGCAAGGGCAGCGGAAAGATAGGTTAAGACAACCTGTAAACCCTCGGGTGTGACGAGATGCAAAGCGGCCTCAGAAACGGCGGCGCGCAATTGTTCCTCGACTTCCCATGCTTCGCTATTGAGGTCCATAGTTTGTGCCACATCAACAACATCATCCCAGTCGGGTAATTGAGCGAGATCAGCATCCGGCATACCGAGCCCATCAATATAAAGACGAGCCAAAGCCCTGGTCTGCGGGTCGAGCGTTTC
>CBFHJI010000076.1:0-5862 GCA_965656255.1 Alphaproteobacteria bacterium
TATAGTCTTGGATTTGGGGCTTCTGAATAGGGTTTTATCTTAATCCTGCGACGGATTCGAGAGGCGCGGCAAAACGAAGCGAGGTTCGGTAGATTCAAGTCTGGTCTTGACGAATGGCTGTGATATGTTGATCTCATTATTAGGAGGTTGCTATGTCACGATTGATTTCACCAAGTTCAACGGTTAGCGATGCACTCAATTCGCGCTTTTCTTGTCGCGCTTTCCTCGACACGCCAGTTTCTTCTGATGTTATAAAGTCGATCGTTGAAACAGCGACGCGCGCGCCTTCCGGCGGTAATTTGCAGCCATGGAAAATGTGGGTTGTGACGGGTGACCCGCTTCGTCATTTTGTCGCTGATATAGTTGCTAAAGCCTCTGAGAATCCAGCTGGCGAAGGGTCGGAGTATCATATCTATCCACCAAAGCTGAGCGAGCCTTATAAAGCGCGTCGCTCTGATATTGGGGAACGGATGTATGAAATCTTGGGCATTGCGCGCGAAGATAAAATGGGCCGACTAGCCCAAATGATGGAAAATTACACCTTCTTTGGTGCGCCTTGCGCCATGTTTTTTGCGATTGATAAACAAATGCAAGAAGGGCAGTGGTCAGATATGGGCATGGTGATCCAATCCATTATGCTGCTTGCCAGAGAACATGGCCTTCATACATGTCCGCAAGAAATTTGGGCAATGTGGACACCGACCATTAAAACATTTCTCGATATTCCCGAAAATATGATGTTCTTTTGCGGCCTGGCCATCGGCCACGCCGATCCCAATGCGCCGATTAATCAGCTGATTTCTCCACGTGCCCCAATGGATGAAGTTGTAACTTATATAGGTAATTAATTGATGAGTGTCTTTTTTTGGGCTGGTGCTGCTATCCTTGCTCTTGGTTCTGCGCGCTATATGGCGGAAGGTTCGATTTTGACACGTCAAAACCGCTTGGTGGCAACTGGACTTGCGGTCCTCCTGCCTTTAATAGCGCTATCACTCTACCTTATATTGGGAAGCCCTAATGAGGGTGATCAGCCGCTTTCTGAACGTTTGGATAAGCCAGTTGAAGAACTTTCTCTTGATGCGTTACGTATTAAAATTGAGGCTCGCGCAAAAGCCGCTCCAGATGATGTTGAAGCATGGCGAATTCTCGCTCGGCTCTATCAGCAATCTGGTGCAAATGATCGCGCCATTACAGCGCTCTATCGTCTTCTCGACTTAGGCCAGGAAGACGTCAGTTTATATTTATCTTTGGCAGATAATTATTTGGCGCTAGGCAGTGACGCGGACTTAACCAATGCTATTAAGATGGTGGCCAAAGCAAACTCATTAGAGCCACAAAATTTACGGGTGCGGTTCTATGAAGGACTGCTGCAGGTTCAGCAAGGTGAGACACAAAGCGCCATTGCTATTTGGCGCGCATTATTGACAGATCTACCTCCTGGTATTCCGTTTCGGAAGATCCTGGAAAGCAGGATAAGCGAATTGCAAAATTCCATGCGTAAAGGTGGTGAGGAAGATGGTTCATAAAGCCAAAAAAGCACAAAAGGTTAGAGCCGCGCTTATTTTTGGAGGGCTCTCTGCACTTGCGCTGATTTCTTTCCTCACCTTAACGACGCTTGAAGAAAATTTGGTTTTTTTTAGATCACCTAGTGATTTAGCGAAAGAGCCAGCGCCACTAGGTAAGAAATTACGCGTTGGTGGTTTGGTTTTAGACGGCAGTGTTGTGAAAAACGATCTAACGGTTGAATTTGACGTAACGGATTTAGATCACGACGTTAGCGTTCGTTATACAGGCATATTGCCTGATCTATTCCGTGAGGGACAAGGTGTCGTTGTTGAAGGTGCTTTTGATGAGTCGCGTATATTTATAGCAGATACAGTTCTCGCCAAGCATGACGAAACCTATATGCCACCTGAGGTTGCTGAGGCGTTAAAAGAGTCCGGCAAGTGGCAGGGAGATACATATGATCGTTGAGCTCGGACATTTCGCACTCATTACCGCATTACTTGTCTCTATTATACAGGGTGGTTTGGGGCTGATTGGTGCGCGGCAGAATAATGATTACCTCATGGGGGTTTCTTTAAAAGCCACCCATATTCAGTGTTTTCTTTTGCTCTTATCATTTTCGGCTTTGGTCTATGCTTTTTGGCGGTCGGACTTTTCTGTCTTATTGGTGGCCAGCAATAGCCATATGAACAAGCCGCTCATTTATAAAATAGCGGGAACGTGGGGAAACCATGAGGGCTCTATGCTTTTGTGGGTTTTAATGCTCGGGATCTATGGCGCTGCCTTTGCTGCTTTATCGTCAAAAGTTATTTTGGCTTTTCGTGCGCGTGTTATCGGTATTCATGGCTTTATGTCGTCCACTTTCTTAGGGTTTATTTTATTCACATCCAACCCTTTTGAACGTTTATTGCCAGCACCTTATGAAGGGAATGGGCTTAATCCCATTTTACAGGATCCTGCACTTGCTGCGCATCCGCCGCTTCTATATGCGGGTTATGTTGGGTTTTCCATCACTTTTGCATTTGCGGTGGCCGCCATGCTCGATTCAAAAATGAATCACCAATGGGCAATCTTGGTGCGCAGGTGGGTTTTGGTGTCTTGGGTGTTTTTAACATTGGGCATTGGTCTTGGTTCTTTCTGGGCTTATTATGAGCTTGGTTGGGGCGGCTTTTGGTTTTGGGACCCTGTTGAAAATGCCTCACTCATGCCATGGCTTGCTGGCACAGCTTTGTTGCATTCGGTTATGGTGACAGCAAGAAATGGCCAGTTTATGCGTTGGACGCTTCTCCTTGCTATTTTAACCTATGCGCTTTCTCTCATTGGTACATTTCTGGTGCGTTCAGGTGTTTTGACATCTGTCCATGCCTTTGCCAATGACCCAGAACGCGGGGTCTATATTTTATTTATTATTGTTGTTTCCATCGGAGCCGCTTTGGCTGTTTATGCGCGTGCTATGCGTCAGGACATGCCGCGAGTTCAGGCTAATCTTATGGGCCGCGAGTCGTTTCTCATGTTGAACAATGTTTTTCTCGCAACAGCGACCACGACAGTGTTTATTGGAACACTCTATCCTTTATTTGTTGATGCGCTTGGTTTTGGTAAAATATCAGTGGGTGCGCCTTATTATGCGGCCGTCCTGATGCCAATTTGTGTGCCTTTCTTTATGCTTTTGCCATTTGGCCCTTTTTTGTCATGGCAAAAAACAAAAGCCAGTAAATTTTTGAAGCCGCTTTTGGGTGCGGTTGTGCTTTCGGCATTAAGCGTCGCCGCCTTTTGGCAAATACGACCTAGTTTGGGTGTGCCTGTTGCCTTTGCACTTTTAGGGTCCTTTTGGCTTATTTTTGGCGCATTGGCGGCGCCGGTGGGACGGGCGCGGCTTTTCTCTACAGGTGGTCTATCGCGGCTCTTTAAATTACCTCGTCCGCTCTATGCGGCGACTTTGGCTCATGCTGGAATTGGTGTCATGCTTCTTGGTATTATTGGCACCACGGCTTGGCGCGAAGAGCTCGTTGTTGCGGCCAATGAAGGCGAGCAGATGAGTGTTGGGGATTATCGTTTTGTCTTCGAGGGCGTTAGCATACACGAAGGCCCCAATTATCTGGCTGAACGTGGGTCCTTAAAATTTCTGTCGGGGGCGCGCGAAGGCGATAGGCTTTATCCTGAAAAACGAGTCTATCAGGCTGAGCGCAGCCAAACAACTGAGGCGGCTATTGATGTCAGCTTAATGCGCCATGTCTACGCTGCACTTGGTGAAACACTTGAAGATAATCGTCGCGTCATACGCATCTGGTTGCATCCTTTGGTTGTCCTCATTTGGTTGGGCGGATTAATGATGGCACTTGGCGGCATGGTTGGTTTGAGTGCGAGACGTTTGACATGACACGACGCGTCATTTTAATGATTTTAGCTTTGTTTTTGCCATTAACGGCCCATAGCTTGGCGCCGGGTGAGGCACTTTCAGACCCTATATTAGAATCGCGCGCGCGCGCGCTCTCACTCGAAATTCGGTGTTTGGTTTGCCAAAATCAATCAATTGATGATAGCGACGCAGACCTTGCTAAAGATTTACGACTATTGGTGCGTGAGCGATTGGTTAAAGGTGATAGTGACGCCGATATAAAGAAAATGTTAACGGATCGATATGGCGAATTTGTGTTGTTCCGCCCAACATTTTCTGGACATAATGTTGCGCTCTGGCTCGCGCCTTTTATAGCCTTGCTTTTGGGCCTTTTTGCTTTTTTACACATTATACGTCAAAGTAAAAACAATGGTCCAAATGGGTGATATGAGAAAGAATAAGCCTTGCATATTCTGCTAGCTGAAGACGATATAAAGACAGCTCTGTCTGTGCAGGAAGGGCTTGCCCTCCATGGTGTCACATCATCTCATGCTGGGGATGGCGCTCTTGCATTTGACCTTTGTCAGAAAGAAAGCTTCGATGTTTTAATTGTTGATCGCATGATGCCTAAAATGGATGGTCTATCGTTGATCACAGCATTGCGAGAATCTGGCATCCAAACCCCTGTTTTAATTTTATCTGCTCTTGGCGAGGTTGATGATCGCGTACTTGGATTGCGCGCGGGAGCTGACGATTATTTAGTAAAACCATTTGCCCTCGATGAGTTGATTGCGCGTTTAGAAGTTTTAGTGCGGCGCAATCAAGGCGGCGATCAATCGGCATTGGTTTGCGGCCCTTTGCATTTGGATATGCTTAAACGACAGGCACGGCGAGATAACGAAATTCTCGACCTTATGCCGCGCGAGTTTGCAATGCTGTCTTACTTGGTTGAAAATGCCGGTCAGGTGGTCACGCGCACCATGTTGCTTGAGCATATATTTCAGCTTCAATTTGATCCGCAGACAAATATCATTGATGTGCACATGTCGCGTTTGCGCGCCAAAGTCGATAAAGGTTTTCCAATAGCACTGATCAAGACAGTTCGTGGCATTGGCTACAAAATTGATGAGCAATAAATGCATTATTTAAAGACAACTAGCTTTCGAACCACTCTTATCTATATGGTCCTTTTCAGTCTGTCGGCTTTTTTGGTGATCACCTTAATTTATGTGCAGACCACCAATCTTCTTCGCCAGGAACTAGATACGCGCGTTGCTCTTGAAGCAGAGCGTTTGAAGATGCTTTATGTTGAGCGAGGTGAGAGCGAATTACGGCGCGACATCGACCGATCTGGAGACGACCCGCGGGCAGCCATTTATTGGCTCGCTGATAATATGGGCGTTAAGATTGCAGGTAATCTTGATCGCATTCCATCCTTAAAGTCGAGCCGAAGTTTTGATGAAAATTGGGTTGAGTTTTACTTTCTGGATGCTGATCAAAAAGCCACAATACGTGGTCAATTTATTGATCTGTCAGATCAGTTGCGGCTGTTTGTTGGACGAGATCTTGCTGCGCGCGATCGGATTGCGGCCAGTTTTATTCAATCTGCTTTTATTGCTTTCCTTCTGATCATTGTTTTGGGAGTGGCTGGCGGCATTATTATTGCGCGAAATATGCAAAACCGGCTTGGGCGTATAAATCACGCAGCTATGCGCATTATGGAAGGCGACCTTGAGCAAAGAATCGACGTTGGTGCATCTAATGACGAGTTTGATACGCTTGCGCGGAATTTAAATATGATGCTCGATCGTATTTCTGAGCTCTTAACGGCCATGCGCGATGTGAGCGAAAACATTGCGCATGATTTGCGTACGCCGCTTAATCGCCTGCGCGCGCGGTTGGATGTGATTAATACCCATGTAACCCGAGAAGGCTATCAGGTGAGTGGTGAGGATATTGAAGGGCTGCAAGGTGAGATCGATAATGTATTGCTCACCTTTTCGGCGCTTCTATCCCTT
>CBFHJI010000077.1:0-5861 GCA_965656255.1 Alphaproteobacteria bacterium
TGCAATGCTGAGGCTGTTCAGCTAATTGATCTATGGCCGGCATGGATCACCCCAATGCAATTTATTTATGGACCGCATGCGAGTGGCAAAAGTCATTTGCTGGCAGTCTGGCAAGAAAAATCTGGGGCTTTAGCTATATCTGCCGATGCGATCGGAGCGGGTGTTGATGTGACTGCATTAGCTTCCGCTCAGGCAGTGATTATTGATAATTGCGAAACATTACACTCTGATGCGGAAGAGCATTTGTTTCATATTTTCAATGATCTAAAACTCCGCGATGTGCCTTGCCTCATTGCTGGGGCATTGCCCCCATCGCAAATGCGCTTTGAAATACCCGATCTTGCCTCCAGATTACGATCTTTGCCTGCTATAGGCCTCGGCGAGGCAGATGACACACTTCTCCAAGCGGTCATGAAAAAATTGTTGTTAGACCGACAGCTCGAAATGAACCCGCAAGTCATGGATTATGTCATGTTAAGGGTCGATCGTAATTGTGAGGCGATTTTAAATTTTGTTGCTCGACTGGATGAATATAGTCTTGCCTTGGGAAAACCTATTACCCGCAATATAGCTGCAGATGTCTTAGCGCAAATAAATAAGTAAAGTGCTTAACGAAAGCAATAGACTGTGCAATAGTTATGTAACATTCTCGTTGTAGCATTTGTTTCTTACGTTACAATTTTTAGAGATCAAAATCGATTGTGAAACATGTTAATAAAAACACTTACTCACCCTGAAAAGCATGGGCGGCGGTCTGAACCTGCGGAGCCTTTCTTTGAAGACTTTGCGCGTCATGAGCGCTTTATAAATCGCGAGTTGTCGTGGCTCGCGTTTAATCAACGTGTTTTTGAAGAAGCCTCAAATGAAGCCAATCCTGTCTTGGAACGCCTTAGGTTTTTATCAATTTCCGCTAATAATTTAGATGAATTTTTTATGGTTCGGGTTGCTGGACTGGTCGGTCAAGAGCATGCGGGCGTTGATGCAAAAAGTATTGATGATATGACGCCTGCCGAACAACTTTCTCAAATATCGGAAAAAGCAGGCACATTAATGGAGCATCAACAGTTGGTGCTCAAAGCGTTGCTGAAAGAAATGGAATCTTATGGCGTGTCCTTGCTTGATACGCCTGATCTGTCTGAGGCACAAAGACAATGGATTGAAAGCTACTTTTTAGAGAATATCTTGCCCGTGCTAACGCCTCTTGCGATTGATCCCGCGCACCCATTTCCGTTCATTCCGAACTTGGGTATTGGCTTAGCTTTGCAGTTATCTCGAATTGCTGATGGGCGAGGGATGAATGCATTATTTCTCATCCCCTCGCAACTCGAGCGTTTTATCGCCTTGCCGAGCGATCCCGCAAATCAAGCACAGGCCTTTGTTCGACTTGAAAGTGTTATTTCAATGTTTATTGAACGAACGTTTCCAGGCTATCAAGTGCTTGGCCAAGGCACATTTCGGGTTATCAGAGACACAGATATTGAAGTTGCTGAAGAGGCTGAGGATCTTGTGCAGGTGTTTGAAACCGCACTTAAGCGCCGTCGCCGTGGCATCGTTATTCGTTTAAAAATTGATGCTGATATGCCCCAGGGCTTACGAGAGCTTGTAATTGAAGAGCTCGAAGCACATTCTGATCGGGTTGTTATTGTAAACGGGCTTTTAGGTTTAGCTCAAATTTCTGAAATTGTTGACAAGGGACCATCGCACCTCAAATTTAAACAATTTAACGCTCGTTTTCCTGAGCGCATTCGTGAACATGGTGGTGATTGTTTTGCTGCGATTGGCGAAAAAGATATTCTAGTTCACCATCCTTATGAAAGTTTTGATGTTGTTGTTCAATTTATCCGTCAAGCTGCGCTTGACCCCAGCGTTATCGCAATTAAGCAAACTTTGTATAGAACCTCTGCGGATAGTCCGATTGTTGAGGCGTTGATTGAAGCAGCTGAAAATGGCAAGTCAGTTACGGCTTTGGTTGAACTTAAGGCGCGTTTTGATGAGGCTGCCAATATTCGTCTCGCGCGCAAAATGGAACGTGCCGGTGTCCAGGTTGTCTTTGGGTTTATTGAACTTAAAACCCACGCTAAGGTTAGTTTGGTTGTCCGTCGTGAGATGTCTGTTCTAAAGACATATGTTCATTTTGGAACCGGCAATTACCACCCTCAAACAGCTAAAGTCTATACGGATCTGTCTCTTTTTACATGTGACAAAGATATTGCCTCTGATGCTGGACAAGTATTTAATTATTTTACAGGATATGCTGAACCCAAGGCCCTTATTCGCCTAGCCATGTCGCCTGTTAATTTGCGCGATCGTATTATGGAGCATATTGAGGCCGAAGTGGCATATGCCAAGGCAGGACGCCCAGCAGCTATCTGGGCAAAGATGAATTCATTGGTTGATCCACATGTTATCGATGCCTTGTATCGTGCATCAATTGCTGGCGTGCAAATTGACTTAATCGTAAGGGGTATATGTTGCTTGCGCGCAGGTGTTACCGGCTTATCCGAAAATATAAGAGTTAAGAGCATTGTTGGTCGGTTCCTTGAGCACTCGCGCATCGTGTGTTTTGGCAATGGTAACGGTTTGCCTTCTGAATCCGCCCTTGTTTATTTGTCTTCAGCAGACTGGATGCCACGGAATCTTGATCGCCGTGTTGAGACCCTCGTTCCCTTGTTGAATCCAACAACAAGAGCGCAGGTATTAAACGAAATCATGCATGTTAGTCTTGCTGATAATAAGCAAAGTTGGTTTATGCAAAACGATGGAACGTACCAGCGCTATCATTTGACTGAGGGTGAGGATGAGGTTAATGCTCACCATTATTTTATGACTCATCCAAGTATGTCTGGGCGCGGTCGTTCGAATAACAAAAAAGGTCAATCTAAAAAATCACGAAAGCCTAAGGATTAATGGTCAAACAATCTACATCTCGGCTTTCGAGGCTTATTAAGAAGGTCGGGTTGCGGCGTCCAGATCAACCCATAGGTGTCATTGACATTGGTTCGAACTCGGTACGTTTGGTTGGCTATAGTGGAACGGCACGTGCGCCTTTACCCATTTATAATGAGCGGGCATTCTGTCGGCTTGGCACATCGGTGGCCCAAACGGGAGCTATTTCTGGGGCATATTACGACCATGCTATGGCAACATTTCGACGTTTTCGCGCGATATCGGATCAATTGGGCATTAATGAACTTTATGTATTTGGCACATCAGCTGTACGCGATGCCGCCAATAGGGCGCAATTTATTAGTGAAGCGGAAACTATTTTTGGGCATAAAATACGTGTTCTAAATGGTGAAGAAGAAGCCTTGCTCTCTGCCGCCGGTGTTATTATGTCCGTTGATAACGTAAACGGCTTGGTTGCTGATTTAGGCGGAGGTAGCTTAGAGCTTGCTCATGTTGAGAATGGTCATGTCTTAAATTGGGCCTCTCTTAATATTGGTGTTTTAGCACTGGATGGTTTTGTACAACTTGGCGCCAAGGCTTTGCAAAATGAGATTGCTGCTCAATTAAACAGCGTTGGATGGTTGAGCGAGCATCGTTTTGATCAAATTTATGCTGTTGGTGGCGCCTGGCGTAGTCTTGCCAGTGTTCACATGGGCGAGACAAATTATGGTCTTGATGTGCTCCATGAGTATGAGATGAACCTAGCGCGCTCTAATGCATTTTTACGTCGCGTTGCTAAGATGACTGCAGACGAAACGCGCACGCTTGCACGGTCATCGAGCAATCGACGCGAGACATTACCGGTTGCTGCGAATTTATTATATGCTTTGTCAAAGTCAGCAAAGGCTGTGAAGGTTGTCGTCTCTGCTACAGGGGTACGTGAAGGCGTTTTGTTTGAAATGCTCAAAAGCAAATATCAAGATATTGATCCGCTTTTGCTCGCCTGTGAAGAAATGGCTTCGCGTATGAGCAAATCAAGTGAATATGGCCATGAACTTGTATCATGGACGTCTGGACTTTTTGCAGGTGATGATCGCGAGGATGAGTTTAATAGATTTAGAAAAGCGGCTTGCCTTGTTTCGGATATTGGTTGGTCAAACCACACATCTTCACGCGCTGAAATTGCCTCGCATTCAGTGCTTAGGGCACCATTTATGTCTATTCGTCACGAGGGCCGGCTCTTTATTGCTTATGCCTTGGCCTATCGACATGAGATTGACGATGTTAAAGCGCTTTTTAATGGACTGCCAAAATATAAAAATGCACAAGAATTAGGGAAAATTTTAGGTTTATCTTTCCGATTGGCTCATTCCTTATCTGCATCAATGCCGGGAATGTTGCCTAAATCTGAGCTCATTAGAACAGCGGATAAACTGACGCTTATACTCGGTGATACAGAACCAAGCCTCATGGCTCCTATTATAGAAAAGCGCTTGGCCAAGCTTGCGCAAGCCATGAATTTAGAGCCAGAAATTATATAGAATTAACAAACTCGCTTTTGATGTTTATCCGTTGCGTTTTACAAGAATGACCTGATCGTCTTCGCAAGCAAGCGCCAGTTTGCCTGCTTTTAAGTCCATTGCGTATTTGCCAAAGACTTCATAGCGCCAACCTTTCAGTGCTTGCACATCAGGATCCTGGTCACTGGCGATACGCTCCAGGTCAGCGACATTGGCGATCAATTTGGGTGCCACGTCGCAACTATCGCAACGCTGTTTTAAAAGGACTTTTAATAACTCAACCAATGGCCCAATGCCTTGCCTGTTCACAATAGGCTTTGCCAATACCGGGAGTTCATTCTTTGGTAAATTTAAACCACGTTGAATGGCGGATAAAAGGGATTCTGCGTATCGTGAGTTCTCAAAACCTTTCGGGATAGAGCGTAAGCGTGAAAGTTCCGATATGTTTTTAGGCCCTTGGACAGCGATTTCGCGAATGGCATCATCTTTAATAACGCGTCCGCGAGGAATATTTCGTTCGCGTGCTTGTTCTTCGCGCCAGGCCGCAACTGTTATAAGAACACCCACAACATTGGGCCGACGGTCCTGCATTTTTAGTCTTTGATAGGCAAGCTCAGGCGGCATATCGTAGTTATGAACGTCATGAAGACTTAACATTTCTTCTTCAACCCAAGCAGCGCGATCTTTTTCTTCTATTTGTTGGCATAAAAACTGATATGCGTCGCGTAAATGGGTAACATCTGCGAGTGCATATTCTAATTGCGCTTTGCTTAGCGGGCGGCGGGCCCAATCTGTAAAGCGCGAGCCTTTATCAATTTTAGCCCCGACTGTTTTAGCAATTAAAGTTTCATAACCTACGGCATCTCCAAACCCACAGGCCATTGCCGCAATTTGGGTGTCAAAGAGAGGGGTTGGTATAAAATGACCTAAATTGTAAAATATTTCGATATCTTGACGACAGCCATGCATGACTTTTACAATATCTGGGTTTTGTAATATTTCAAAAAATGGTGATAAATCAATATCTTCAGCCAATGGATCGATCATTGCCGCTTCTTCGGGAGATGCGACTTGAATAAGGCATAAGAGCGGCCAATATGTGGTTTCGCGAATAAACTCAGTATCCACAGTAATAAAGGGACTTTTTATGAGTGAATCGCAGAATTCTTTTAGATCTTTAGTTTGTGTAATGACTTTCATCCTGTCTATATAGACTATCAGATTGCACTTGTCGCCCATTGAGCGAAATTCGACGTGAGTGCTTGACTTTTGGCTTGAAGCGGTGTGTTTTCGGCACATCCAATAAAGGGGTTACTTATGCACGAATTCAGGTCTCATACATGCGGCAACCTAGATAGTACGCATACGGGTGAAATAGTCCGTTTATCAGGTTGGGTGCATCGCAAGCGCGACCATGGCGGATTGTTGTTTATCGACTTGCGCGATCATTATGGG
>CBFHJI010000078.1:0-5303 GCA_965656255.1 Alphaproteobacteria bacterium
GGAATGGCTTATGCCAAAAGCAATGGCGTTGAGGCGTTGGTTATTGGAGGGGATGATTATCAAACGGCGTTTACCGCAGCTCCAACGAACCGGGAAACGCTCGCTATGGCCGCCCAATCGACAAACACACGCTTAACACGAATCGGGACAGTCTGCTTAGAGGGAAGTGAGTGTGTTTTCAAATCATCAGATGGCAGCGCATTACATCTAGAAGCACGCGGTTTTGAGCATTTTTGAATTAAATACCTAAAAAACCTCAATTAAGTAGTCTTTTGATTGCTTTTTGTTTCGCTTTTTGGCATTTTCCAGTCACTTTAACGCGAAAGCGCAGTCCGCGCTTTCAATTTACAATTGGGGAAAAATAATGAGCAACTTAATGTGGCTGATTATCGGCTCTGGCGTATTGGCTATTTTATATGGCGCTTGGGCGGTTAGAAGCATTCTTGCAGCTGATGCAGGAAACGAGCGGATGCAAGAAATTGCATCAGCTATTCAAACAGGCGCGAGCGCCTATCTAAACAGACAATATTCAACCATCGGTATCGTTGGCGTGATTATTGCCATTGCCGTTTACTTCTTTCTTGGCTTGAAAGTATCAATTGGTTTTGTCATTGGTGCATCTTTGTCAGGTGTAGCGGGCTACATTGGCATGCTTGTTTCTGTTCGCGCGAATGTGCGGACAACACAAGCCGCAAGCGAGAGCTTGGCTGCAGGCCTTTCAATGGCTTTCCGTTCGGGCGCTGTAACAGGTATGCTTGTCGCTGGCTTGGCTCTGCTATCTGTGGCTGTTTACTTTGCAATTTTGATTTTCCACCTTGAACTATCACCATCATCACGTGAAGTGATTGATGCATTGGTTGCTCTTGGTTTTGGTGCTTCGTTGATTTCTATCTTTGCCCGTCTGGGTGGTGGTATTTTCACAAAAGGCGCTGACGTAGGTGGTGACCTCGTTGGTAAAGTAGAAGCAGGTATTCCTGAGGATGATCCTCGCAATCCAGCAACGATCGCCGATAATGTTGGCGATAACGTTGGTGACTGTGCGGGCATGGCTGCTGACCTTTTCGAAACTTATGCCGTAACAATCGTTGCGACAATGATTTTAAGCTCTATTTTCTTCAGTGCAGATGCATTGACGATGATGCTTTATCCTTTGACAATCGGTGCGACATGTATCGTGACTTCAATCATCGGAACATTCTTTGTTCGTCTCGGTTCAAACAACTCAATCATGGGTGCTCTTTATAAAGGCTTTATTGCGTCAGCAGTTTTGTCACTTATTGCGCTTTATTTCGTAACAGACCATGTGATTGGTTTAGATACGCAGCGTGTTGTTGACGGGCAGGTCTTTGATGGTATGAGCCTATATCTTTGCGGTGTTGCAGGTTTGGTCATTACTGGCCTTATCATTTACATCACAGAATATTATACGGGCGTAAACTATCGTCCTGTTAAATCTGTGGCGGCTTCATCACAAACGGGTCACGGCACGAATGTGATCCAAGGTCTTGCTGTTTCTATGGAAGCAACAGCTTTGCCAGCGATCGTGATTGTTGTCGGTATCCTTGTCACTTACAACCTTGCTGGTCTCTTTGGTATTGGTATCGCCGTTACAACAATGCTTGCTCTTGCAGGTATGGTTGTCGCACTTGATGCCTTTGGTCCTGTAACAGACAATGCTGGTGGTATTGCTGAAATGGCTGACCTTCCAGAGAATGTGCGTAAAACAACTGATGCGCTTGACGCCGTGGGTAACACGACAAAAGCTGTAACCAAAGGTTATGCCATTGGTTCTGCTGGTCTTGGTGCGCTTGTTCTGTTTGCCGCATACACGCAAGATTTGAAGTACTTTACTGCAAATGCAGATCAGTACCCTTATTTTGCAGGTATTACACCTGACTTCTCATTGTCTAACCCATATGTGGTTGCTGGCCTGTTTATTGGCGGCATGTTGCCATATTTGTTTGGTGCAATGGGCATGATGGCTGTTGGTCGCGCGGGTAGTGCAATTGTTGAAGAAGTGCGACGTCAGTTCCGTGAGAAGCCTGGCATTATGAAAGGCACAGAAAAACCTGATTATGGTGCAGCTGTTGACTTGTTGACACGTGCAGCCATTAAAGAAATGGTTGTTCCGTCTCTCTTGCCGGTTCTATCACCAATCGCGCTATACTTCATTATTGAAGCTGTAGCAGATCGCTCAGCGGCTTTCTCAGCACTTGGTGCAATGTTGTTGGGTGTTATCGTGACTGGTTTGTTTGTTGCATTGTCAATGACAGCTGGGGGTGGCGCTTGGGATAATGCCAAGAAATATATTGAAGATGGTCATTATGGTGGCAAGGGCTCAGAAGCTCATAAAGCTGCTGTAACGGGCGATACTGTTGGTGATCCGTATAAAGATACGGCTGGTCCAGCAATCAACCCAATGATCAAGATCACTAATATTGTGGCCTTATTACTTCTTGCCATTATGGCGCATTAATAAGCTTTTATTAGCTTACGTTAATAGAAAACCCCGGGCTTGCCCCGGGGTTTTTTTTATGCGTGATCTTAAAAAGAGACCTCATATAGAGAGCTATTGGTTAAATTCACGGTTTATAAAAAGGGGGAAGGGAACGAATAGCTAGCGCTATGTATCCATCAGCCTGATAAGGTTTGCGTTCCCAATCAACCAACACAAATAAAAAGGAAGTGTGACTTAGCGGCCAGCTCCGGGGGTGCCGCTATCGCCTGATCCGACACGTCCCAGGTTACCAAGTAATTGCTCAATAACCGTGAGTTCTTTACCTGTGGTTTCGGTTGTGCGGTCAACAAATGCAACAACTTTGCCGTCATCCAAACCATATTGTTTGTAGCTTTTTACTTTATTCTGCTCATCAAAATAAATGGCCAGAACAATGCGATCCATTTCCTGTGGCGCTTTATAACTTTGCGTTTGGTAATGACTGTAAATATAAAAAAATGCTTGGCCATCAATGACCGATGTTGTTGTCGGAGTGCCAAGCATTGACTTCACGGCATCAGCTGTCGTTTGGCCTGTTTTCAAAACAGACAAATCAATTTCATCAAAGACATATCCATGATTGTGTATCACAGGCGCGCATGATACCAAGCCAGCAGCTAAGACGCAGGTGGCGAGCACATTGCTATAATGTTTGCGTCTCGATGGTTTTGTCATGATTTACCTCAAAAAATGGTGGGCTTGCAACTCAATGTTATAGGCTATACTGATTTCAGGTAACCCGCAAACGATTGAACGAAAGTGTAATTAAATGTTTGGCTTTTTTCGCCGTAAAAATCAAGATAATCAAGTAGCCGCACTTTATGCGAATATCGTGAAGCGCGCGCGCCACCCCTCATTTTATCAGTTTGGTGAAGTGAATGATACATTTGACGGGCGCTTTGAACTATTGAGCTTGCATGTTCATATTGTCTTGCGCGATCTTAGACGCCGTGGACTTGGCCGCGAGGCGCAAGGGCAAGCTCTTTTTGATACTTTTTTTCAGGATTTAGACCAAGGGCTTCGCGAGAGCGGCGTTGGCGATATGGGAATTAGCAAAAAAATCCGACGAATGGCCGAAGCTTTTTATGGTCGCGCGGCCGCTTATGATGATGTTATGGTTGGTTCACCTTGCTCGCATGAGTCGCTTGGGGAATTAAC
Organism: Alphaproteobacteria bacterium; assembly: GCA_965656255.1. GTDB lineage: Bacteria > Pseudomonadota > Alphaproteobacteria > RS24 > RS24 > JAYODZ01. The sequence continues at coordinate 3,656 of CBFHJI010000078.1, forward strand.
GCAAATGATTAGTCGTAATTTCTTTGATGGCACAAAAACAAAACCCGCAGAAAATTTAGCGGCTTATGCAATCGCTTTGGATCAGTTTTTAAGCAATGCCGCGCTTGATACAATCATTTCCGGCCAAATATTTGCCAATGATTTTGATTTTGAAAATGACAAACTTTAGTTTTTTATATGAGTGAACACATGGACATAGTTGAATTCAGCTTTAAAGTTCTGCCAGAAGACATACCCGTATCAGGTTATGATTTTAACCCTGAGATTACAGATGATTTATGCGCTGCTTTAGCCACGCGTTGTCTTGTCGATGAAGTCAAAGATGTTGTTTTAAAATATCGCGTGAGCCCATTTGATAAAAAGGGGCTTTATGTCACAGGACATATGCGAGGTAATGTTCGTCAAACCTGTGGGATATCATTAGAGACGATGTGGACATTGATTGATATTCCATTCGAAATTGAATTCCAACCAGCTGATGTTGTTGCGGCCATGGATGTGGCTGAAGATGATTTTGAGACCGATGTGCCAGAAATTATGGATATAGATGGGGCAGATGTCGGAGACGTTGCCGCTCAAATTTTTGCGCTTGAGATTCCGCTTTATCCTCGCAAACCCGATATCGAATTAGGTACTCTTCTGGTTGATCGCGAAGCCAAAGCAGATATTCCGTCACCATTTGCCGTGTTGGAAAGCCTAAAGAAAAAAGAAAGATGAAACTTGTTTTGCTGGACGAAATAGAGCATGTTCCAGCCTTCTCGTCATGTAGACGCTTCCATTGAGGTTTTATGTTGAATAAGAGAATAACAATTTCTGTTGATGCTATGGGCGGTGATTTTGGTCCAAGCGTAACAATTCCTGCCATTGCTAAAGCATGTGAATTACATCCTGATGTTGCGTTTTTGATTTTTGGAATTGAAGCCGATGTGCGTCCGTTTATTAATGCTCATCCTATTCTTCTTGAACGTTCAGAATTTATACCTTGTGATATTGCGATTACCATGGACGAAAAGCCGGGCTCAGCCCTTCGGCGTGGGCGTAAAGTCAGCAGTATGTGGCAATCCATTGACGCTGTAAAAGCTGATAATGCGCATGCGAGTATATCCGCAGGTAATACGGGTGCATTAATGGCAATGTCGAAAGTTGTTTTGCGAATGAACCAAGGCATTGAACGGCCAGCTTTGGCAGCTATTTGGCCGACCTTACGCGGTGAGTCCATTGTGCTTGATGTCGGGGCAACCATTGGCTGTTCAGCTTCTCAATATGCCCAATTTGCCATTATGGGCAGGGCTTATGCGCGCGTTGTCCTCGGCATCGCTGATCCAAGCGTTGCCTTGCTCAACCTTGGCGTTGAGGACATGAAGGGCACTGATGTGATTAAAGAGGCCGCCGAAGTGATTGGCGAGCTAGGATTAAACTATATTGGCTTTATTGAGGGTGATGGCATTGGCCGAGGCGAAGCTGATGTTATTGTGACTGATGGGTTTACAGGCAATGTCGCGCTTAAAACCGCTGAAGGTACGGCGCGTCAAATAACAACAATGCTAAGTGATGCGATTAAAGCAAGCTGGATGTCACGCATTGGTTATATTTTTGCCCGTAGTGCGTTTAATGTTCTCAAGGAGCGTTTGGACCCAAATGCATCAAA
>CBFHJI010000079.1:0-5139 GCA_965656255.1 Alphaproteobacteria bacterium
AGACGTCATCATGGGTTGCGGTACACCTGAGGGCGCCACTGGCCAAAACGTTGGCCGTACAGCCGCTATTTGGGCAGGTTGCCCGGTTAGCACATCCGGTGTCACAGTTAACCGCTTTTGCTCATCTGGCCTTCAAACAATCGCAATGGCAGCAGGTCGCGTGTTGAACGAAGATGTGCCGGTTGCAATTGGTGCCGGCGTCGAATCAATTTCATTGGTTAGTATGGGCGGCATTAACCTTAATAACATTACCGAAGAAAAACTTATGCAGACCTATCCTGCGCTTTGGATGCCTATGATTGAAACAGCTGATATTGTTGCTCAGCGTTACAATGTATCGCGTGAAGCTCAAGATGAGTATTCTCTTCGTAGTCAACAGCTTATGGCGGCTGCGCAGGCAAATAATTTGTTTGCAGACGAAATTGTGCCAATGCAAACCAAAATGAAAGTCGTTAACAAAGAGACCGGCGAAGAAAGCATTGTCGATTATGTTGTTGATCGTGACGAGTGTAACCGCGTCGATACAACACTTGAGGGTTTATCATCGCTCAAACCTGTTCGTGGTGAAGGTAATTTCATCACTGCCGGTAATGCCTCTCAGCTTTCTGATGGTGCTGCAGCTGTTGTTGTGATGGAAGGCAAAGAAGCAGAGCGTCGTGGTCTTGAGCCATTGGGTGCGTTCCGCGGATTTGCTGTAGCTGGCTGTGAGCCTGATGAAATGGGTATTGGTCCGGTCTTTGCTGTGCCGCGTTTGCTAGAACGCCATGGTTTGAAAGTCGACGATATTGACCTTTGGGAACTTAATGAGGCTTTTGCAAGTCAGGCCCTTTATTGCCGTGATCGTCTTGGTATCGACCCAACAAAATATAATGTGAACGGTGGTTCTATTGCGATCGGTCACCCATTTGGGATGACAGGCGCGCGCCTCGTTGGCCACGCATTAATGGAAGGCAAGCGCCGTGGCGCCAAGAAAGTCGTCGTGACGATGTGTATTGGTGGCGGTATGGGTGCTGCTGGCTTATTCGACGTTTTTTAATCTCGAATAAACTCCAAAATGAAAGCCTGCAGGTGTCATCCTGCAGGCTTTTTTTTGACTTAAATGATCCCAAATATCGGTTAAAATATTGAGAACAAACCTCAACCCCAAAAACCAGAGATTGTTCCGGCATTATTTGTAAAAAACTTAGGTAAAAATAAAATTTTTATTGGCGCTAAGTGCTTAAAAAAAATGAAATATTTTTTTGTTACCCTATGGGTGGCAAAAAATATTGAGATTTTCGTCAACTACCCATTGACGAATATGATCGGTTTAGCCACTATATGTTGTAGTGCTTCGGAACCAGAATATTCAAGTCTGCGCTCTAAAATTGATATAAAACAACATGTTACTGTGTTTTGTTGCTTATTTTTGAGGTGTATTAAGAATATCGATCGAAGTGATAAAAATTATATGATTTTTAGGCGAAGTTTGCCTGTTATCCCCGCTTTCAACAGGGAAGGCAAAGAACAATTGTGGCGCGAGGCGAAAAGACATGTTTAACAATTCTGATAGCAAATCTGAAACCGAGAAGCATCTCAATGAGGAAGTGGCGCAACAACAAGTGCAAGATATTTTAGAAAAAGTCTCTGATAAGGTGAGTGGCGCAGCAACCGATGAGCCACGTATGAATTTTGACACGCGTGATCAAGGCGTTCAGTTCGACAAAAGGCCTTTGGTTAAGACAGACAATAGCCGCGATGCGCTTTTAACCGATTTTGGTAAAGCAACTATGCTTGACCGCTATTTAATGCCTGGTGAGACATTCCAGGACTTGTTTGCGCGTGTCGCATCTTATTACGGCGATGACGAGGCCCATGCCCAGCGCCTTTACGACTATATTTCACGCTTGTGGTTTATGCCATCAACGCCAGTCTTGTCTAATGGCGGAACCGATCGCGGCTTGCCAATTTCGTGTTTTTTGAATGAGGCTGACGATAGCCTTGGCGAAATTGTTGATCTTTGGAACGAGAATGTTTGGCTTGCCTCACGCGGCGGTGGTATTGGAAGCTATTGGGGCAATTTGCGTTCTATTGGTGAGCGCGTTGGCCAAAACGGCAAAACATCTGGCATTGTTCCTTTTATTCGCGTGATGGACAGCCTGACATTAGCAATTTCTCAAGGCTCTTTGCGTCGTGGTTCGGCTGCAGTCTACTTGCCGATTGACCACCCTGAGATTGAGGAATTTATAGAGATACGCCGACCAACTGGCGGCGACCCTAACCGGAAAGCCCTCAATTTACATCATGGTATTTTGATTTCTGATGCCTTCATGCGTGCTGTCGAGCGCGATGAAGAATGGGCACTTCGCAGCCCAAAAGATGGCTCTGTTCAGTCGTCTTTGAAGGCGCGTGATCTTTGGGTAAGGATGCTAACAGCACGTATTGAAACCGGCGAGCCTTACATGATCTTTAAGGACACTGTGAATAATCAACGTCCTGAGCAGCAAAAGCTTCTTAACCTTGAAGTTAAAACATCCAACCTATGCGCTGAAATTACATTGCCAACAGGTGAAGATCATTTGGGCAATAAGCGGACAGCGGTTTGTTGTTTGTCGTCACTTAATGTCGAGAAATTTAGCGAGTGGCAAAACCATGAGCAGTTCATTCCAGATATTATGCGTTTCCTTGATAATGTGTTGGAAGACTTTATCCAACGTGCGCCAGACGATATGGCCAAAGCGCGATATTCAGCTCAAAGAGAGCGTAGTGTTGGCCTTGGTGTTATGGGCTTCCACTCCTTCTTACAGGCCAATATGATCCCTTGGGAATCTGTCATGGCAAAAGTCTGGAATAAGCGTATTTTTGCGCATATTAAAGAGCAGGCCGACGCAGCTTCACGGCAATTAGCCGAAGAGCGTGGTCCGTGCCTTGATGCGGCTGAGTGCGGAATCATGGCCCGTTTCTCAAATTCAACAGCGGTTGCACCAACGGCCTCGATTTCAATTATCTGTGGCGGCACAAGCCCCGGAATTGAACCGATTGCAGCGAACAGTTTTACGCATAAAACTCTTTCTGGGTCGTTTAATGTGCGCAATCGCCACCTCAATAAATTGCTCGATGAAAAAGGACAAAATACACCTGACGTATGGTCGTCTATTGTGACCTCGGGCGGTAGTGTTCAGCATATTGATTTCTTGACTGAAGATGAGAAGGCTGTTTTCAAGACTGCATTTGAAATTGATCAACGTTGGTTGATTGATCTTGCCGGTGATCGTGCGCCATTGATCGACCAAGCGCAGTCTTTGAATGTCTTTTTGCCTGCAAATGTTCACAAACGTGACTTGCATCAGGTCCACTTCCAAGCGTGGAAAAAGGGCGTGAAGAGCCTATATTATTGTCGTTCGCTCTCTATCCAGCGCGCGGAGCGGGATGAGAGCAAGCATGTGGCGGCACCATCGGGTGCGCTTGAAAATGATGATGAGTGTTTGGCTTGCCAATAAGGCTAACTGCTTAACACGCCGAGATTAAAACGAAATAATATCCAACAGAATTTAAAGTTGGGCACGCCTAAAAGAATTTATCAAGGAGCTAGATATGTCGCTGTTAGAGGATCGTATTGTTTATAAACCATTTCGTTACCCATGGGCTTACGATGCATGGTTGACCCAGCAGCGTATTCACTGGTTACCAGAGGAAGTGCCGCTTTCAGAAGATGTGAAAGATTGGCATAAAAACCTTACAGGTGCCGAGCGTAATTTGCTTACCCAAATTTTCCGCTTTTTTGTGCAGGCAGATGTGGAAGTGAATAATTGTTATATGAAACATTATTCGCAAGTTTTCAAAGCCACCGAAGTGCAAATGATGTTGGCGGCTTTCTCTAATATGGAAACTATTCACATTGCTGCTTATTCGCATTTGCTCGACACTATCGGGATGCCGGAAATTGAATATGAGGCATTCCTTAAATATGGCGCGATGAAAGACAAGTACGACTATATGCAAGAATGGGGTGTTTCTACCCATGAAGATATTGCAAAAACACTTGCTGTCTTTGGTGCCTTTACAGAAGGTCTACAACTCTTTGCAAGTTTTGCGATTTTGATGAACTTCCCGCGTTTCAATAAAATGAAAGGCATGGGACAAATTGTAACTTGGTCGGTCCGTGATGAGACATTGCACACGAACTCAATCGTTCGTTTGTTTAGAACATTTGTCGATGAGAAGCCGGAAATTTGGAACGATAATGTTAAGCGCGATCTTTATAAAGCTTGCGAAACTGTTGTGACGCACGAAGATGCATTTATTGATTTGGCGTTTGAAATGGGCGGTGTCGAAGGCCTTGAGGGCAGCGAAGTCAAACAATATATTCGTTACATTGGTAACCGCCGTTTAGTTCAGTTGGGCCTTGATCCTATCTATGACATCGAGAAAAACCCACTTCCTTGGATGGATGAAATGCTGAATGGTGTTGAGCATATGAACTTCTTTGAAGGCCGTGCCACCGAATATGCCAAAGCAGCGACACAAGGGACTTGGGACGACGCATTCGCTTGATCTGATCTGGTTAGTGCGTCTACCTAGTGCTTGGCGTCTATGACGATGCCCAATGCTCTTGACGTTTTTCAGTGATCTATTACTTCTCGGTACCGTGTTAAGGATCCGTAAAAGCCATTAGCGTGTTTGGCTTGGGTCAATGACGGTATTGATGTCATAAACTGAAGCACCCGAGATTGTTTTGCCAATGCCCTAACTGCGGGACAGGAATAGAGTGCGGGCTGGCTTACCAGCTGTCAATAAAAGGGCGCTTGCGCTTTTGGTGTTTTTTCCCTACTGGCATTGTGTTGAGGGCCCGCAAAAGCCATTTGCGGGTTTCGCTTGGGTCAATGACAGCATCAATTTCATGAACAGAAGCAACCGAGATTGCTTTACCAACCTCATAAGAGCGCGCAAGCAATTTATCAAAAAGCGCTTGTCGGGCATCTGGGTTTGTTTCGGCTTCGAGCTCACGGCGATAACCCAAATTCACCGCCCCCTCAAGGCCCATAGGACCAAATTCACCGGTGGGCCATGCGATGGTCATTTGGGGGACGTGGAAGCTTCCCATGGCCATGGCTTGGGCGCCCAGACCATAGCCTTTGCGTAAAACAACCATGAAGACAG
>CBFHJI010000080.1:0-2233 GCA_965656255.1 Alphaproteobacteria bacterium
GGCGATAATTTGAGAATTAGGGTAAGCCGCTTTAACACGACGGACGGCCTCAGAAACCCGAACCGAATGCCCATGAGCTGTATCGATAACAACAATATCGACTCCTGCCTCAATCAAAGCTGATGATCGAATAAAACCGTCATCACCAACCGTTGAAGCTGCTGCAACCCGTAACCGACCCTGTGGGTCTTTTGCGGCATTTGGATGAAGCTGCGCTTTTTCCATATCTTTAACGGTAATCAAACCAACACAGCGATAAGCATCATCAACCACAATTAGCTTTTCTATACGATGCTTATGCAGCAAGAGCTTTGCTTCTTCATGATCAACGGCTTCATTTACCGTCACTAAATTTTCTTTGGTCATAAGATCAGAAACAGGCTGGTCCATCCGACTTGCAAAACGAACATCACGGTTGGTCAGAACACCAACAAGCTTCCCCCCACCTTCAATAACCGGAATTCCAGAAATTTTATATTCGGTCATCAATGACAAAGCGTCTGATAATGTCGCTTGAGGGGAAATCGTAACCGGATTGACCACCATGCCGCTTTCAAATTTCTTAACGCGGGTTACCATATCAGCTTGTTCTTCTGGTGTTACATTTCTATGAAGAACACCAATGCCACCCGCTTGGGCCATAGCAATGGCCATATCTGCTTCGGTGACCGTGTCCATCGCAGCGGACAAAATCGGAATACCAAGCGAAATATCGCGGGTTACATGCGTTGATGTGTTGGCTTGAGACGGTAATACGTCGGACTCTCTCGGTTCCAGTAAAACGTCGTCAAATGTGAGTGCTTCTCTAAACATAGCGCAATACCTATCCAAATTGTGATATTGGCACTGTTAAGTATCACCAAACACCGCCAATGCGAAATGTTTCTTTTCTAGAAAGTAAAAAAAAACGAAAAACCTTAACTTTTAGCCAATAATCAGCCCTTAAAGCCGCGGGCCACGACATATAATTCAACCGACTCTTTGCGACTCGCTTTGGGTTTAACATGAACGACTTGGGTGAATCTCGCCTTAAGCTCATCAAGCAGCCCGCCCTCTGTGCCGCCTTGAAAGACCTTCGCACAAAATAGTCCGCCCGGTTTTAATGCATCAAAAGAAAAATAAGCGGCGGCTTCGGCGAGCGACATAGTACGCAAATGGTCTGTGTTGCGATGTCCTGTTACAGGTGCGGCCATGTCACTAATCACGGCATCAACGCGCCCTTGTGCGAGAGTAATGACTTTTTCTGGGGCATCTTCAGCCATAAAGTCCATAACAACGAGATCAACATTGGGTAAAGGGTCCATTTCTTGAATATCAATCCCAATAATACGCCCCCCCTTGGCACGCTGTGCGGCCACTTGCGCCCAACCTCCTGGTGCCGCGCCCAAGTCAATAATCGCACAACCTGGTCGCAAAAACTTAAACCGATCATCAAGCTCAATCAGCTTATAGGCGGCGCGTGAGCGATAACCCTCTTTTTGAGCCAAATGCACATAAGGATCATTTAGCTGACGCTCCAACCAGCGCGTTGATGAAATTTTTCGACCCTTGGCCGTTTTAACGCGTGTGAATAAACGTTCACTGCCGCGTCCACTGCGCCCTTTTTTGTCCTGTGTCATTTGTCGACCTTTGGTACCGCATTTTGCGATGCATTTCGGGCTTTCTTTCGATAATTACCGCGCCGGCGATCACGGCGGATCATGCGAAGCAATATACCTTCCCGCAAGCCCCTATCCGCCACACTCACTTGCTCAACAGGCCAAATTTGATAAAGAGCATCAACAACAGCACAGCCAGCAAGAACCAAATCAGCGCGCTGAGCGCCAATACATGGGTTCTCAGAAAGCTGGGTTCGGCTCATGTCTTTTAAGTTGCTAATAACGGTCATCATATGTGACATTTGCATAATACAGCCATCAACGCGGCTTCTATCATAACGCTCTAATCCTAAATGCACCGCCGCTAATGTGGTTACCGTCCCAGACGTACCAATAAGCTGAATTCCGCCGGCTTCACCGTCTACGCCAAGGCGGGTGGCAAACTCTTTCAAGTAACCTGAACACTCATCAAATATGGCATCATAGCCATGCTCATAATCCCCAGCACCAGCATGACGCTCTGCCAAACGGACAACGCCAATGGGAAATGATGCGACGTCGCGCACACCAAATTTACCGAGTGCCCCGCGCTCAAGCCATGTTAATTCTGTACTACCGCCCCCAATGTCAAAAAC
>CBFHJI010000080.1:2243-4819 GCA_965656255.1 Alphaproteobacteria bacterium
CCTTCTCTTCAAAAAGGTTCTCACAGCCCAATGCCGCAAGCTTAGCTTCGGTTTGGCCATCAATAATTTCTAATCGCAACCCTGTTTCGCGTTGGACACGCTTAATAAAAGCAGGGCCATTTTTCGCCTGGCGACAGGCTTCTGTGGCGACACAACGAATACGCGAAACGTGTAAACGCCGTATTTTTGATGCACAAATTTTAAGAGCAGCAATCGTGCGCTCCATAGCATCATCCGACAATGCCCCCGCGCTTTCCAAGCCCTCCCCCAGACGCACAATCCTTGAAAAACTATCTCTCACACGAAATGTTCTTCCATGAGGCTCAACAATCAATAAACGGCAATTATTCGTTCCAAGATCTAAGGCCGCATATAATTGCGGTTTTTCTTTAGGGGGTATCTTCTCATTCTCACTATTGGCACTGCTCTCATCTGCCAGAGCATCAAGATCAGAAGCCACGCTTGAAGCGCGTTGAGATTGACGACGATAATCGTCATCTTTTTTCTTGCTTATATTCGCATTACCAGAGTTGGCTTGCACCGAACCCATGGAAACTGCATGTAAAGCGTCAGTATTATCTGGCGTTTTAGACATTATACTCTCTGTGCTGCTTAATGCAGATCGACCAAGGTCGCTTAGGCTTAGCTTAGCCAAACTTGACAAGAATGCAAAGTATTGTAACCCGCAAACATCATTTAATTAATGCTGACAGCAGAAATAAGCCCATATGCCTCTATGGCTGGGCAATTCATCATACAAAACTATATAATTTTGTCGTAAGGCCTATTTATCAAAGTCCGATGCATCATGGCGTTCCCGCACGTGCTGGGTTGCATCGCCAAAGACACCGTTGACACGCCGACCGCGTTTAACCGCAGGACGTTCGTTGATTTGGCGGGCCCAACGGTTCACATGCTTATAATCATGAACCTGAAGGAACTCAGCTGACCCATAAAGAAGGCCTTGGGCTAAAGCCCCATACCAAGGCCAAGTTGCTATATCAGCAATTGTATATTCATTACCTGCAAGATATTCATTTTCAGCCAAGCATTTATCTAATACATCGAGCTGGCGTTTAACTTCCATCGCAAAACGATCGATTGGATATTCCATTTTAAAAGGCGCATAGGCATAAAAATGACCAAACCCACCTCCTAAATAAGGTGCACTCGCCATCTGCCAGAAAAGCCAATTCATTGTCTCAGCACGAGCGGAGGGCTCAGTGGGCAGAAATTCTCCGAATTTTTCAGCTAGATAAACGAGCATTGATCCACTCTCAAAGAGGCGAATTGGTTTTTCGCTGCTTCTATCCATCAATGCTGGTATTTTTGAATTAGGGTTAATCGCGACAAAATCGCTTCCAAACTGTTCGCCTTCACCAATATTGATCATCCAGGCATCATATTCAGCACCTGTGTGACCAAGGGCCAAAAGCTCCTCAAACATCACGGTCACTTTTACGCCATTTGGCGTTCCCAATGAGTATAATTGAAAGGGATGCTTACCAATTGGTAATTCTTTTTCGTGAGTAGCTCCGGAGATAGGTCTGTTAATACTGGCGAAGCGGCCACCATTTTCTTTGTTCCATGTCCAGACTTTTGGCGGTTCATAATCTGTATCGCTCATGATAAATTCCACTTCAAAATTATTAAGCCATATACTAGTCCAAGCCCTCTAAACTGCCTAGCGGAGATTAGAGGATTCTAAAATTAGATGAAGAAATATCAGCTAATGGAAGCGCCATTAACAGGGCCGGTTTCAGCTCTAACCTATGCCAACCCCTAAACCAAAACCTTTGAAAAGTGACGCATAATTTCCTTTGGATCATCGCTTAAAAACAATGCATCAGCATTTTTTTCACTCACAAACCCCTCTGAGACCATTTTATCAATCATATCTTCAAAAGGTGAAAAATAGCCATTTACATTTAATAGAGCACAGGGCTTGTGATGAATTCCAATAATGGCCCAAACCCATTGCTCAATGATTTCTTCAAACGTACCAGGACCACCTGGCAAGGCAATAAACGCTTGTGAACGATCAGCCATAAGGGCCTTACGCTCATGCATATTACGCACAAAAATTGTTTCCATGACATCTGATGTGAGTAGCTCACGTTCAACCAAAACTTCGGGAATAATGCCAGTAACCTTCATGCCCTTGGCGAGTGCAGACCGCGCAACAACACCCATAAGCCCTGTTCGCCCACCCCCATAAACAATAGAACAATCTTGTGCCGCTAAAGCTTGCACGACGCTTTCAGCGGCATCTTTATAAACGTCGGGTACCTTGTCGGACGAGCCGCAAAAAACACTGACTGTAAACGACATGTGAACGCCCTCGCTTAAATTAGTATAAATCTGGCATTTATCCTTACCAGCACATCACCTTGAAAATGACAGACTTTGTTTAACAATAAACATCACGATACGCCAGAGAGCTTAAGCACAGCCAAGTATCGGAAAGTTTATGGTGCCGATTAATAAAAAATTTGATTTATTATTTTTTTTGATTGACTAAATTTTTTTATTAACTATATATATCACCATGAAAACACATAATGAAAATTTGTTAA
>CBFHJI010000081.1:0-4718 GCA_965656255.1 Alphaproteobacteria bacterium
CATCTCTTCAAGCTCGGCCATAACTTGCTTTAGTCGCTCCTCAAAGTCACCGCGATAACGTGTGCCAGCCAGCAAGACACCCATGTCTAACGAATATATAACATTATCCATAAGCACATCCGGCACATCATTCTCTACAATACGCCGAGCTAGACCTTCCGCAATCGCAGTTTTGCCAACACCAGGATCCCCAACAAGCAAAGGATTGTTTTTATTACGACGACATAATATTTGGATCGCGCGCTCAACTTCCTTATCACGACCAATCAGAGGATCAATCTTTCCAGACCGCGCTTTGTCGTTGAGATTAACACAGTAGGCATCAAGAGCCTCGCCATCGCCAGCGAGATGCGCAGATTCGTCATCATCTAAAGCACCGCTCACAGGGCGAGCTTCCGAGGCACCTGGGCGCTTGGAAACTCCGTGCGAAATAAAATTCACAGCATCATAACGCGTCATTTCTTGCTCTTGCAAGAAATATGCGGCGTGGCTTTCGCGTTCGGCAAATAAAGCAACAAGCACATTGGCGCCAGTCACTTCGTCACGACCAGAGGATTGAACATGGATAACAGCGCGTTGAATAACACGTTGAAAGCCAGCCGTTGGCTTGCACTCTTCGTGGGCATCAATAATCAAGCCGGTTAATTCTTCTTCGATATATTGGCGTAACTGGTCAACAAGAATATCCACATCGACCGCACATGCGACAAGAACCGAACGTGCATCTTCCTCATCAGTGAGTGCGAGCAATAAGTGCTCTAATGTTGCAAACTCGTGCTTATGCTCGTTGGCATAGCTCAATGCACGGTGCAAACTCAATTCAAGTTCTTTTGAAAACGCTGGCATTTAATCGCCCTTTCTAGCTTATGAACAAGCCTAATCCTTCTCCATAGTACATTGCAAGGGATGTCCGTGCTGGCGCGCCAAATCCATCACTTCAGAGACTTTGGTCTCAGCCACCTCAAATGTATAGATTCCACAAATTCCGACACCATTTTGATGCACATGAAGCATAATCGTCGTTGCTTCTTCCAAACTTTTCTGGAAGAAGGCTTGCAAGACATGAATAACAAATTCCATTGGCGTAAAATCATCATTCAATAAAACAACCTTATACATTGACGGTTTTTTCGTCTTTGTACGGGTCTCTAATATGACGCCCGTCTGTCCATCATTGGGGTTATCTCCCCTTTTTTCTGGCCCTGAATATTCCATTTTCACCACAAGTCTATATTTGCCACTGGCAATCTCTAAATAATTGAAAAACCCTTAGCCACTACTCCCCAAACCATATGAGACGTCAAAATTGTGAGGAAATCAACCTTTGGCTAATAACCTACTTTATGTAAGGCGCTTATTCACAATCACAAGGTGCAAATTCTCATTTTGCTCCTAATTGTGGTGCATTTTTTGCATTATTATTTGCTTATATGGGTATGATTTACCACAATATGGGCAGCTAAGGTGGTCGTTTCGCCTCAGCATTAAGTGTAAGGCGTTAAGTATAAGAGTTTTGCAAAGAGTAATGATAAGAGTTTTAATCATATTGTGTATCGCGTTGGTGATGAGTGGTGTTTCTGCCCAGGCGGCACCAACACGCGCCAATATCGTTATCGATGGGCATAGCGGTAAAATTCTCTCGCGCTACCGACCTGATCAAAAACTTTACCCCGCTTCCCTCGTCAAACTGATGACAATCTATCTCATGCTCGAGGAAATAGAATCCGGTCGGGCAACCCCTGAGACCAAGATGAGGGTTTCAGCGCGTGCGGCAAAGCAACCGCGCAGCAAGCTCTATTTGCGCGAAGGTGAAACAATTACTTTTAAACTCGCCTTGGAGGCACTTATTGTTCGTAGCGCCAACGATGTTGCAATGGTGGTGGCCGAGCATATTGCTGGTGACGATGAAGCTTTTGTCCACCGCATGAATCTTAAAGCCAGGGCATTGAGTATGCTCGATACGCGATTCGCCAATCCCTCAGGTCTATATAATTGGAACCAAGTATCAACAGTCCGCGATATGGCAAGACTGGCCCGCGCTTTATTGCGCGACTTTCCAAATTTTAAACCATCTTGGTCGCAAACGACAATGTTCTATCGTGGAAAGCGCTTTAGCTCTCATAATAATGTCCTTCGCCAAATTAAAGGCGCCATTGGCATGAAGACCGGGTATATTCGAGCTTCGGGCTATAATGTTGTTGCTGTGACAGAACGCGATGGACGGCAATTGATCGCCGTTGTGATTGGTGGCAAGACCGCCTCAGCGCGAGACCGCTTAGCCAAAGCTTTAACCGAAACAAACATTCATCGAGCAAGCATTCAAAAGACATTAACAGTTGCGCAACCCCTACCACGCCCAAACCACACAGCCCCAGCGCGCGCCCTTAAACAGAGCACTCAAAATTCGATCCACGATCTAATCAAAACAGTAAGCCAAACAACGTCAACATCGATCAAAACACCACTGCCTCACATTGGCAGCATAGCTTCGTCAGCATCAAAATGTACGGATATGTCGCCTCAACCACAAGGCGCTGGATGGTCTGTCCAGTTAGGTGCTTATGAAAGCCAAAGACAGGCTGCTCAACGTATTAAAACAATTCAGAGCTCGCATCAGCGCCTTACGGCAAATGCCTCGGCTTATGTGCCAAGCATAGACTGCAATGGACAGCGTCTTTACCGAGCGCGCATTGCAGGCCTAACTGAGTCCAGCGCCAAAAACTTATGCGCAAAAATGTTACGTGATGGCAGCGGCTGTTTCGCGCTCGCGCCCTAACTTAAATCGCGCGCATCATTTTAGAGCCACTCTTATTACTCAATAGCCCATTAATGATTTAATAAAAAATCTCGAGCAGCATTGAGCTGTTTGGTTAAAAACTCCGTGCCACCGTGGTCAGGATGTAGTTTCTGTATTAAACGCTTATAAGCGGCTTCAATATCAGCATCTGTCGCATCATTGCTAAGCCCAAGAACTTCGAGAGCTTGCGCGCGGGATTGAATCAAAGACGACCGCCCTGAGGGAGCTGAGCCGCTTGTCTTGCCTTGCTCCTGGGCGCCATTAACGGCCTGTTCACGAAATAGTCTAATTAAAATGCCGCCCAATCCAAGCGCTAAGCCAATCGCAAGGCCAACGCGTCCTGCGAGAAATAGAACGACACTTAAAATAGCGCCACCAAGAGCCGCGCTCCATAAAATAAGGGTTTTCGCCGCCCCAGGCTGCATCCTCGAAAACTGGAAAGCAAATACTAGCAACAATCCTAAAACCGCAATCCCTAAGATGAAATATCCCATATTAGACCTGCACACCTGGTAGTTGTAATTCTTTAATAATATTACGAATTTCGGTTCGTGCCGCTACATGCGACATTGTGAGATTCGCATTCGCTTCGTTTTCGGTAAGATCGAGTAATGTTAGCCCTGCTGGAAACATCTCCCGAAAAATAACGCGCTCGGATAATCCTGTAACCACTCTAAAGCCTAATCGCTTCGACAAAATATTTAATGCTGTTTCTACACGTTCGCGATTGCGTGCGAATAAATGACTGGTTCGATTTTTCATAACAACCCAATCAATCATACCTTGATCGGCCTGCATCCTTGCTTTGCGACATTCCCACACCATGTCAGAATAAATGCTTGGCGTACCAACCTCCAAAGTATCTGGATCAACATGAGCCAGAAGATCAAAGTCAACAAAACTATCATTGATAGGTGAAATCAATGTGTCTGCGGTAGCGTGACCAAGACGCGATAAATAGGAATCTGCACCAGGACAATCCACCACAACAAAGTCACTGGTTGCACGCAAATGACCCATTGCGCTTGCAAACATATCTTGGTCTTGCCGCCGTAACTCAGCAACTGTATCCCCAGTTGCCGGTTCTAAAACCACATGTTCGGATAAAGGTGTTTTGCGGCGATCGCCCCAACGCACTCTGTTTTCGACATATCGCGTAAATGATTGCTGGCGAATATCGAGATCAAGTGTGCCCACTTTATAGCCCTTTCCCAAGAGGAAAGCGGCTAAATGCATGGCAGTTGTCGTTTTGCCAGCACCACCCTTTTCATTTCCAACAACAATTACATGAGTTCGATCAGTAATTTTGTTTTCGCTCATAAACACTCCAAGTCGATAGTTTAACGCTTTGTTCTATCCATGCTCTAATTCTTACTCGAAAAAACATATTTATATAGGTAAAAATTGACTGCAAATTTTAGTTAGTCACGCTATGTTCGCTTCATGTTAGAGAACCAAAGCATAATTGTTACGGGCGCTGCCGGCGGAATCGGTCAGGCAATTGCGCGCCGTTTACTTGACCAAGGTGCAAAACTCGCGCTTTTCGAGCGTAATGAAGCACTCTGCGAGACTGCACGCCAGGGATTGCCTATAAATGCAGATGTCATATACATCGCGGCTGACCTTGGTGAGCCTCAAGCTATTGAACAAGGCGTCGCAAAAGCAGCTGCCCATATGGGTAGCATAACAGGTCTTGTAAATAACGCTGCCATTTTATGTTCAGATGACAGTGATCCGTGCACAACATCACTCGAAAGCTTTGAAAAAACGCTCCAAATTAATGTTACGGGTGCATTCTTGATGTGCAAACACGTCCTACCGCATATGATGGCCAATGGCGGTTCCATTGTTACTCTCTCATCCGTTGTTGCGCATGCGGCCTCGGCTACACCACAAATTGCATATACAACCAGCAAAGGTG
>CBFHJI010000082.1:0-4671 GCA_965656255.1 Alphaproteobacteria bacterium
CATTATTTAACTTCGTAATATGGCGGACCTGGATCTCTAGTGCAGCTTATTTGAGTTTCTTATTTGCCTATCTCAACGCATCACAAGGCATCTCAAAGCAAAAAGCAGGCGCTTGAAAAATCTTAACTCGCTACCCAATCGGCATCACAATAAATTTTTGCTTCTTGCATATGTTATCGCCTGGATTTCGACACTGACGATGCATTGTTGCAATGAAACGTTATTTCAAACCTGGTTGATTTATGATGAATTATAAAATGTCCATAAGCATGAGTAAATCAGTAGAAAAGACGCAAAAGATTTTATGTAAAGATTTCTTTTTTCATACGCATGGCAGCACAAAGGAATACCCCGAACTCAGGTACAAACTTCGTGGCTCTCATTATCTCTAAAAGCGCTTCCGAAGAGATAGTTGAAAGACCGGGTCATCAAATTTTACATCAGAGGTAGAAATGCCCGATCCACGCTTATGGGCAATATGAGCGTCAAATGACCAACCAGCTTTTTCCGCACGTAGACCAAACCCATAGCCGCCGATTTCTCGATCATTTGGTTCACTCTCCTGCAAAGCTGACCCCTTACCGTGATCCATAAAAATATAAGGTTGCGTGAAGCCCAGCCTGTACTGCAATTCTATCTGCGAAACATAAGCTCGTGTGAACGAGCCCTCACCACTTGGATAAGCTCTAACACCGCGCGTGCCACCCAAACTCATCTGTTCTGACGAGTCCATGATAGGATCCTCGGCTGTTTGGCCTGAGAATAGGAAAGTCGCATTTAAGTTAGACCCTAGCTTTTGCGACCGCGTTACGTCGAGCGCATATTTACTCCAGCGTGGTTTGAGTTCTGTATTTGTATTCAAGCTATCCTGCACTCGGCCCCTGGTATAAGTAAAGCTTCCTGAGAAGGATCCTCCGGACATAAAATTGTCAGAAAGATAAAATCCTAGACTAATCGGGAATGTCCTAAACACGCCGTCACTTACAGGTGTATCCGCAACGGATGAAAAAGCATCACGTTCCTGATATCCATATTGCAAGACTAAATTTCGTAACTGCGAACGAAAGAGATTATTGGTAACTGTAGCTCGGTAGATTTTCGTATCGCCATTAAAGCGCTGATCAGTACTGTCTCTCAAATCATAGGTTACATCCGTATAATCTAGACGAATCCGCGCATCGGTATTAAATAATTGCCACCCGTAACCAATACTATATACCTCCAAATCTTTATTGGTGGCCGTAGCGCTTAACCGCAACTGATGCCCTGGCAAGCCGAATATAGATGGCACAAAAATGCCAGCTGACACACGGTTTATCCCCGACAACCGACTTCCCTGATTATCAACCGCGACGTAGTTGGCTTCAAGATCGTCTTCAACGACACGAACATCTAGATCACCAGATCCGATAAGCCTACCTGGCCTTAACACGGGAATGACTCGCACGCCCGGCACATCGCCTAACTTCAAAAAAATACGTTCAAGCTCTGGGCCGTTAATTACCTCACCAGACTTTAGAGTCGAAAGGCGTTTTTTTATAAAAGCTTGATATTTTTCGTCACCAATACTGCGAATTTCACCGTATTTGCCTTCTAAAACAACAAATTCAAGAACACGATCAGAGACACTCTGCTTAGGAATATAAACCTTAGCAAACGAATATCCGCGATCCCGGTAATAGTTGGACAGATGATTAGCCATCGCTTGTATTTGTGAGAAATCAAACCAGCGACCGACCACATCACCGAGTTGTTCAACTAACTCCTGCTCGCTAAAAATCGTGTTCCCACTGATTTTTACTTTGTAAATAAGGACTTCTTCACCACCCGATGTAATATCATTCAGCTTATCAGCCTCAATTTTAAACTCTAGCTCTCTTTCAAGAGGTGGAGGTGGCTTAGGAAGTGACCGCAAGATTTGTCCATCAGTCTGAATTGGCTGCGCAAACGCTTGTGACAAACCAAGACTATATGCAATTAACACATGTACGGCTTTAAATTGAGACAACCTACTAATCACTGAAATACCACCATTTTAACTCACTATAGGTCTTATAAAGCAATTCTCGCTATTTCACTATCATCTTGAAAATTTTCAAAATCCACAAACATGTTGGGAGTCGATACGCCCCCATCTATAACAACAATGTCTCCCTTACTTAAAAATTCGGGAGATATCGATACACGAACATCAGAAAAGTCATTACCATCCGATAATCCGTCTCCTGCATCCAGGCCGTCAACCTGAGAGATTTGTTCACTTGTAACCATCTTGAATATTCTGCCAGTGGGACCAATGCTGACTGAGTTCAGCTTTTGACCAAACTGCCCATTCAACATGCTCGGCAGCTCACTGGCTGTTTCGAATTGTGGCTCGGGCATTACGTCATCGCTAGCAATTTCTCTTAAACTTGCTGACGTGTCAAAACTTGAAGCAGTTAATCTATTTGAAACGAACATGTAGTCTCGGATCGCTCCCATGCTTCCCCCTGTTCGGGTAGACCGCATCTTATAATCATCAATAACCAAACCTGCTATTGAAGACTTATCGGTCAGGGCAACGTCACCATCGAGCACCGTCAATGTTGAGGGCCCTGACACAACTGATAAGCGGGATGCCTGTGCCTGGCTTATACCCAATCCTGCCTTCGCATTTAAAGAATTTGCCACGCGAACAGTGCCTTCAAAGGCAATCGCTTGAGCAGCATCAAGATTCATGGTGCTTCGTGATGAAACATTCCCAAGCCGGACGCTTGACGCGACTGAACGAGCGCTTAGTGCACCCGCCTCAATGTCACCGCGCAAATTAATGGCTCCCTGGCTTATAAAGCTTGCTGCTTGCGAAGCAGAGACATTTCCAATCTCAAGATTACCGCTTGCTTCAACTGAAACATTCCTTCCCTCGAGATTAAGGGGAGCCAAAAACACATTCTGCGCAGAAGACAAATCGACGTCACCGGCTGCATTAAAGTTAGCTGCAGCAATGTTCAGACGACCAGAACTTTGTTGAACACCAGCTGTCCGAGATGAAACCGTCAAACCGTTTTGCGCGTCAATATCACCTAAGAGGGTGATGGCCTTAGAGCTTGTTAAGCTTGCGCCCCCCCCCTCAGTTTTTACCGCAGATACAGATAACGCCCCTGCAGTCGAATTTGCCGAAATAGAGGCACCTTCAATTGAGCCACTGAGTGTTATATTGCCTGCAGCGCTTATATCTAAGTCATCAGCAGATACCAATTTAGCACCTGCGCTTTGACTGATCTCACCTTGCGTCGTAATCGTCATCTCAGTCGCAGATTGGATCGTGCCGGATAAACTTACCTCACCATTCGCGGTCAGCGCCACAACGCCCGAACTTGAACGCACCGAACCTGCGGAGAGATCTCCGGTTGAGGTGGCACCAATACTCGCGCCTTGAATAGGTCCATCAAGCGCAAGATCGTTTCCACTGGAAAATGTAATAACACCACTAGACGTTACTGATCCTGCAGATAGATCTCCAACTGATGTGGCACCAATACTCGCGCCTTGAATAGGTCCATCAAGGGCAAGATCGCCTCCGCTCGAAACTAAGATAGCGCCAGGAGATATGACTGTTCCTAACGTCAGAGCATTCGTATCATCAATAGCAATTGATGCACCGCTCGCATTAACTGCGCCAGAAAAATCATTATTTGCTTGGCTCAAATTAATATCCGTTGCGGCAGTTAAACTCGTCGGCCCCGAGCTAACGTTAACCAAACCTGCAGATTGAGCCACACCACCTTGTGCCGATGATAAGATTAAAGCCCCGACGGACACATCATTATCTAATGTAAGATCTCCAGATTGGGCCGTGGCCTCAAATGTGCCTGACGTAGAAACGCGATCAAACGTTAAATCTGCTGCGCTTATAGTCACGTCCCCACCGGTGGCAGAGACACGAGCTGATAATACGTTCCCATTACTTTCAAGAATAACATCTGCTGGCGTTCCTGAATTTTCTGCTGAGAGAGATACATTGCCACCTATCGTCAATTGGCTTCCGGGCGCCTGCGTGACATCGCCGCCAGTGCTTAGAATATCTAACGTGCCTGGCGTCGTGAGCGTACCTAATTGAAGTCCGCCACTACTATCTGTTAATGCAATACGTGTAGCGCTACCCGATACGGCACCCGAAAAATTATTCGATGCATTATTAAGAACAATATCGTCCGTGATCTGAAGATCTGCATCCCCACCTACAGACAAAGCGCTGCTCTGGCTCAATCCGCCGCCACCGGTTACGGTTAAATCACCTGTTGTTGAACCACCCAACTGAAGGTCTGAGGCCGAACGCAAAACGGCATTACCCATAATAGCAAGGGTTGTTGCCCCGCTGGTTACCGAGATATCAGCATCCATATCGCGCGAAGCAGAGATTGACAAATCACCTGTGACTGAAATATCAGCAGTTCCATTAACCTCGGCGATTAAATCCAATGCTTGAGCTGAACGAATGGTTGCATCATTGCCAGACGTGACACTTGCCGACCCATTCACAGCGAGATCGACAACCACATCTCCCGTTCCACTTAATTGCGCGCCACCGCTCGCGGTTATATCCGCAGTCAAATCGCCCGCCGTTGCCACAGCGACATTATCACCAGTGGCCGTTACAGCGCCAGACAGCTGATTAGCCGCGCGATCAAG
>CBFHJI010000083.1:0-4537 GCA_965656255.1 Alphaproteobacteria bacterium
ATCTGGTTGTGGTGCGCGCATTTGGCGAGAGTCCGAATGAGCACAGAATTAAAATTAATTGCGCATTGTGATGCTGATTTACAGGTAATATCCGCTTTGGTGCAGGATGCTGTCCTTAAAGCGTCAGATATGGCTTATTTGGACGAGCGACGCATATTTGCAATCGTCGTTAATCGGTTTAAATGGGAGGCGGAAGAAGAGAAGCTGCGCGTACGTTCGGGGCTTCGCTTTCATGGTGTGACAGCCGTTAAACATAAGAATATGCCTCCAGAAGGCCAGGTTTTATCGCTCTTGGCTCTGCGGTTCACACCAATAGACGGCCTGGCGGGACAAATTAGTCTTGTTTTTTCAGCATCTGTGGAAATTTGCTTGGATGTTGAAGCTTGTGAGGTCATATTGGAAGATATTGGTGCGCCATGGCCGGCGCAGTCAAAGCCGCAACATCAAATAGAAGATGACGGTGTAAAAGAGTAAAGAGAGAATGATGGCTTGCGCGGTTAACTTATCGAGCACGGATAAAGATTTTGTAGAGAAGTTCAACGCACTTTTATTGATGAAGCGCGAGCAATCTGTTGACGTCAATCAACAGGTGGCCGTTTTAATTGATGACGTGCGCGCGCGGGGTGATCAGGCCCTCATTGATTTAACGGCTCGTTTCGACGCTTTAACGCTAAACGTCAATCAATTACGTATTGGGCATGATGAGATTGAGCGCGCCACTGCGGATTGTGCGCCCGATATATTGGCTGCGCTTGATATGGCGGCAAAGCGCATTCGTGATTTTCATGAACGACAAAAACCAGAAGATCATCGCTTTGAAGATGCCCAGGGTGTTTCTCTCGGTCATAAATGGTCAGCTGTCGATGCTGCTGGTCTTTATGTTCCTGGCGGTACTGCCAATTACCCATCATCTGTATTGATGAATGCTATTCCTGCCAAGGTTGCGGGCGTTAAACGTTTGGTCATGACAGTTCCGACACCAAATGGTGTGATTAACCCCCTCGTGCTTGCGGCGGCGCAACGTGCAGGGGTTGATGAGATCTATCGTGTAGGCGGGGCGCAAGCTATTGCGGCTATGGCCTATGGCACACAGACTATCGCACCCGTAAATGTGATTGTTGGTCCGGGAAATGCTTATGTGGCCGCTGCCAAGAAGCAGGTCTTTGGTCAGGTGGGCATTGATATGATTGCGGGTCCCTCCGAGATCTTAATCGTAGCCGATGATCAGAATAATCCCGATTGGATTGCGATTGATCTCTTAAGTCAGGCCGAACACGATGCTGTCGCTCAATCAATTTTAATTTGTGACAGTGTCGAGTTTGCCCAAGCAGTAACTCAATCTGTTGAAGCACATTTGCAAACACTTTCACGCGCAGATATAGCGCGTCAAAGCTGGGAAAATTTTGGTGCCATTATTATTGTGAGTGATCTGGCGCAGGAGGCTCCTGACTTGGTAAATCAATTAGCACCTGAACATTTAGAGTTGGCGTTGGATGATGCTGAGGCTTTTGCAGAACACATTCGTCATGCGGGTGCAATATTTTTGGGTCGTTACACGCCAGAGGCGATTGGCGATTATATTGCTGGGCCAAATCATGTTTTACCAACCGCACGTGCGGCGCGTTATGCTTCTGGATTATCTGTTTTGAATTTTATGAAGCGGACATCCTTGGTGTCTTGTACGCCAACGGCTCTTTCTGAAATTGGACCCATGGCTATAAAGCTTGCCGGTGTTGAGGGCTTGGATGCGCATTTACGCTCGATTAGTATACGTTTGAATAGGGTGGAGCCCGAAGCCTAATGTCTGGAGAGCGGATCACTCATATTTCCTTCGATGATCCGGCTTTGGTGGCGCGCAATCCTGATTTGGATCATGAGAGACGGGTTGCTATTTTTGACCTATTGGAAAATAATTTTTTCAAGTTAAACACGGGCGATGAAGGCCCTTATCGTGTCATCTTATCTTTGGCTGACCGAGCCCTGCAGTTAAGTGTTCGCACGGCACAAGATGATCATATTTGCGATATTAAACTCTCGCTCACACCTTTTCGGAGATTAATTAAAGATTACTTCCTAATCTGCGAAAGCTATTACGAAGCGATTAGAACGGCGACACCTCAGCATATTGAAACCATTGATATGGCAAGGCGTGCGCTTCACAATGAAGGCTCAGAGCTCCTAAAAGAACGCCTTAATGAATTTGCAAATGTTGATTTGGAAACAGCCCGCCGGCTCTTTACATTGGTCAGTGTTTTGCAGATGCGCGGTTAAATTATAGAAATTTTTAAAAACACTTGATTTTCTGCCCGTAAATGGCCATTCTCCGGCCAAATTGAAACTGTGGGATAAAATGGCAAAAGAAGAGCTGCTAGAATTTAATGCAACTGTTGTTGAGTTGCTTCCAAATGCAACATTTCGTGTGCGTTTGGAGAATGATCATGAGATTATTGCTCATACAGCGGGTAAAATGCGAAAGAACAGAATTCGCGTTTTAGCAGGTGATAAAGTGCTTGTGGAGATGACGCCATATGACCTCACAAAAGGCCGCATCACCTATCGTTACAAATAAGCCCTTTGTTTTAGCAAGTGTATCGCCGAGACGGTCGAGCTTGTTAGCGCAAATTGGCTATATTCCATCTGATATAATTGCATCTGATATTGATGAAACGCCAGTTAAAGGCGAAGCGCCGCGTGCCTTGGCGATGCGTTTAGCGCGCGCGAAAGCGCTTCACGTTGCGGGATTACAAAAAGAGGATGCGCGGATTTGTGTTCTGGGCGCAGATACAGTTGTAGCGTGTGGGCGTAATATATTGCCCAAAGCGGAAACCCCAGAGCAAGCGCGGGCTTGTCTGACTCAATTGTCGGGGCGAGGGCATCGTGTTTATACTGGCATTTGTTTGATCAATGAAGTTGGGTTTGAGCGTGTGCGGTGTGTTGAAACTCGGATACGCTTTAAGACGCTTGGGAAACACGAAATGGCCCAATATATTGAAGGCGGAGAGTGGCACGGTAAAGCTGGTGGTTATGCTATCCAGGGAAGGGCAGCTGCATTTGTAGAACGAATTGTAGGGTCTTATTCAAATGTCGTAGGGCTGCCTTTGTTTGAAGTCAGCAACGCTCTTTTGGCAGAGTGTATATTGCCAATAATTGAAGATCATAAGGAATAGTAATCGATGGTTGAAGAAATTTTATTAAGTGTGCGTGATGGTGTTGTGCGTGTTGCGCATGTAACGGCGGGCCAATTGCAGCATGTTGAAATTGCCTCGGTTAAGTCGCGCGACGATGATGCTAGTAAGCTCGTTGGCGGTATTTATCTTGGTCGTGTTGAGCGCGTTGTATCGCGTTTACAGGCCGCTTTTGTTGATATTGGTGAGGACCGTTCGGGTTTTTTAGGTGCCCGCGAAGCACGTGTGCTTGTGCCAGGCGCTGGTCGAGATTGTCCTATTGAAGATTGTGTTGGTGATGGGGATACTGTGCTTGTTCAGGTTACGCGTCCGCCTTTAGGGGATAAAGGCGCGCAAGTTACTGCTGACATAACGCTTGCGGGTCACGCAGTTGTGATTGCGCCTTGCCGTTCACGGGTTGCAATATCTCGGTCGATCGAAGATCCTGAAACGCGGGCCCGACTTGAGACACATATTAACGATATTATTGCCGGCAAGCATGGCGTTACAATTGACGTTGAAGGCATGGAAGGTCCTGCAGGTTGGGTTGTTCGAACTGCTGCCGCAGATATGAATGTTGATGAGTTAGCCCGAGACATGGCGATGGTTGCCGAGCAATGGACAGCACTTTTGTCGCGTGCTCAAGATTGTGAGCCGCCATTCTTGTTGCATATGGATCTTGGACCGATTGAACGGGCTTTACGCGATGGTGTGAAAGCTGAAACCAAGAAAGTGACGATAGAGGGAGATGCCGCATTTCGCGTTGCCCGAGCTTATTGCAAAGATTATATGCCTGCGGCAGTTGCATTACTGCATGCGAGTGAAGAAGGGGAGTTTCTTTTTGATCGATTTGATGTCGAGGATCAAATTCAAAAAGCTCTTAACCCCCGCGTTGAATTGCCATCAGGTGGTTGGTTGATGATAGAAACCACTGAAGCCATGACCACAATCGATGTTAATTCAGGCAGCCATGACGGCACTGCTTTGGCGGTCAATTTAGAGGCTGCTGCTGCCATTGCCCGGCAAGTCCAGCTCCGCGGTATTGGGGGGCTCATTGCCGTCGATTTTATTGATATGACGGATGAAAAAGATAAAGCTCAAGTTGGTGATGTTTTATCTCAAGGCTTTGATGGTGACAGACAAGCTGTTCGGTTTAGCCCTATGTCTGATTTTGGTGTGATTGAGATGACGCGCCGCCGTCCAGCGCAAAGTCTAGCTCAGGCGACGCGAGGCCTTTAGACATGTCTAAGCCTTGCCCCATTTGTAAAAATCATGAGGCTGCCGACAAGTATCGTCCGTTTTGTTCAAAGCGTTGTGCGGATGTAGATCTCAATAAATGGTTAACCGCTGATTATGCTATTCCTGCCCAAGAG
>CBFHJI010000084.1:0-4497 GCA_965656255.1 Alphaproteobacteria bacterium
CCAATTAAACCTGGCCCTGCAGTCGCGGCGATACCGTCAAAATCTTGTGGTGATAGACCGGAGGTCGCGATGGCCTCACGAATAATACCTGAAATAAGAGGCAAATGCTGGCGCGCTGCAAGCTCAGGGACGACGCCCCCATAAGGCGCGTGCGTGTCGATCTGAGAAAAAACGATATTAGATAAAATATTGGCAGATGATGAACCATGATTGCTAAACTGAACAACACTGGCGGCTGTTTCATCGCAGCTTGTCTCAATCCCTAAAAATGTAATTGTTTTGGGTAAATTATCCATGAAATACCTTATGACACGCCCAAAGGAAGAATAAAAGCACAAGGAAAGGTAGCAAAAAAGAGATCCCAGACTTGAAGCAATCCTAAAACCGTGGGAAAGAACAATTATATGGAAGTTAAAGACAAACCACAGAATATAAATATTGGAACAAGGTCATCGCCTTTAGCGCTTGCGCAGGCGGAGTATGTCCGAGATCAAATGCGCGCGAGCGGTGCGTTTGATGATTGCGAAATTATACTCGTTCCGCTGACGACGCGCGGCGATCAAATTTTAGATAAGCCTTTGGCCGAAATCGGCGGCAAAGGTCTTTTTACAGCCGAACTTGATTTAGGTCTTGAAAATGGATCAATTGACCTTGCTGTACACAGCTTGAAAGATCTTCCTACAGAAGGGTCTGATTTGTTAACCATTGCCGCCACACCCAAACGTGCGGATGTGCGGGATTGTTTAATATTAAATAAAGCCGCGTTTGCGGATACAAATAGGTTTGAAGACTTACCCGAAGGGGCACGTATTGGAACGGCGAGTCTTCGCCGAGCAGCGCAAATATTGGCACGCCGCCCTGATATTGAAATCATATCGCTGCGTGGCAATGTTGGAACGCGCATACGTAAAATGGAAGAGCAGGGGCTCGCCGGTATTGTATTGGCCCGCGCTGGGCTGGATCGTTTGGGTTATTCTGAGGAGATTGGAATATCACTGGATACTGAATTTATGTTGCCAGCGGCTGGCCAGGGAGCCCTAGCCATCCAATGTTTAACATCGAATACATTTTTAAGAGAAAGGCTCGGGCAGTTGCATGACCCGCTGACGCATCAATGCGTTGCTGCCGAGCGCAAATTCCTCAATCGCCTCGAAGGTAATTGTCGGACACCGATTGCGGCACATGCAACGATGAAGGGTGATGAGATAACACTCATTGGTCGCGTCTTATCTCTTGATGGCGCGCAGATGGGAGAGGCCACAGGGTCGGTCGAGCATCATAATGCATTAGCCCTTGCTGACAACTTAGCCGAAACATTAATAGAAACGAGTCCCGAGCTAATCCCGCGTCCTGTAGACGTTATCGGATCTCCCCAAAGAGATTATTAATGCGTTTGCTGGTGACGCGTCCCGCTTCCGATGCCGCCAAATTAGCAAAGCGGTTACGCGGGCTTGGACATTCTGTTCACATTGCCCCCCTTATACAAATTCATTATATGCAAAACATAGTGTGGCCAGATAAACCACCCATGGCATTTGCTATAACGAGTGCAAATGGTGTTCGAGCACTCATCAAACTCGAAAAACAGTTTCAATTAAAATATAAAAAGCGGCCACAAAATATAACGGCATTTGCAGTAGGGCCAACCACAGCCAAGGCTGCACGTCTGGGAGGATGGCAGGATGTCTTTACCTCGGAAGGATCTGTTCCAGCATTGATTGAAACAATATGTAATCAATATAGGGCCGAGGGTGTGCCCAGCTCCGACGCATCAAGGATTAATGACGCCGAGGAAACGCTATGGCATATTAGCGGTGACATTACTGCGGGAGATCTTGTTGGTGGACTGCAGGATTGCGGATTACCAGCGAGGCGAATAAGTCTTTATGAAGCAATCGCTGCAGAGACCATGCCCCAGCGTATCATGCAAAAAATGAGTAGCTATGATGGTGTATTATTATATTCAAAACGAAGTGCGCGCATATTCACAAATCTGACTAAATCGCAGAGCATAAAGCCGATCGCCTATTGCTTGTCTCAGCCTATCGCAGATGAAGTTCGTGCGTTAGGTTATGAGACGAAAATAGCATCTACACCAACAGATCGCGCTATGGCAGACATAATTGGCCGAGCGGTTTGAACGTTGTTCGATTATTGCTATCCGCATTCTAAAATAACATTCGCCGTGCCGATCAAATCTGATTATCATTAGAGTGTTACGCCCTGCAAACTCACATAAATAAAGATAACTTAATGGCCAGAGCAAAACTAAAGACAGAACCACCAATCATTGAGGTTGAAACACCAAGAAGTGTGGCGTGGCGACAGCTTTTGGTGTCATTGTTTGTTGGCGCTTTAATTGGGCTTCTTATTGCCATCTTCTTTTTTTATAGAGAACCAATTTATAATTTTTTCAAAAAGAGTGATCTTCAGCAAGTTACAGATCAAACCTCAAATAAAGACAGCGAGATAGTTACGTCTCCCGCAAATGATACGCCATTACCCGCGGCACAAGACCCAATCGATGGCAGTGAGCTTACTCAGTCAGAGATGAAGTTGGAGTTGAATGGTCAGGCCCCCCCCAGCGTAGAAACGCCCACGGCTTCTGATGCTACCACGCGCGCGTCGACGCAGGAAAAGACACCAGTGGGCGAAGACGGTTTTGAAGGGAGCGTTCCATATTCGAATATGGAACAAAGAGATAAGGGCGATGTCGCTCTCATCTTGCGAGCTGGGGGCCCTTTGGAGCGTGTTTGGTCGGACCTCGAAAATAAAATTGCCAGCGAAACCCTTGAAATACTATATCCCGCAAAACACACACGTCTTGAAGGACGAGATGGATTAATGGTTACGGCCTATATGTGGTGGCAGAGCTTGCCAGAAACAGATGATGTTATAGAAACGGGAATGCCAGGTCCCGTCGACGCGATAGCCAACCAACTTATTAAAAAAACGCTCGGTCGAAGTCCGGCCCAGGAGGCGTTTTATCAAGCCACAGCCGCCGGCGATATTGCACTTGCGCTAACACGAATGGCGCAGCTTTCAAAACGCGATCAGACGGATCTTGAAACGTGGCACCAAAATGCCATGCTTTATTTGGCCCTTAAGGATGCGCAAGAGCAGTGGGATATGGGAGACTAGGTCGTGTCGACATTTCGTATCATACAATATCTTCTTGGTCTTTTTGCTGTGGCTTGGCTTGTTATTTTTATCTCGCGCATGCCCGGTGAAGTCAGTCTGAATTTGGGGAGCGCGCGTTATACCGTCGGGTCTGCCTATGTAGCTCTCTTTATTGTTCTTGCCTCGCTCAGTCTTTGGGGGGTTATGGCCATTGTGCTTTATTTCTGGCGCCTACCGCAAAGGCAAGTTGAACGTCAACGCGCGCGTCGCGCCGCAAAAGCACGACTGGTTTTGGGTGAAAGCTATATGGCCTTAGCGCGTAATGATCTGTCTGCAGCGCGAAAATTGATAAAGCGCGCGCAGGCAGGTTTACCCGATGATGAACTAGCTATGATGATAAGCGCAGACCTTGCTTGGCGTGATGGTGATTATACGCTGGCGCGCCAACAGTTTGATGCCATAAAAGCGACTCATCCCCAAGCGGCTTATCAAGGCCAATTCACGATGAGTTTGGCCCAAAAGGATGTGCCCCGCGCACGTGCCGCTTTAGAGGCGGGGTTGCGTGACGATAAATCTAGCCGTTGGGCCTTGCAGGCCTCCTTTGATCTTGCCCTTCATGAGCGGAGTTGGTTGCAGGCCGAAGCTGTTGTCGGCCAAATGCAAAGGGCAGGATTGTTAACCAAACTTGAGGCACGCCGTTATTCAGCAATGCTTATGCTGGAGGATTTACGGCAAGTGCGCAAAGGATTAACCCCGCGTATGCAATTGCAACGCGCATCAAAGATTATCCGTATGGCTCCTTCTTTTGTTCCGGCTATTACAGCTCTGGTTGAGGCTTTGGTTGCAGATGGTCAAATAAAGAAAGCGCGTTTACGGCTTGCAGCGGCTTGGGCACAAGCCCCTCATGCGGATCTGGCGCTACAGTTTTTAAACATACATTCTGACTTGCCTCTTGATGAACAGGTTGCACGTGCTCAAAAATTTGTGGGGCGTAAACGAGACGAAACAGAGAGCTTGCTTCTGCGCGCGCATTTGACCATTAAGGCGCGACGATGGGCACAAGCCGAGCAATTGCTTTCTTCGTTGTGCCAAGATCAGCCAACGCGTCTGGTCTGCGAATATATGGCCGAACTTAAACGCGGTCAGGACGATGCTGGTGCCGCCCGAGAATGGTTATCGCGCGCCTTAAATGCCCCGAGTGATCCTTGTTGGCATGATGATGGCGTACCACAAGCCACATGGTCGGCGATTGGTCCTGTTTCTGGGCGGTTTGATAATGTTGTGTGGGGTGTGCCCAATATTGGCTCTGGTTTGGTCTTAGATAGTACACCTATAAATCATGAGAAGGACGACCTTGATAATGCCTCAGAAGACAAA
>CBFHJI010000085.1:0-4437 GCA_965656255.1 Alphaproteobacteria bacterium
GAGTGCGCATTTTGACTCTGATGCTATATCGTCATTAACCGCAAAAGATACCCGCCCACGCGTTTTGAAAATGGCCAAAGGGCTATTAATCAATATGCGAACGGTTAATTTTAATAATGAACATGATCTTAAGGACATGGTGTCTGTGCGCCTTTGGATGGATCATGAAACAGTGCTCTCCGTACGAATGCGAAAATTGCGCGAGACGCAAGTCATCGAACAAAAAATAGAGCAGGGTATTGGCCCTAGCTCTACAGATGGATTCCTTGTGTCTTTCGTCGAGGAAATGGTGATTTCTCTTGAGCAACAATTGGCTGTATTGGTAGACCTTGTTGATCAGGCTGAGATTGATCTTGTCGATGGCGCGCTTGATCTGGCTTTACGAAAGCGTGTTATGGCATTGCGTCAGCAAACGATTGCATATCGGCGATATCTTATACCTCAGCGCGATGTGCTCGCGTCTCTTTTGATGTTAGGCAATGATGTATCATTTATCTCTGCGTCAAATCATCGAAAGCTACAAGAGCTTCACGATCAAGTGACGCGCCATGCTGAAGATATTGATGTCTTGCGAGAGCGAACGGTTATTATTGGCGAAGAAATAACATCATCCTATGCGGAACGACAAAACCGCAATATGTATATTTTATCTCTCGTCGCCGCAATCTTCTTGCCACTTAGCTTTATGACTGGTCTTTTGGGGGTTAATATTGGTGGCATCCCGGGCCAGAATGTTGCGGGAGCGTTCGTCATATTTTGTGGCGTTCTGATTTTGGTTGTTGCTATTCAGGTCTATATTTTTAAGAAATACAGGTGGCTTTGACTCGCATTCGTAAAGTTACTGCCTAAAGCTTAACTATATGTGGTCTCATTTATGAGTGGGATATTTCTGGCAGTGCCCCATTTTATTTTTTGCTCATAAGAAAAATATTTTAATTTAAAAATAAAATATTTTATTATTTTTCTTCAAATTAGATTTGTTTCTTATTTTGTATGGGCTATAAGAATCTATCTGTTATTTAATGTTGCATGTGAAAAATAAAAAAAGCGGCATTCATATTTTGCGTTCCAATTTTCTTACTCAAGGCTTTTATCTGTTGGCCTTCGGGGTTGCGTCTTTATTGTTGGCGTATTTTTTTAATTTTTTAATCTGAGTCAAAAATATGATCGCGTTAACTAGTTCTTAACGCGAAACAATTAAATATAAGACGCTAAATATAAGACGTAGAACGAAAGTGCGTTCTCATCCTGAGGAATAAAAACGAAAGAATTGTAAAGGCTGAATAGGTCTCGGGTAACGACAGGACGTAAGAATAATAAAAAATAAGAAATTTTAATTCTGATGAAAATTGCATCTGCCTAAATTCTAAGAAGCGTTCTTCAAGAGTTAAATCTTAATCTGCACCATTCCTTTGCTCAGCTGAGTGAAAGAACAATAGAAAGAATAAAAGGGAAATTAAAATGTACCACGCCACCATTAGAGCATCGAAATATACCTCTGCTTCATCCAACCTCTCTATTACAGCTGAAACCTACAGCAATAAATTAAAAAGTGGCTCTGCACTTACGCAAATATCCAGGCGTATATCATTGAGTTTATCCCCGGTTATGCTTGGGCTTTTGGCGGCATGTGGCTCAGGAAAATTCTCAGATGATGTTTATTTCGGAACTTTGGGCGCGGATGTGCCTGATCTGGATGTATATGTTGTTGATGGTCCGGTTCGTGGCGCTGTTGTTTATGTTGATGAAAATAACGATGGTAGGATTGATGCAGGCGATACGTTAATTGGCCAAACAGATGCAAGGGGACATATTATTTTGCCTGGGGATCACGTAGGCAAACGTATTTTGGCTGACCTTAATGGCGCTTTAGATACATTTACGGGCAAAAAATTGACGGGTGTGCTTGCCAGGACAACAAAAGCCGGTGAAAGCGAATCGGTTGTTTCTGCTTTTAGCACCTTGGTTGAGGCTGTTAAATTATCAGAAGCAGGAAGTGCTTCGCCCAGAAGCGAAGCTGAAATTGTTGACCAATTGAAAACTAAGTTATTTGGCGACAAAGCCAGCACTATCTCAAATGAGGACTTGAACAATATTGATACCTATTTGGCGCCGCGTAACGGCGATACAAGTTTGTCTGAAGCTGATCGTGATAAGAAAGCATTGGTCTCTAAGGTCAATGTTCAGCTTACTCAATTTATAGAAAATAAAGGGGATGTTGTTAGCGCTGCCGCGGATATATTGGCGGATAATTTTGCGCCAACGAGCTTACCTGATGTGACAGCAGATGAAGCTTTAGCGCAAGAAACACTAAGTGGCCGTCCTATTGCTGTGCCTGAGCAACCACCGGCATTGCTAGAGGATCAAGTCTATAACATTCCAGTAAGTGTTTGGGGCTATTTGGATTCCTATTCTAATGATGGATCGGGAGCCGTGATATTGACGATTTTGTGACGGTTTCAAATAATAATGGACAGGTCAAGCTTACGATTGATGCTGATGGTTTGGGTTCAGAAACAGTGGCCGCTTCCGTGACGTTTGATAATATTAATTTTGCTGATATTGACGGTGATACATTTGTCGATACCCTAGTGCAAAATGGGAATTTGGTCATAATCTAGCTTGGATGACTGTCTAAGAGTTTTGCTCATTTTAACTTTTGCACCTTTCTCGAAATATGGTACCCAAGTCTATGAGCTATCAATTGCGTATTTTGGGATGTGGGTCCTCGGGCGGCGTACCTCGCATTACAGGCGATTGGGGTGTATGTGACCCTGCAGAACCACGAAACCGCAGAACACGATGTTCTGCCCTTGTTACATATGTGCAAGAAAAGGGTGGGGTGCTCGCGTCTGATTTTCATATGCTCGTTGATTGCTCTCCAGATATGCGCGAGCAGCTTTTGAGTGCAGATGTTAGCGAACTTGATGCTGTTTTATTAACGCATGATCATGCTGATCAAACCCATGGGATTGATGATTTGCGTGCAATCGTTTACGAGCGCAAAAAACGACTAGATGTTTACATGGATCAAGCGACCGCTGTAACAATGGACCAGCGGTTTGGTTATTGTTTTAAGACGCCGGCCGGCTCTGACTATCCGCCCATTTTGGAACAACGTCTTATTTCTGCCACTCAAGATGTCGTTAAGTTCCAAAAAGAGTCTGCTGATTTTTCTGTTATTCCTTTTCGTCAAATTCATGGGAATATTGAAAGTGTTGGCTATCGGTTCGGCAACCTTGCTTATTCCAGCGATATTTCTGATCTACCAAATGAAAGTAAGGAAAGACTGCAGGGTCTTTCTTGTTGGATCGTTGATGCCTTGCGGATGACGCCGCACCCAACTCATTTTCATTTGGATAAGGCTCTCGCGCTTATTGAAGAGATTAAGCCTCAAAGGGCTGTATTGACGAACCTTCATATTGATATGGACTATCAAACTTTAAGGCAAACTTTGCCATCACATATTGAGCCTGCTTATGATGGTATGGTTATAGAGGACTGTTAGATTAGGTATAAGCGTTTTCATCTATTTATTTAACATAATATTAATTATGCGAAATAACGATAGCGAAAAATAAACCCAGGATCTTTTAGAATCAAAGCTAACCCCTATCCAATTAGATCGTATCTTCATTGAAAGATAATAATATATTAGGAATAGCTGATGGGTTGTGGTGGGAATTTGATTGATTGTGGGGGATTTTTACATAAATGGTGAGCCCAGATGGGTTCGAACCATCGACCTACTGATTAAAAGTCAGTTGCTCTACCAGCTGAGCTATGGGCCCTCTTTATGTGAGCTGTATATAGCGAATGTTTTTGCATATGGCCAGCCTTTTAGGTGAAGTTTTTAATTATTTATGCGTGACTTTATTTAGACGAAGAGCAATTAAACACTTGCGCAAATAGTAAAAAAAATGGATTTTTACGCATGTTTACGTATTATAATCATGAAGAACTTCCAAATAATCTAGATGGCTTCTTGCCTTATGATGGTGAGGAACCATTTGAGGATCTTGCTGGCCCCTTTTTTCGGCAGCTAGATGCTGCCGATGGTCGCCATTTATCAGCTTTTATTGCTGAAAAGCGACATACTAATGGAGGCGGTGCGCTTCATGGCGGTATGTTAATGGCTTTTGCGGATTATGCTCTTTTTGTGATTGCTCATGATGTTATTAAGGATCATATTTGTGTAACTGTTTCATGTCACACAGATTTTGTTCGGGGTGTTGTTGTAACAGGTCCGGTATTTGCGGTAGGTGAAGTGACGCGCAATACGCGGAGTTTGGTTTTTATTCGTGGTGAAGTCCTTGTGAAAGACGTTGGCGTTTTGGCGACTTTTACAGGTATTATTAAGCGCGTTGGCGTGAATTAATTTGAATTAAGTTTTATCTCTATATTTAAGGAATGAAAATTATGTTTGCTTATCCATTA
>CBFHJI010000086.1:0-4429 GCA_965656255.1 Alphaproteobacteria bacterium
TGGCCAATATACCACCCTCAACAAGCAGACCAGCCCATCGACGATAGTCAGAAAACGCCGCAGCGGCAGAATGCCCCCCGTCGATAAAAACCATAGAGAGTGTTTGGGTTAGAATTTTCGATGCCAAAGCCGACGATGCAATAATAGGAATAACCGTGTCACGCAAATCAGCCATCTTAATGGTCTGACGAAAATGTGCTAAAGAACTCATTCCATCGCCATCAGCAAGGTCTGGATCAAAATACTCTTGCCCGGGTTGGTTTTCTTCCGACCCTTCGTGATGA
Source organism: Alphaproteobacteria bacterium (assembly GCA_965656255.1). Taxonomy (GTDB): domain Bacteria; phylum Pseudomonadota; class Alphaproteobacteria; order RS24; family RS24; genus JAYODZ01. Next base: position 285 of record CBFHJI010000086.1, read on the forward strand.
TCAATGGCCACCAAAACACCACCCGATATTTTGCAAGCGGTTCCTAAATAGACAGTCGATTTGCCACAATAACTTCCAATCTCAACAACCAGCCCCAGTTTTGCTCGAGATTTAGCATAAGCATGAAGCGTAGCTCCCTCTTCAGGGTCCAGAAAACCTTTTACATCATCAATATTAATGGGGAGGTCCAGCATATCAAATATCGCTCAGCTTAAGATTTAACTTTAGCGTCAAGCGCAGCTCGCACCTCGGCATGCTCGCTTTCATTAAATGAAAAACGCAGCAGCAAATAAGTTCCAGCCATGTAGCAAATCAACGGCACCCCGCCATATAGAAAACGCAGTGTATTCTCCACCAACTCCGTTTGATCCGCCTTAGGCACAAACCCTGCCCATGATAGCGCAAATCCGGTTAAGCTCAGCATGACCCCGTAAGCAGACTTGCCAACAAAATTCCAAGCCGCAAAATAAGCACCCTCTTTGCGCTGACCGGTTAACAACTCATCATAATCAATAATATCTGATTTAATTGAGGGGCTGACCGTACCGCCACAGCCACCTGCTGCGCCAGCGATACCTGCAAGAATGAGCAAATATAGCTCCTGCCCGGGCTGTAAAATTCCCATGAATGCAAAACATATACCCGTAACAAATAAGGAACCGACCCACATAGGTTTCTTGCCAAAACGGCGCGCCAATTTGATCCAGAACGGCACCAGCAGAACAGAAAACACCATATAGCTCAGGATAAATAACGGAGCCATTTGCGCATTCTTCATTACATATTCGGCATTATAGACAGAAAGAATAACGATTGATGCACCGCCTAAATTCTCGATAAAGTTCACGATCAGCAAAAGTTTAGCATGGGGGTTGGCTAAAATATCACGCATTGCACCCCAAGGCTTTTCCGCGCCACGTCCTAAAAATTCTTTGCGTTCGCGCAAAAACACAACACAAGCCAAGAGACATATTGTTGTCAAAACACCCGCCCAATAAGATTGGTTCTCGGCAAGCGCGCGCACTTGATAATCGCCTTCTGCTTCGGCACTAATCAACCAATACATTGTACCAAGGGCAAGGACATAACCACCGATCCAACCTGCATGACGCGCCGCGAAGACCTTATTACGCTCATGATAATCAACGCTAAGTTCCGCACCCAATGACATATGAGGTACGATGAAGATTGTTTGCGCTGAATAGAACGCAATAACGGCAATGCCCATCCAAACGGCCAACTGATCCATGGACAGACTTTCAGGTGGTGCTGAAATCATCCAAAAAGACAAAAATATCGGAATAATACTTGCGAGAATCCACGGGCGCCTTCGACCAATTGATGTGTGGGTTTTATCGGAATAGTAGCCGACGAGCGGATCGGAAACAGCGTCCCATATCCGTGAAATCCCAAAGATAAGCCCCATAACTGCGGGCGCAATCAACAGAATATCTGTTGCAAATTTCATTATATAAAGATTAACGAGACAAAACATATATCCGCAACCAATAGGCGGCAGCATATACATAAAAATCGAGAAGGCAGACACTTGTGTGGACTCAACGTCTCTATTCACTTGTTCAATTGTCACATTATTCTCCGACTTGGCTTTTCTAATATCCCGACATAATGTATGAAATAATGCATTAATTAGCTGTATTCACATAGTTAAATCGCACATCAGTAGGTAAAAAGCATGATAAATCAGGCACCAGAGAAGAAACTAACAGTACAATTGCGCGGCTTCATCCTTCTCGGTGTCATTTTCTTTGGCATTTTTCTTATTCAAGACAATGGATTTTTTGCGATTCTTCTTGAAGGTGACCGAAGTCGATTATCATATCTGATCTTGTTCGTATGGTTGATTGCGACGCTTCGTTGGTTGTGGCTTCTCAGCTGGTGTCAAAATGTTCAAATCAGCGACAAAGCAGCCGATCAAGACGTAACAGAAGCGACCATGATGCGCTTTTTAAATCATGGCTGGCTGGCTGCAGACTTGTGTCTGAAAATTGGCCTATTAGGCACCATTGTTGGTTTTATATTTATGCTTGCCCCCATTCGCGACCTTGCTGCATTTGACCCTGCTAACCTTCAAATTGCCCTTCGCGCTATGAGTGGCGGCATGGCTGTTGCCCTTTACACCACCTTAGCTGGATTGGTCTGTCATATGGTCTTGCGGTTGCAATATCAGATGGTTGCAGATGAGATGCATAAAGTCCTAATTGGCTCAGAAGGCTAAGGTCATGCGCGGAAATAAACTGCTCGCCCCCGCGGATGACGAAAACGCGTTTACAGATATTTTGTTTAATGCCCTGCTTGGCTTTGCATTTATGTTTGTCATTGCTTTCATGCTCATCCAACCGATACCGACGGATGGGAAAGTTAATCCAAAAGCTGAATATATTATTACCGCGCAATGGCCCGACAACCATCCTGATGATATTGATATCATCGTGGAAGACCCACGCGGTCAAATGGTCTGGTTTGATTCGCGTGAAGCCGGCCTTATGCATTTAGACCGCGATGACCGTGGACAAATTGGCGACACGATGACCATTAATGGCAAAAAAGTGGAAAGCCCAATCAATCAAGAAACAGTTACATTACGTGGTGTCATGCCTGGGGAATATGTGGTCAATGTACTCCATTATAAATCACAAACCTCCTCTCCAGTTCCAATTTCAATCAAAATTGAAAAGCTGAACCCACAACTAACAGTGAGCTATGCAGGCAAAGTCGTCTTAAACGGAGCTGGCGATGAACAAACAGCGGTTCGCTTCACCTTATCATCGACAGGTGACGTGATCGACGTGTTTACACGTCAAAAGCTTTTAATCCGTTCGGAAAGCAAAGACGGGGGCGCGAAATGAGCTGGGAATTAATACTCGGTTCAAGCTATGTCGCCCTCGGCGCGCTTGTTCTGACACTCAATCTAAAATCACAAATTCATTATGGATTCAAATTGGCCAGCATTGTCTTTTTATCCATCTTATATATCGCAACCTATATCGCGATTGGCGAAATACGAGGATGGGCGATAGAAAAAGAACCGCCAAGCCCATTCAAGCTTCACTGGGCTGTTGTCGAAGAGCCTGACAAAAGAAACGGCACAGAGGGTATGATTTATATTCTGGGGCAAGAGATAAATGCCTATGGAACACTACAAGGCCAACCCAGATTATATGGTCTGCCGTTTAGTCCAGCGCTTGCTCAAGAAATAGAAAATGCGCGTGCGGCAATAGAAGACGGTAAACCCATTGAAGCAAATATAGCATATAAAGCAAAAAAGGTTGAAGATGAGGACCTTGACGATATGCAAACGCGCGAAGGCGCAAAGGCGCAACCCGATAGCGCAAGCGAGGCAGATCGTCTTACATTAAATTTCAGAGAAATACCAAAACCGGACTTACCTGCTAAACCGGCTCAGTAAACTGATCTGCTGTCAAATTCTAACCTAAACACCCTGAACAAAGTTATTAAAAGTGACAGAGGGTTACCGATAAGACAGAGGGTTACCGATGAGACAGAGGGTTACCGATAAGACAGAGGGTTACCGATAAGACAGAGGGTTACCGATAAGACAGAGGGTGACCAATTGTCGGATAAGACCTCTTTGACAGAGATCACCCTCCCTCACCCCACCGCAATGAAGCCTGGGCTCCGGCTGGGTGCCTCATTAATATCACCCCCAAATATTATTCATGACCATCAGTTAATAGCCCTGACCGATCAGTGGTTCTTGATAAAGGCTGACCTCATCACCACAAAAAGTTTAATCCAAATATAAAAGAAAACTCGCCCCCGCTTGGCGTCGAGATAAAAAAACGGGCGCCCTTTGGCACCCGTTTTCCTTAGATATTATTCTTAACCTCCAGAGGTCAGAAAGCTACTTAAGAGCAGCTTTCTTGGCAGATTCCTGAACTTCGTAATCTTGCCAAGCGCGTGTGTTGATGAAAGCATGAATATCTTCAACATCAGACTCCGACAAGCGATCAGAGAAGCCAATCATGCCGCGATCGGCCAATATGCCGCCGAGCACAATGTCTTTAAATAGACGATGCGTTTCTGGGCTCATTTTACGCAAATCAGGAATAGCCGGACCACCAATAACGGCGATGCCATGACAGAATGTGCAGACTTCGTGA
>CBFHJI010000087.1:0-4425 GCA_965656255.1 Alphaproteobacteria bacterium
GTCGGTGAGGGCGAATCTCTTGAAGATATTAAAGCCAAGCTCAAGCCTAAGAAGCAAACAATTTCAGCCGAAATGCTTGATACAGCGAATACATATGATGATAAAGTTGCGGTTATTCGTATGATGGTTGGAGATGAAGCCGGACGTGTCGCCAATGTATTTAAAGCAATGATGCGTCAAGAAATTAACTAATAGCGTTTGAACGTTACCTAAGGAGACAACCGTGGCAGAGACAGCAGAAGAAGGTAAGGGCAAAAAAGAGAACCCGGCTTATGATAACCTGACAGGTACTCAAAAGTCGGCCATCTTGATGATGCTGTTGGGGGAAGATGAGGCTTCTGAAATTCTGAAGAATCTGACACCAAAAGAAGTGCAACATCTGGGTGCTGCGATGTATTCGGTTCAAGGGCTTAGTCAAGATGCTGTTAATGCCGTGCTTGATGAATTTCTTTCAACCATGAAGGAGCAAACAAGCCTAGGCCTTGGTGCGGGTAACTATATTCGTAATGTTTTAACCAAAGCCCTTGGTGATGATAAGGCACAATCTGTATTGAGCCGGATTACGCCTTCGAGCAGTGATCGGCCAATTGAAATTCTAGATTGGATGGATGCAAGATCGATTTCCGAACTCATTGTTGACGAGCATCCACAAATTATTGCGCTTGTCATATCTTATCTGGAGTCAGATTTAGGTGCTGATGTTTTGATGTTATTGCCTGAAGATGCTCAACCAGAAGTCATCGAACGGATTGCAACATTGCAAACGGTTCAGCCTGAAGCTCTCCGAGAGCTTGAGGAAGTCATGCAGCGTAAGTTTAAGTCGAATACTTCGCTGCGTGCTTCTCAAGTTGGTGGTGTTAAAGCTGCGGGTAATATTATGAACTATACCCAACAAAACATGGAAGCCCGGATTATGAAAGTAATCGGCAAAAATGATAAAGACCTCATGCAGGCGATCATGGAAAGCATGTTTGTCTTCGAAAATCTCATCATGTCTGATGAGAAATCTCTACAGGTTTTGTTGCGTAGCGTGAATACGGAAGACTTAGTCTTGGCACTTAAAGGAGCGGATGATCAGCTTCGCGAGAAACTGTTCTCATGTATGTCAAGTCGTGCTGCGGCTAATATCATGGATGAGATGGATGCATTGGGCCCTGTTCGGTTAACAGAGGTTCAAGAAGCCCAGAAAGCTATTATTAATGTTGCGCGTAGATTGTCAGATGAGGGCACGATCGTCCTTGCTGGTCGCGGCGGCGATGATTTTGTTTAAGCGATTATAGGGTAAAAATTAATGCAAGATGTTGCGGACATTAAGACAAAGTCTTTAGGCTATCAAGAAGTTGAGAGCCTTTTGCGTGCGTCGCGTAACAACGTTTACAGCAAAACGTCGCAAATCCCTGAAAAGAAAAAGGGATCGTTTGAAAAGCGAAGCATGGTTGAGATCGCACGCTTGGTTTCCTCTACGCCTGATCAAAATAAATCAGATATTGGTATCAGTGAAGAGGCTGATAAAGCGGTAGACGTTGCCGTAAGTGAAGGCGAAGCGCCCCTTACGCCATATGAAAAAGCACAACGTGATGGCTTTCTTGATCAAAGCTCTGGGCGAGATCAGGGCGAAGAAATAACAGATAAGGTTGTTTCATCTGATGAGGCAGCCCCTATTCTTGCTGAGCAAGAAACCACAAACATAGACGATGAAGCTCTTGCGCCTATGGCGACAGATTTTGACAATGTTGATGACGCAGAGGATGAAACTGACGGCGTTTTTATGCCTGTCGATATAACAGCCAATGCGATAAGTGATTCAAGCGCTTCCGGCTTAGAAGATACGTTGGATGAAAATGATGCGGCCACTGAGCCCAATTCAGAGAGTTATGATGAAGCCTTTGCCGCAGGACGATTGTCGATGCAAAATGAAATGCAAGAGGAGCTTGGGTCAGCTTTTGGTGCGCTCACAACGCTCATTTCAGCATTTAAAAATAGTGACTCGGAAGCTTATGATACTATTCATAAAGCGATTGAAGATAAAATTATTGCCTTGGCAAGCGAACGTGCTGGTTATGCAATAGAAGATAACCCTGAACCGTTTGTCGAAAAAATATCACGTTTCGTTCAGTCAATTGGTGAGGCTAATCGTCAAATGACGATCAGATTAAACCCTAATGACTTGAGCCTTATTCAGGATAATTTAGCGGATCACAATTTACAGCCCGAGTATTTTATTGGCGACGCCAAACTGCAGCCAGGCGATGTGCGCATTGTTTCTGGTGCTATCGAAATCCAAGATATTTTAAGCAAGCGTGTCGAAAGCCCTGCGAGCAAAGATAAGGAAAGTTTAGAATCGATTGGGCGGGTGATAAATGAGTTCTTATCTGAGCCTGTCGCGCATATGGAAACTCCAGCAGATTCTGATGACACAATAACCAATATAGAAACTGTATCGGATGTGTCAGGGGCGGATTTGCCAGTAGCCGCAGAAAATGAAGCCCAAATACCTGCTGATGAAGCCGATATGGATGATGCATAATGAGTTTTCTTGCACAAAATCTGTCAGAGCGTGTTAGCCGGATCGATCTCCAGCGTCCGGTTGAATTGAGCGGTAAGGTGAACCGCTATGATGGTAATATGCTGCAGTGCGATGGTTTTCCGGCAACGATCGGTGCGCTTTGTGCTGTTGAGACAGAAAATAATGAGGCGGCAATTGCAGAAGTTATTGGCTTTGAGAAAGGCCAAAACCTCCTCTCTTTGCATGAAGTTGGTGCTCGTATCCGCGTTGGTGCTCGGGTTCGGCTTGTCGATGATGGATTTCAAATTGGTGTTGGTGAGGGCTTGCTTGGGCGTGTAATTGATGCGCTTGGAAACCCGCTTGATGAATTGCCGGCTCCCCAAACAAGTGACCACTGGCCATTGCTTGGTAAGGAGCTTAATCCATTAGCGCGTCAGCCTGTTTCTGAGCCACTTGATGTAGGTGTGCGGGTGATCAATAGCCTTTTGACTGTTGGCCGTGGGCAACGCCTTGGTATTATTGCCGGATCGGGTGTGGGGAAGTCGGTTTTGCTTGGTATGATGAGCCGATTTACGGAAGCTGATGTAGTTGTTGTTGGTTTGATTGGTGAACGGGGTCGCGAGGTCGGGAGTTTTGCAAATACAGTTTTAACTGGCGAAGCCAAAGAGAAGACGGTGATCGTAGCTGTGCCTGCTGATCGGTCCCCCCTCTTGCGCATTCGCGGTGCTGAGCGCGCGACGGCCATTGCCGAGTATTTTCGTGATAAGGGCAAGAATGTCCTGCTTATTATGGATAGTCTAACACGGGTGGCGCATGCGCGGCGTGAAATTGGACTGGCGCTTGGCGAACAACCCACAGCAAAAGGCTATCCACCCTCTGTGATTTCTCTTATCCCGCGCTTGATTGAGCGTTCGGGAACTGGCTTAAAAGGCCAAGGGTCTATTACCTCCTTTTACACAGTCCTTGCCGATGGTGATGATGCGAATGATCCTGTTGTTGATACGGCTAGGGCTATTCTCGATGGGCATATCCTCTTGTCGCGTCAACAAACACAGCTTGGTATTTATCCTGCCGTTGATATTCCCTCTTCTGTTTCGCGTGTGATGTCAGACATTGCGTCAGAGGAAAACCTCACTGCAGCTCGAAACTTTAGGCGTCTTATTTCGTTGTTTTTAGATAATCGCGAATTGATTTTGATGGGTGGTTATGTTCAAGGGCAAGATGCTGAGCTTGATGCCGCTATTTCTATGTGGCCTCAATTGGTTGAACATATTAGGCAGCCAGAATTTGAAAAAGCTGATTATGCCTCAAGCGTTGCGCAATTAGTTGCCTTGGCTGGAGGTTAATATGAACAAAGGCAATACAAAGAATATATTTGAGCTAATAGCGTTAAAAGAGAAGATCGCGATCGCTCGTAAAATCAAAGCTGTTAACGTTCTTCAGGATGAAATCACCAAGGCAGAAATTTTAGAAGAACAACTAGATGACGCACTCCAGGCCACTCAAGACCAGACGGGTGAGCAGAATATTGGTCAGTTGCGTTCAAATGCATGGTACCGGACGCAGATTATGGATCAGCGCTCTTCGGTGAAGAACAGACATGAATTCCTGTCAAATGAGGTCTCTTCAGAACGTTTATCTATCGCGCAAGCGCGTTTGAAGCGTGAGAAATCTGTTGAAAAATCGCATTCTTACAAAGCCTCGAAACGTCTTGAAAAAGAGAATAAATTTGAAGCCGATATTGCCAGTCTCGGTCGAGGTAGCCCTAAAAATTAGGGTATTCAATATGTAAGGCGTAAAGATAAGCCTATTGACGCTAATTTCGATTAGCTCTTGCGTGTCCTCTCTTTATTCTGCTCCGTCTTGTTCTGATATGAGGGGCCGGGTGGTGCGATATTCCTTGGCACTTTTCTTGCAGG
>CBFHJI010000088.1:0-4365 GCA_965656255.1 Alphaproteobacteria bacterium
CAGCGCTTTTGATGGAGCCCCGTTAGGGAGACAGTTTTCAGCGCATCAAAACCCATTTTTCCTCATCTATTTGCCTGCCATCACCCGGGTTAAACAACTCCACTTATGCCTATCACAGCCAGCGTCGCAATGACCGGAATGATTACGGTGATAATACCGACATCCCTGTAAGCCTGCTTGTGTGTCAACTGGGTGATGGTCAGCATAGCAATCACCCCTCCGCAATGCGGTAGTGTATCAAAGCCGCCACTGGCAATGGCAACAATACGATGCAGCTCATCAACCGGTATCCCCATAGCTATGTAGCTATCAGCCATGCTGGTCATGAAGATTTGCAAGCCACCAGAAGCCGAGCCAGTAATAGCCGAGACGACTGAGATGGAGGCAAAAGCCGAGAGCTTCGGCGGCAAGCCGCTATTCAACATAACTGAAGAAAAATCCTGAAAGCCGATGGTCTGCACAACAATACCGCCAAAGCCGATAACCGCAGCGGTGTTAAAAAGCGGCATGACGGCATCATTTGTGCCCTCGCCAAAGACTTCCAAGGTCCGGCCGCGCAAATTGTTAAACAGCGAAGAGGCCAGAATCGATCCGATAAACAATGCCAGACTTGGCCAAAAAACCGGTTGGCTATTAGCGAATTTAATCAATTCGGCAATGCCTCCGCTTTCCGGCGCAAGGGCCATAATCGAGACCAGGCGTGGCAACAAAATTATGCCTAACACCACAATCAGCGGCACAAGCGCTACTTGCCAGTTTGGCATATCATCCGAGGCGACAATACTGTCAACCTTATCATTCGGGCCGGGGTCAAAGCCCTCCCCGGCTTCTTTAGCAGCCATGCGCTGGCGCTCCAGATAAACCATGCCGAGAACAAACATAATCGCGCCGCCGGTAAGCCCGAGCACAGGCGCGGCGAATAAATCCGTGCCCAAAGCGACGGATGGAATAACATTCTGAATTGACGGCGTACCAGGCAGGGCAGTGAGGGTAAATGTGGCACCCCCTAGCGCCAGTGCGGCACAAAAGAGGCGCTTTGGAATGTCAGCTTCCTTCAACAGTGAAAGACCTAGCGGATACATAGCAAAAATAACAACATATACCACCACGCCGCTATAGGTCAGACCAGCACTGGCAATAACCGTGATGGTCAGGGCGCGATGCGCACCGAGACGGTTAACCAGCGCCAGCGCTATCGACGTAGCGGCCTTGCTTTCGCCCATAATGCGACCAAACACAGCACCCGCAATAAACAGCAAGAAGAAACGGCCTGCAAAGCTAAACGTGCCGAGCGGCCCAGTTGCGTAATGGGTGGAGAAAGCTTCGTGAATAGTTAGCCCATTGGTTGCTGCCACAACAAGACCGCAAAATAGCGATGCGAACAAAATATTGACGCCACGCATTGCCAGATAAATTAACAGGGCCAAACCAGCCAGCAAACCCAAATAAGCCATAAGCTCTCCTCAAAAAATCAATTTCAATGTAAAGAAGGATTCGCGATTTATAAAACATATAAACCGAATTGGTGCGCCTAAAGGGCGCGGATTCGACCAATTTTTCTAAAACATGAATTTAGCGTTTCCCGCCCCTTGGCATTTGTGATGGGCGGCGGAATGCCGGTCAATTTGGTGTTTTTCAATTTTCTGAAACGCCCGTCTCCCTATTTCGCTGACAGCTCCGCCTTGCCGAGCCTAGCTCAACTCGATACCCCCTTGGTCGTCGGAGCCGCACTTTTCGGCATTGGCTTGGCCTTGGAGGGCTTGTGCCCCGGTCCGGCTATTGCCAGTCTGGCCTATGGCTCAAGCGAAGTGATATTCTTCTTCTTAGCCTTGGCGTTTGGCTTGCTTATCGGCAGTAAAGTAAAGGATTGGTTTTTAACCGCAGTGTCGCGCTCAATTTATTCGGCACGTAAAAGCTGAGTAAAACTTAGTATCGGTTAGGCAATGGCCGGATGAAAGAACTTTTTACGCCTCCACCGATCCATGAACCAAGCCCCGAGTCACGAGCCGCAGCGCGCAAGACAAGGGAGCGGGGGGCTGCGTTTCCCGTAAGCATAATTCGACCCCTCTTTCAGTAGCCCCCAATTACCAATGTTTCATAAACCCTGTTTCGCGGACCGTGCGACCCGGAACTTGGGTCTTTTCTTGGTAGACCATATGGATGACCATAAATAGGATTTGCACGCACCTGAAAAATTGCTAACATATTGATATTATTTAAGATCAAGGCTTGCTGAGGGCCTGGGGTAGGCATCGAACCCATCTCGGGTGCGCCAATCACAATTAAACGAGTCCTTTCTAAGAGATGCATTAAATCTCGCATTCAAAGAGGCTCTCATTACCCTTAATCCTACATCAAATTCGGGTATTGCGTGCTGCTGCCCATACTTTCTATTCCCATACCCATTATACAAATCACGCTCACTGTCAGCGACCACGCGCGCGTGGGTTCAGAAAGCGCTCGATTGTGGCTTAGATCTTTCTGATCAATCGAGTTATCGTTTCTTTTATAAGGGGGCCAAATTGGTAAGGAAAATATTTGCACAAGCGTCCCAAGAGAATTTAAGTGCATGGTCACGGGCCGCTTTTGGGTTGGCATCCAGTCCCTGTTTTACGGCTTGGGCCAGGTCTTCATTCATTATTCCGGATTTGCATCCTGCCAACACATCAAGCGGTCCAGTTACGGGATAGGCCGCCACCGGCACACCGCAAGCCATTGCCTCCAGCATAACCAAACCGAATGTGTCAGTCTTACTAGGAAAAACGAATATATCACCGCTGCAATAATGGGCGGCCAGCTCTTCACCAAATTTTGGGCCGGTAAAGGTAACATCGGGATATTTTTTTTTCAGTTTTTCCAACTGCGGACCGCCACCAACAACCAATTTACTGCCAGGCATATCTATGTCCAAAAACGCTTCAATATTTTTTTCAACAGAAACGCGGCCGACATAGACCATGACCGGATGTTTCAATTTAAGCGCCGGTTTGCATTTAGGATTGAACAAGTTTGTATCAACCCCTCGTGTCCAAGTGACGAGATTTGTAAAACCACGCGCTTTCAAATCTTCTTCCAATGATTTCGTCGCCACCATCATTGCGGCTGACTTACCGTGGAAATGTTTAACGATAAGATAACCGAGCGACAAGGGTATACCTACGCTCTCATTTGCGTATTCAGGAAATTTTGTATGATAGCTGGTTGAAAACCGCCACCCACGTTTCAGACAAATGGCGCGCGCAGCCCAGCCAAGTGGTCCTTCTGTGGCGATATGGACTTTTTCAGGCGCAAAATCATCAATTAAACGAGCCATTTTGCGCTTTGGCAGAAGCGCCAATTTGATTTCCGGATAGGTTGGCAAGGGCACAGTATGAAACATATCAGGAGAGATGACTTTTACTTCATGGCCCTTTTCATGCAAAAGCGAAATAATGGTCTGCAATGTAGTGACAACACCATTGACCTGAGGTATCCAAGCATCGGTCACAATTAATATTTTAGTCACTCGGCAGCCTCTGGAATTGAAGCACCTACCAATTGTTCTGAATCGTCACTATTTTCAGAGATCGTTTGCCGCTGCGCCACGATATCAGCCCAGAAAACAATCTCCCATGTCCCATCAAGATGCTCGACCAAAGCAGTGCAGCTTTCCACCCAATCGCCGTCATTCATGTAAATGATATCACCATATTGCTTCATTTGGGCATGGTGGATATGGCCACAAATCACACCTTGGACGCCGGCCTTTTGTGCTTCATTAGCTATGGCGTGCTCATATTCGCTAATAAATTGAACGGCGTTTTTGACTTTGATTTTTAAATAAGATGAAAGGGACCAATAGCGCAGACCCATCAACCGTCGTAGTCCGTTAAAGACGTTGTTCAGACTGAGTACAAAGTCATAGGCATAATCGCCCAAATAGGCCAACCATCGCGCATAGAGCATGACATTATCAAAATTATCACCGTGTAAGACTAAGTATTTATTGCCGTTAACGGCTTCATAAATATCTGTATTCCTAACCTCAATGCCACCAAAATGTGTGCCTATATAACGGCGCAATCCCTCATCATGATTGCCAGGAACGTAAATTATTTCTGTACCTTTGCGGGCTTTTCGAAGAATTTTTTGCACCACGTCATTATGGCTTTGTGGCCAGTACCATTTACGCTTCAACCGCCAGCCATCAACAATATCGCCGACTAAGTAGAGTTTTTGACTGTCATTATGTTTGAGAAAGTCGAGGAGGAGCTTAGCTTGGCAGGCTTTAGAGCCAAGGTGAATATCAGATATGAAAATAGCTTTGTAATTTTTTGGTTTCTGTTCAGACAATGTTAATTCTGACGAGATCATTTACCACACTCT
>CBFHJI010000089.1:0-2508 GCA_965656255.1 Alphaproteobacteria bacterium
TCTGGCCCCATTCCTATCGGGCATTGGCCGCGGCTTAAATATTTTAGAGCTTGGACGCTCATGCGTGGCGCCGGCCTTTCGGTCGGGAAACGGAATTTCTCTCATGTGGCGAGGGCTAGGTGTCCTTATCAAGACCTATGAGGTAGATGCAATGATTGGCTGCGCTAGCTTTGCAGGGACAAATCTTGAAATCTTGGCTCAGCCATTAAGTTATTTGCACCATTTTCATAGTGCGGAAGGAATGTGGCGGGTACGGGCTCACCAAGAACGCTATATTGATATGAATATTCAGGCGCTCGACGAGATCAATCCAAAAGTAGCATTGCGCGCATTGCCCCCTGTTTTGCGAGGCTATCTAAGATCTGGCGCTTTGATCGGCGATGGTGCTGTGATCGATCATCAGTTTAATACGACAGATGTATTCGTACTCATGCCGCTGAGCCAATTGTCGGAAAGATATCGCGAGCGTTATGTTGCTGAATAAGGGCGACTATGTGTCAGTCTATTAATTAGATTGAACTTAATCGGTGTGTGAGTTAACCGAGTCGCGGACCCGGCTATAGCTGGCGAGCATTAAGCAGCCAGCGAGAATACCTATATTTTTAAAGAAATTCTGCATCTCATGCTTGGCTTCAATACCGACCATGTTCCAAAAGTCATGAAGATAAAAATTAATGACAATAATATAGGCAACACAGCCATAGGCGGCCATCCAGACTAGGCGATTGGAAATTAAAAGCCCGCCTAAAACCAAATTCGCAATGGCGGCAATGAAGAGAAGGGGCTCTATGAGAGGCACATTGTGATGTGTCATTAAATCGACATGCATTTGCCAATCTAAAAATTTGGCGATACCCGGCCCAATGAAATATAAACCCAATAAGGAACGCCCAATAATTAGGGCTGCATTATCTAATTGGCTCATCTGTCGCATCATGGTCACGCCACCTTCATTATTGATTATAACAGTCACAATAAGACATTAACTACTCGGCCATGTCTCTGATTACATCGTGGCATAGCCCGAATAGGCTGACAAGTTGCTGAAACGGCAAATATCAACGAACCAGGCCCCTAAGATAAAAGGCTGTGACGATTGAAGAAAATCTAAAATCCGCATTATCTCGTCATGAGGTTAGAAAACCGTATATTGGAAAAAAATGTTAAGGCCGAGTGGTCAGTTCATTTGTTCCGCAACTAACATTATCATCTCTGTAATCATATGGGATTTAGATGATGTGGGCTGATCCTTATCCATAAGTGTTTTCAACCGTGCTGTTTTATTTATGCGTCATTCGGCATCACCTTCTTAGCAATGCCTTTAAGGGAAGAGGTGAAATCGATTTGAGGGTCATGTTCATTCATCACAAGCGCTGGCTTGTCAGCAACAGTTTTAAGCATAATGGCAAGCAGCTCTTTCTTCTGGGCGTCATCACCAAATTCTTCGATTTCATTCTTGAAGCTATGATAGAGCTGCATCACACGTTGTTTATGGTTGTATTCCTCAAAAAGGCGTCTTTGCGTTTTTAAAGACGACCAGCCAAAGAGGCTAACAGGAATGGCTGGCGTTGAGATGGCAAGTTTCATCAAAACAAGTTCCAAAGTTGCGCCGCCACCATTGGGATCGCTGGCTATTTGTGCAAGATCAGAAAAATGCCACGTGACAAATATCAGTGGTGCAATGAATAAAACATAATGTAGAGCATTGCCGCTATGACCCTTTAGTAAGTTTAAAAAAGCAAAAATTGCATTCCAAAGGGTCACTTTTTCCTCATAGGGCAAAGCGCCATAACGTGCTTTGGCTTGAGCATAGGCGCTGGCAAGGCCAGCTGCTCCAGCGCCGGGGAGGAGAGATCGAATATCTGCCTCAAGCATATTTTTGAGATCGGCAAATTGAGCTGGTTGTTCATTTTTGAATTTCTCAACTTCCTCTATCGAGTCCAAGATTTGCTGGAAGAGTGGTGCCTGAGTGTTGCCTTCCCCTTCTTTGGTGGTTGAGATCTTTTGCAAGGCGTTTGTATTTGGTTCATTTCCAAAGAGTTGGCGATGAAAGGTTTGAATATTTTCTAAATGCGCATCCGCTGCCGTTTTCGCGCTGGCAACTTGCTCGACTTGATTTTGCAGGCCATTAATAGGCTCTTCTATTTTTGTAACGGAGCTTTGATGCGCGTTCAATTTAGCCTCGATGTTACTGATTTCGGTTTCTAATTTATTCAACCTTTTTTCAATGTCTTCGCCCATTTCGATTTTAGGTCGGATATGGGTTAAGATCTCTTCGAGGTCACCTATTTCAGCGAGCAGATCTTTTTTGCGTTGTTGAAGGTTTTTGAGAGAGGAGTTTGTCATGAGCACATATCTCCTCTTTCTCTATCCTCATTGTGATGTGAAGAGCAGCGGATCAGTAATGATGTTTCAATAAATATTTTCTCGCACGAAAAAAGGGCTGTGAGTGTTCTTGGAAACATTAATGGCGCTTTCTTTTTATTATTTTTAAGCACTATAAGCGTT
>CBFHJI010000089.1:2606-4272 GCA_965656255.1 Alphaproteobacteria bacterium
TGTCATACATGTTTCCATGCCTAAATCGCGCACACCTGCGATCATTGCGACGACACTATCCATGTCGCGATCTTTTGGTGAGCGCCATGCGGCGCCCATGCAATAACGTGACGCGCCAGCGGCCTTGGCCCGCGCTGCGCCTTCCAGCACAGTCTCAACATCCATTATTTTTGTGGCTTTTAATCCTGTTTCAAATTTTGCACTCTGGCTGCAATAGCTACAATCCTCGGGACATCCCCCAGTTTTAATTGATAAAAGTGTGCTTTTTTGAACTTCATTTGCATCAAACCATTGGCGGTGAACCGTTTGTGCCTGAAATATAAGATCATTAAAGGGGAGGTCAAATAATGACTCTACTTGTTCTCTTTGCCAATCGTGGCGAGGCATGGCGATATGTGAAGTGGCGAACGATTGGCTTGGGGAAGAAGTTTGGGACATAAAGAACTCGCTTTGAACAGGTTTGATAGGGGGGGACTATAGACACAATTCGATGTGGCACAAGGAGCGAGCCTTAAAGGCTTCATCATTTTGCGCAATAGACCGAGAGCGTTTTCCGATTGCCGCCCCGACGCAGAATTTCGTAATGGTCTTTGTCGATTTTAATCGTATTATTTTATAATGTGACGTGCCAGTGGCCTGGCAAATTGGGCCTAAGCCTTTTTATTATGTGATTGTGAGGAGCGGTTATGACATCCATCAAGCACCAAGTTGAAAATGAGCCGCTCTATAATCAAATTGGTTCGGGTTACGCCTTGACCCGTCGAGAGGATCCAGGCCTCTATGAGAATATTCTAAATTCTTTGGGAACCTGTGACACTATTGTCAATATAGGTGCGGGTACTGGCTCTTATGAGCCCAGAGATCGACAGGTTATTGCCATTGAACCAAGCGACGTAATGATAAGGCAACGCCTCTCTGGGAGCGCAATCGCTATAAAAGCGACCGCGGATCAACTTCCTTTTCAGGACAAGTCATTTGATGCGGCAATGACCGTTATTTCAATTCATCATTGGCACCCCGACCAGCAAAAAGGAATTGAAGAGATGCGCAGAGTAGCGCGTCAAAAACTTGTTATCGTGACCATAGATCCGAGAGTTTGTGGACGGATGTGGCTTTTGGCCGATTACCTAACTGAAGTTGCTGAAATGGACCATCAAATCTTTCCATTGCCGGAAATAATATGTGACTGGATTGGACCAACCGCTAAAATCGAAACATGCCCCGTGAAAAAAGATACGCCGGATTGGACGCTCATGTCTTTTTGGGCACATCCCGAACGGGTGCTTGACCCGCGCGCACGTGCTGCGACGTCAGGGTTTTCAAGACAACCAAGGGACGTGGTCACGCGCGTGGTCGCTGACGTTGAGCGTGATTTGAATAATGGGGATTGGGATAGAAAATATGGTCATCTTCGAGACCTAACTGAATTTGATGCAGGACTAAGGGTCATTACAGCCTCTTTGGATGAGTGATTTAATGCATTTCTTTGAAAGGGCTTGTTTAATTGAGATTGGCGTACATATCGGATCTACGAAGTAAGAAAATGATTGCCAGTTTAAAGGATCGTGAAGCATATGTATCTTGAGGCTTTATAAGAACATGTGCAGTGTCATGTTTCACATAAGCTAGCTGTCTGTCTTGCACCATTAAATTGGCGAAACGATAT
>CBFHJI010000090.1:0-4185 GCA_965656255.1 Alphaproteobacteria bacterium
TGCCACCCAAATCTAACCCCAAGCGCATGATTACCCCTCCTCGCAGAAAGTCAGTGGCCCATGTGGCAATTTTGGTAGCACATATTTAGCAAATAAATCGCATTCCTGCTGATGCGGATAGCCAGACAGAATAAACGCCTCAATTCCCATATCGCGATACATGTTGAGTTTCGCCAGCACTTGATCCGGGTCGCCGACGATCGCCACGCCGCAGCCAGAGCGGGCCCGACCAACGCCGGTCCAGAGGTTTTCCTCAACGAAATCGCCATCGCCTTGGGCCGCGGCACGGTCGCGCAATTCGGACTGCCGTCGCACCCCAATAGATTGACTGTCGAGCGAACGATTGCGGATATCTTCTCCAATTTTATCATCTAATCGGCTGACCAAAAGGTCAGCGGCGGCGCGCGCTTCGGCTTCGCTTTCACGCACAATCACATGCGCCCGATAGCCGAATTTGAGCTGTCTGTTGTAGCTGGCGGCACGGTTTTTCATATCCGCCAAAATATCAGCCACGGCTTGTTTGGTGTCGGGCCACATTAAAAACACATCAGCGGCTTGTGCGGCCGTATCGCGCGCTTGTGGTGACATGCCTCCGAAATAAAACGGCGGCGCCTTTCCCGATACGGTGCGCATACGCGGCGGCTCAAGGTCGAGTTGAATAAACTGCCCATCCATGCGAACGGCCTCGCCATTAAGCATGGCGCGCAGGGCCTGCATGGTTTCCAAAGTGCGCTGATAGCGCGGCTCAGAGGCCAGCGCTTGGCCGGGCATATCCGATGAGATAATGTTGATCGTCAGCCGGCCGCCGAGCATTTGGTCGAGCGTTGCCATTTGTCGCGCCAATTGCGGCAGCCACATTTCACCGCAGCGCACCGCCACCAATAGCCGCATTTTTTCTAGCAAGGGCGCAATGCCGCCAGCAAAAGCAATACTATCCATGCCCAATTCATATCCCGACGGCAGCAGTATATTGTCAAAGCCATTACCCTCCGCGCTCAGTGCAATATTGCGACAATGCGGCCAACTGGCTTTCAAAGACGGATCTTCAACGCCCAAAAATTGGTAATCATCGTCGCAAAGGGCGGAAAACCAACTGACTTCCACGCGGCTATTTTTTGAGCTGTCTTGGGTCATTTGCTGCTTTCTTATTCATGCTTAGGGCAGGGCGACGCCTTCACTGGCTTCAATTAATTGGTAAATATCGCGCCGAGTTAAACAAACGTTGAGCGCCGCTGTGGCGGCCTCTAATCGGGCGCTCGACTGACTACCAATTAGCGGCACACAGGCGCTCGGATGAGCCAAAATAAATCCAAGCGCAATGGCGGCGCGGTCAACATTTTCGCGCGCTGCCAGTGCGTCAAGGGCGGCGTTTAAAGCTGCCGGCTGCTGGTCGCCGCTGACAATCTGTCCGCCGGCCAAGGGCGACCAAGCCAGGGGCGTCATGCCGGTTTCCATGCATAAATCCAATGTGCCATCGCGCAAAATATCCAATGTCGACAATGAAAATTGGCTTTGCAAAGACACCAGCGGGGCCTGCAAAAAACTGCGCAGAGCATGAATTTGCGCCGGCGTATAATTTGACACCCCAACCATTGAAATTTTGCCTGCCGCGACCAGCCCATCAAGCGCGGCGGCGGTTTCTTCCGGATGGGTAAACATATCGGGGCGGTGAATTTGATACAGGTCAATATGGGAGCTTTGCAGCCGTTGCAAAGACGCATCGCAGGCGGCGTTCAAATAGGCGGCATTGGCGACATAGGGCACGCCGGGCAAAATTGAGCCTTTGCTGGCCAACACCATTTTATCGCGCATTGTTGGGTTTTGCGCTAAGACGCTGCCAAGCAAGCGCTCGCTCTCGCCAAATGCCGTGCCGCCCCAATCGAGGCCATAGACATCGGCATTATCAATCAAGGTCATGCCCAAATCGAGGGCGCTGGAAATCAGCCGAGCTGCCGCTTGTGTGTCGCTACCCACCAAACGCCAGCAGCCAAAGCCGAAAGCGCCAATTTGCCGGTCGCCAAGCCAGCGCGGCGTCGCATTGACTAGGTTTTCTTCTTCCCGCGTCATAGGCCAAACTCCTTCATATCAACCCGCCTTTGCTGGCTGGCCGCCATTTGTGCTGCCACGCCCATGGCCACAGCCCGATGCCCATCATCAGCACTGACAATCACCGGCGCAAGCCCTTTGACGGCATCAAGAAAAGCGCGGTTTTGAAAATAAGTGGCGCCGGAATGATAGCCTGCTTTCAAAATCGCCTCATCAACATTGATTGGATATTGCTCAACCGCCCAAGTGTCGCGATGGCCATGGGTGACAATATTCTGCGGTAGCAGGCACTCGACTTTAGCCTTGTCGCCAACCGCCGCTAATTCTTCACTATGGCGCGAACCCTCGGCGAACATGCATAAATCCAACAGCGCGCGGGCGCCATTGGCGAAATCAAAAATAACATAGCCATTGTCCCAAATATCCGGCGTCTGGCCGTCATAGCGCTCGTCCAAATGATTGACGCTTTGTCCAGCTGAGGCCAGCACGCTAACCGGCTCGCTGGCGACAATGCGGCGCATGAGGTCGAAAAAATGGCAGCATTTCTCAACTAATGTGCCGCCCGTATTGGCATTAAAGCGGTTCCAATCAGCGACTTTTGGCAAAAATGGAAACCGATGTTCGCGAATGCTCAACATATGCAAGCGCCCAATATCGCCGCGATCAACGCGGTCAATCATATCCGCTAAAGCTGGCTTGAAACGATATTCCATACCGACTTGAAACACCTGCCCGCTGTCGTCCACGCTGTCGCAAATCCGCTGCGTGTCTTGCAAATTCGTACATAGCGGCTTTTCGCATAAAATGGCTTTGCCGCTTTGCAAGGCGGCTGGCAGCACATCAATATGATGAAAATTCGGCGTCGCAATCACCAAAGCGTCAATATTCGGGTCGCTGAGCAGGCTCTCGAAATCAGCACTGCTGCGTGCCTTATCTTGGTTCAGCTCAATCGCTTTGGCCAACATGGTCTCATCCGTATCGGCCAGCGCGATCACCTGCGCATCGTCGAGCAGGTTAAAATTTTGAATATGCTCATGCCCCATCATGCCGGTGCCAATGATGCCAATATTGACTTTACTGCTCATCAATATGCCCTTCATAACCTGCCAGTTTTTTCACCGTTGGCGATTTTGGCACGTCTTGCGTAGACTTCCACGTGTTTAGCAAAACATCACCCAAACCATTGGTGATGCCCCAATTGTAATTTTCATTGTGAAAATGATGCCGCATATGCGCCTGTTGCAGCGCCAGCCCCGATTTGGTGCGCGGTCGATAGGCTTTGGTGTGATGCGCCAAGTGAATCCACTCATAAATCAAATAATAGCCAAGGCTGGCCAGCAATGGCATCAGCGGCGTGGTCCAGCTCCAGCTTATCAGGGCGTAAAACCCATATAGCTGGGCGAACATAATGACCAGCGCGCTGGCTGGTGCAAATTGCAATTCGCGGTCATCGGGGTGCAAATGATGGCCATGGTGCAGGCGAATTTGAAAATTGCGCTTCCAGCCCGGTGTCTCAGTAAGGTCTTGATGTAAAATATATTTATGCGTCACCCATTCATAAAACGGCGCAATAGCGATGATCAGCAGAATCCACGAACATTGATGCCATAGGGCAAAGGCGTTGACGGCATAAAAACATACAGCAAAAGACAGCAGTAAAAGTTGAACTGTCGCATGCGTAAAATAATCGACCCAAATCTGTCGCATAACACCTCTCTTTAACCGGCTGAGCATAAGCGATTTTTGGTTTTGGTCAAAGATGGAAACAGCCCCCGCTAAATATCGACGTGGCGGCGCAAAACCTCTAAGCTCAAGTCTGACGCAGTCACTTAGAGAAGACCATGAAACAACCAAAACAATTCGCACAACTGGCCGCAAAACGGGTCGCGCAAATGACTTTGCCAGAAAAAACCAGCCTCATGTCGGGTAGCAGTTTTTGGCATTTACAGCCGATTGAACGC
This sequence comes from Alphaproteobacteria bacterium, assembly GCA_965656255.1. Classification (GTDB taxonomy): domain Bacteria; phylum Pseudomonadota; class Alphaproteobacteria; order RS24; family RS24; genus JAYODZ01. Next base: position 4,008 of record CBFHJI010000090.1, read on the forward strand.
CTCGACTTACCGCGCATTATGGTTGCCGATGGGCCGCATGGCTTGCGTAAACAAGCCCAACACGCTGATCATTTGGGCATGCAGGCGTCAGTACCGGCGACTTGTTTTCCCACGGCTGTGACTTTGGCGTCGAGTTGGAATAGAGACTTGATTTTTGCCGTCGGCGCCGCCATTGGCC
>CBFHJI010000091.1:0-4175 GCA_965656255.1 Alphaproteobacteria bacterium
ATGCAAGTTGCGTTTATTGGCCTCGCGGCGGTGTTTTGCTACGTGGTGCGCCAGGCCGGGGGAAGTCGGATCTTGCTTGGCGGCTCATGGCCGAAGCCGAGGCACAGTTCATTGGTGATGATCAAATTGAATTGCATTTATCAGATGGTGCCCTCATGGCGCGGCCCTGCGTGCCTGGGTTGCTTGAAGTACGGGGACTCGGTTTGGTGCGGGTTCCATTTCGCGACCAAGGTGAGGTAAAACTTGTTATTGATTTAACCGATGACATGCCGCGTATGCCAGAGCCGCGCTTTGAACGGTTTCTTGGGATTTCTCTTCCTTGTTTGTCTTTATTATCTTTTGACATTAATGCGGTGCGGCGTATTCATCTCGCTTTGCATACGATTGGCCAAAATGGTTTCCCCGATGATGGAATAATTGAATTTGATGGCGCGTCAGGGATTGCCTCGGCGGCCATCAAAGGGCATTCTGCCAATAATAAGGAGTAAGAATAATGATAGGCATGGTGTTGGTGACACATGGCCGTTTGGCCGAAGAGTTTCGGGCGGCGTTAGAGCATGTTGTGGGCGCCCAAGAACAGATCGATACAATATCGATCGGGCCCGATGATGATATGGAAAAGCGCCGGACAGATATTGTTAAGGCGATTAGTAAAGTCGACACAGGCCATGGGGTGGTTCTGTTAACGGATATGTTTGGAGGGACGCCCTCCAATTTGGCCATCTCATTGCTCGAGAAAGATAAAGTTGAAGTTGTCGCTGGCATTAATTTGCCAATGCTCATTCGCCTGGCAAGTTTACGCGGAAAAGCCTCCTTGCCCGAGGCCATTAGCTCTGCCCAAGAGGCTGGACGGAAATATATTTCAATTGCGAGCCACGTCCTGTCTGGCGAAAATAGCTAAAACTTATGGTTGGTGCGTTGGTCTCAATTGTGAATAAGCGCGGTCTTCATGCGCGTGCCTCAGCTAAATTTGTAAAATTGGCTGAAACATTTGATGCCGAGGTTCTTGTCGAAAAAGACGGCGAAACCGTTAATGGAACATCGATTATGGGTCTTATGATGCTCACAGCTTCAATTGGCACCTCTATTCAGATCTCTGCTAAAGGCTCAGACGCTGAGGCGGCCGTTACGGCGCTGGCGGCACTTGTGATTGATGGGTTTGGTGAGATTGATGAGTGAATCCAGGCTCATATAAAGATTTCTTTATATGAGCTTGATTTGCGGTGCTGTGACTGATACAAGCATCTATATTCAGAAATTTGAGCCAAAAAGGGATTAGCCATGAGTGTTTCATCAACAGATTACAAAGTCGCAGATATCAGCCTCGCAGATTGGGGCCGTCGCGAAATCGCCATTGCAGAAACTGAAATGCCAGGTCTCATGGCGTTGCGCGAGGAGTTTGGCGCAAAAAAACCTCTAAAAGGTGCCCGTATTGTTGGTTGTCTTCATATGACCATTCAGACAGCTGTGTTGATTGAAACATTAACCGCTCTTGGCGCTGAAGTACGCTGGTCGTCTTGCAATATTTTCTCGACGCAAGATCACGCAGCTTCTGCAATTGCCGCTACGGGTGTGCCGGTTTTCGCTTGGAAAGGCGAGACAGAAGAAGAGTATTGGTGGTGTGTAGAGCAAACGATTGAAGGTCCAGATGGTTGGAAGCCTAATATTTTGCTGGATGATGGCGGTGACCTCACACAGCTTCTTCATGAAAAATATCCTAATTTGTTAGATGATGTCGTGGGTGTTTCTGAGGAAACAACCACGGGTGTTTTACGCCTTTATGAAATGGCAAAAGCCGGTACTTTGCGGGTGCCAGCCATTAACGTGAATGACAGTGTGACAAAGTCAAAATTTGACAACCTTTATGGTTGTCGTGAAAGCCTTGTCGACGGTGTGAAGCGTGCGACAGATGTTATGATTGCCGGTAAAATTGCCGTCGTATGTGGTTTTGGCGACGTTGGCAAAGGCTCAGCCGAAAGCCTTCGCAGCCAAGGCGCGCGAGTATTGGTGACGGAAATTGACCCAATTTGCGCACTTCAAGCCGCCATGGAAGGTTATGAAGTTACAAGAATGGAAGACGTTGCGGCAACAGGCGATATTTTCATTACCGCCACTGGCAATAAAGATGTCATTACACTGGATCACATGCGCCAAATGAAAGACCGTGCGATTGTCGGTAATATTGGCCACTTCGACAGTGAAATTCAGGTGGAGGCTCTACGTAATTTGCAGTGGCATAATGTGAAACCTCAGGTTGATGAAGTCGAATTCCCAGATGGCAAACGTATCATTTTGCTTGCTGAGGGTCGTTTATTGAACCTTGGTTGTGCAACAGGACACCCGAGCTTTGTGATGAGCGCTTCTTTTACCAACCAAGTGCTTGCTCAAATCGAGCTTTGGACAAATGGTAAGAGCTATGGCAAAGACGTTTATGTCCTTCCCAAGCATTTGGATGAAAAAGTGGCAATGCTTCATTTGGAGCGTTTGGGTGCGCGTCTTACAACACTCAGCGATGACCAGTCTTCTTATCTTGGTATTTCCAAGCAAGGTCCTTATAAGCCCGAACATTATCGCTATTAGAGTCTTTCATTTTTAAAAACTCTCTGCTTGCTGAGCGACGGCGTGCGCATTAAAACCCCTTTATGCGCACGTCAACATTAGAACTCGAACTTAGTTGCGAAGATGACACAAAAATTTTGGGTCGCGCTTTAGCACAGCTTTTATCAGCTGGGGATGTCGTTTTTTTAAAAGGCCCAATGGGCGCGGGAAAATCGGCTCTGGCGCGCGCGGCAATCCAATCATTGAATTCTTATGGTCTGGCTGTGCCAAGCCCAAGCTTCACATTGGTCTATCCCTATAGCGATGGTCATAAAGGGGTCTATCACGCAGACCTTTACCGCCTTACCGATCCTGAAGAAGTTTATGAATTGGGGCTAGCTGACTGCTTGAAAGACCATGCTTTATTCGTGGAATGGCCTGAGCATGGGGAGGGCCACTTGCCCAAGCCAACTCTCATTATTGATATAGAGCCAAGCGGCATCACGCAGCGCCGCATCACTGTTATGGGTAATGATGAAGCGCGCTTGCATCAATTAGAAGTCGGCTTTACCCGTCATCATTTGATCGCGGAATTTCTAGCAAAGCATAATTTGGCACAGGCTCATGTGCAACATATTGCCGGCGATGCTTCGGCCCGCCGCTACTTGCGCCTATTTTCAGGGGCGTCGGATGCTTTAACCACTTATGTGCTTATGGACTGGCCGCATGGGCCTGATGGCCCGCCTGTTTATGACGGTCAGCCTTATTCAAAAATAGCTTGTCTTGCTGAGGCAACGCCGCAGTTTTGTCAAATGGTGCGATACTTAAAGGCATTGGGATTATCCGCGCCCAGTCTTCATGACGCGGATGAGGATGCGGGGCTTATTTTGCTCGAAGACCTAGGGGCCGAAAACCTTCAAGATATGCCAGAATCTGACCCTGTGCGTCCCATCGCTCTGGCCGAGAGTGTCGCGACATTAACGCGATTACATGAAGCGACGCCTGCGTCATTCTTGCCGCAATATGATGCGCAAGTGATCTGGTTTGAGACCACGCTGTTTCTGGACTGGTACTTGCCGGCGATTGGCATTCAAATATCGGAAGAAGCGCGTCAGGCGTGGAAAGACTTGTGGCATAAAATTGTCTATCGCGATTTAACATTGCCGAGCGTGACTGTGTTGCGTGACTTCCACTCACCCAATATCATTTGGTTGGGTGATCGCCAAGCAAGCCAGCGCATAGGTTTGATTGATGTGCAAGATGCACTTATTGGCTCTCCGGCTTATGACTTGGCGAGTCTGTTGCAGGACGCTCGGGTTGACATGGATCATGTACAAGAAGAAATCGGGCTTTCGCGTTATTGCGAATGGCGCAGGTTAAGTGCTGATGTGGCAGCTCAGTTTCGCGATGAATATGATATATTGGGCGTACAAAGAAATTTAAAGATCGCTGGGATATTTCATCGGCTTAACACGCGCGATGGCAAACCACATTACCTGAACCATTTACCGCGCATTGAAGCCTACCTCGCGCGCGGACTGGCGCGGCCAGCATTAGCCCCGTTACGGGAATGGCTTATCGACTATGCCCCAACATGGGATTGGAAAAGCGATGAGCATTAAACCAACCCATGCAAT
>CBFHJI010000092.1:0-4173 GCA_965656255.1 Alphaproteobacteria bacterium
AGACTGGTCGATGCAAAATCAGCTAAAGAAACCAAAGAAGGGCTTAGCAATGGTCAGGTTGATATAGTAATTGGTACGCACGCACTTTTGAGTAAATCAATTGAATTCAAGCGCCTGGGATTGGTTATTGTTGATGAAGAACAACATTTTGGTGTTGCACATAAGGAACGCCTTAAAGACCTCCGCTCTAATGTTCATGTTCTCACCCTGACCGCGACACCAATACCGCGGACCTTGCAAATGGCACTTTCAGGAGTGCGCGACCTATCATTGATTGCAACGCCACCGGTCGACCGGCTTGCCATACGTACTTATATCACACCCCATGATGGGGTCATTTTGCGCGAAGCACTCTTGCGTGAAAAATACAGAGCAGGACAAAGCTTTTATATTGTTCCTCGTATTTCCGATTTGACCGAGATAGAAGCATTTTTAAGCGAATATGTACCGGAAGTTAAGTTTATCACGGCGCATGGGCAACTTGCTGGCACAGACCTTGAAGATCGTATGACTGCATTTTATGAGGGGCAATATGATGTTTTGCTCTCTACAAGCATAATCGAGTCTGGTCTCGATATTCCCACTGCGAATACAATGATTATTCATCGTGCAGATATGTTTGGTCTCGCTCAATTATATCAAATGCGGGGCCGAGTAGGGCGTTCGAAGCAGCGCGCATACGCCTATATGACCTATCAAGAAAATAAACCTTTAACCCCAGCTGCACAAAAAAGGCTTCAAGTCCTTCAGTCTCTCGATAGCCTAGGCGCTGGTTTCACCCTAGCAAGCCACGATCTCGATATGCGCGGCGCTGGCAATTTAGTGGGCGATGAGCAGTCAGGACATATCCGCGAAGTTGGCTACGAACTTTATCAATCCATGCTTGAAGAGGCGATTGCCGACCGCCAGGGCATATCAACAAATGAAACATGGTCGCCTCAAATCAATTTGGGTCTCTCTGTTATGATGAATGAGGACTATATTCCCGATCTTGAATTACGTATGGGCCTTTATCGGCGTTTGTCTTTGCTCGATAGCGATGAACAAGTCGAAGGATTTGCAGCTGAAATGATTGATCGCTTCGGTCCATTGCCCCAAGAAGTTCAAAATCTCTTTAGCGTTGTTAAACTAAAAATCGCTTGCTATCAGGCAGGAATAGAAAAAATAGATGCCGGACCAAAAGGGGCAAGCTTAACATTTCGGAATAATAGTTTTGCTAATCCACAGGGGCTCGTGCGTTTTATTAACGATTACCAAGATCGCATTAAACTGCGCCCAGATCATACACTCTTTGTGGCCGGACAATATGACGACCTCCAAAACAGACTTTCTGGCGTTAATAAAGTAATTGCTAAACTCTCAGATATTGCGACCCAAAACACATAAGCTCTATTCAATCACGCCAGTCGCTGATGGGTTTTCAAGTTTTTCAACAGCCTTAGAAAAAATCATATTTAAATAATCGGGGTCTTGCGCGCCCATTAGAAGAAACTGACCACCCATTAACAATGCAGGGACACCCGTCACGCCAGCATTACGTGCCTGGGCGTCTTGGTTATCAATCATATCTATGTCATCTGCTCCAGATAAAGACGCTGCTAATTCAATCGGGTTAAATCCATGTTTCATACCGATATCAATTAAGACCTCATCATTTCCAATATCTAACCCTTGCTCGAAATAGGCGACGAAAAGGTCCTCAGCAACAGCATGCTGTTTTCCAAGAAACCCCGCCCATCGGGTTAGCCTGTGTGCATTTGTCGTATTTGGCGTTCGTTTAATCGCCTCAAAATTAAAATGAATGCCTGTGCCTTCTGCTGCAGCCTTAATTTTATCGGTAATACCGCGCATTGCTGTGGCGCCAAACTTTTGCTTCATATAAGTGTCACGATCGACCCCACCCGCCGGTAATCTCGGATCTAAACGATAGGGCCGCCAAACCAGATTAATCTCAAAACTCATATCGCGTTGAAGCGCAACATCGAGCTTTCGTTTACCAATAAAACACCAGGGGCATACAAAATCAGAAATAATATCAAGTTGAAGACGTTTTACAGTCGTGGACATGAAGAGAGCTCCCTAGGTGACAAGATAATTGCAATCGTGCCATATTCCTTACCAATGACCAATACGTAAAGGATGTTTAATGCAAACCCCCAGTAACATAATCGACTTAACCGGCAAAACAGCGCTTATCACAGGGGCGAGCTCAGGGTTGGGCGTTCAATTTGCTAAAACCCTCGGGCGCGCAGGCGCTCATGTTGTTATTGCGGCAAGACGTGCCGAGAAATTGAAAGAACTCGCCTCAAATCTCGAAGCTGAGGGGATCAAATGTTTAACATTATCACTCGACGTCAATGACATAAGCATAATCGCAAGTGCTTTTGATACGTGTGAAAAAGCAGGCTTTCCGATAGATATTTTAGTCAATAATGCTGGCATGAACGTCCCTGAAAAAGCCCTGGATATGACGCCTGAGCAATATGACCTCATATTAAATACCAATACACGCGCACCTTTTTTCCTCGCCACAGAAGCTGCCCGTCGAATGATTGCCCGAAATGAAGAGGGGCGCATCATTAATATTGCTTCTGTTGGCGCTTTTAATGTCCTGCCTGGTTTAACTCCTTATTGCATGTCCAAAAGCGCAATTGCGATGATGACCCGCGGCCTAGCAAGGGAATTTGCGCGCCACATGATTAATGTCAATGCCATATGCCCAGGCTATATCGAAACTGAAATAAATGACTATTGGTGGAAAACAGAAGGTGGTCAAAAACAAATTAACTCTTGGCCGCGTCGGCGATTAGCACAGGCCGATGATCTCGATGGCGCCATCCTATTACTCGCTGGCGCTGCCGGAAAAGGGATAACAGGGACCACAATCACCATAGATGATGGACAATACACTTAATGACGATGCTTGTTGATAGCCATTGTCACCTCGACTTTCCCGATTTTGAAGAGGATCGTGACGCATTAGTCGCGCGCGCACGTGCGGCAGGGGTTGGGTTAATGGTCACAATTTCAACGAAATTTTCTCAAGCCGATAAAATTATCGCTCTCAGCGAACAATATGAGGATGTTTTATGCTCGGTCGGAACACATCCCCATGAAGCCGGCGCTGAGACTACCGTTAGCGGTGACGTTATTGCCGCCAAAGCCACACATGCCAAAGTTATTGGTATCGGCGAAACAGGATTAGATTATTTTTATGAACATAGTGAAAAAGAAAAGCAAAAACAAAGTTTTATTGCTCATATTGAAGCATCAAGATTAACACAGCTCCCCCTTATTGTGCACGCCAGAGACGCTGACACAGATACTGCACAAATCTTAGAAAATGAGATGGCTATTGGCACATATCCGGGTCTTATTCATTGCTTTACGGCAGGGCCAGAATTAGCGCGCCGCGCCCTTGATATGGGGTTTTATATATCGATTAGCGGCATTGCGACCTTTAAGAATGCGCAAAATTTGCGAGATGTTATTAAAACAATCCCGCTCGATCGCCTCCTGGTTGAAACGGACGCGCCTTATTTGGCGCCGATGCCTCATCGTGGAAAACGAAATGAACCTAGTTTTGTATCGCATACAGCAGCGCGCTTAGCAGAATTATTTGACATAAGCGCAGAGGATTTTGCCGCTCAAACAACTCAAAATTTCTTTCGCCTTTTCACCAAAGCGAACAAACCTGTTTAAGCAGAAATGTTAAGGTCGTCGGGGTTAAGTCCTGCCAAGATTTTATCAACCAATGGTTTATGAATTTTACGTTTTGTGCCGGCATAGGCGCGGGCATCTAAAGACTGAAAATAATCAATTGCCTCGGCCAAGCTGGTTTCAAAATCATTTGGCTCGACCACACGGTCGAGATAACCAATTTGTGCCGCAGTCAATGGATCATATAGTTGAGCAGATAGAACAGCCATAGACATATTATGCATTCCCAAACGATGAACAGCTAGATCAAGACCAAAATCAGGCATGGTCATGCCAATGGCTGTTTCATTGAGGCCATATTTATAATCGCCCGCCAAACCAATACGCATGTCACCTGCCAGCATCATTAAAGCACCCGCCGCCATAGCGTGACCAGTTGAGGCAATAATAATGGGTTTAGGGCAAGATAGCATCTGACACAAAAGCCGCGCGCCCGTATCAACAAGGGCAACC
>CBFHJI010000093.1:0-4129 GCA_965656255.1 Alphaproteobacteria bacterium
ATGGAGGAAAAATGCTGCAAGTTTCATCAACGGCAAGTTTCTTACCCGGACCATACCAAGCGGTTTACTACGCGACAAAAGCATTTGTCACTTCATTTAGCCAGGCTATCGATCAGGAAATGAGAAAAGATGGTATTACATCTACCGCATTATGCCCCGGACTTGTGAATACTGAATTTGTGAATAAGGCGGAGCTAGATGGGACCGATCTTGCAAAGCAAAATAAAGCTAGCCCGGCTTCAGTGGCAAAATGTGGTTATGATGCAATGATGAAGGGAAAACTCGTGGCTTTTAATGAAGCGCGTTGGTCATTCACTTTGAATTGGTTAACTCCTTTCATGCCACGGCGCAGTGTCTTGAAGATGATTGAAGGTCTGCAAACAAAATAAGTTGTCTAAGTTTGTTTCTCTTTTAAACACCTTCAATGAATGATCCGGCTCATGATTAAATATTAGATAAATCATGTGGAAATAACGTCGGCTTTCTGACTATGACAGGCATTGTCGCAGATAAGCTTAATCGTGGTGTGTTCTTCATTCATTCTTGGCCAATGCGCGTTTGATGAGAGACAGCTGTTATTCATTCTTCGTTTAGGTTAAACTCTGCGATCAGGAAGCATAGCCCGGTTGGCGGTTTAGTAAGGTGGAATTATGAATTATGATGATGTGGTTTTGGGACGTCGAAGCATTCGCGGATATAAGCCGGATCCGGTACCTAAGGCATTAATTGAAGAAATTTTGAGTATCGCGATGCGGGCTCCGTCATCGATGAATACCCAGCCGTGGAATTTTTATGTCATTTCGGGTGAGCCTCTTGATCGAATTCGTCAAGGCAATACGGAGCGTAATTTAGCCGGTATTCCTCATAGTCGTGAATTCCGAATTGGCCAAGCTTTTGAAGGTGAGCATAGAGAACGTCAGGTTGGTGTTGCTAAACAGCTTTTCTCTGCAATGGAGATTGCACGCGATGATAAAGCGGCGCGCCAAGACTGGGTGTTGCGTGGGTTTCGTCAATTCGATGCTCCTGTCTGTGTTATTGTTACTTATGATCGTGTATTGGCTGAAAGCGACGATACGGCCTTTGATTGTGGAGCTGTTACAACGGCTTTGGTCAACGCGGCATGGTCGCGGGGGCTGGGCGCTGTTATCAATAGCCAAGGTATTATGCAGTCGCCTGTTGTGCGCGAGCATGCTCATATCGCCGAGGATCAGGTTATTCTTAAGGCCGTCGCACTCGGTTGGCCGGATGAGACATTTCCAGCCAATGCCGTGGTTTCAGAACGTAAAAGCGTTGAAGAAGCGGCAGTCTTTGTAGGATTTTCTGATTAGTCTCGTTACTCTTGATACTTTACTACGCCACTTCCCACTGTCTTTTTCGGCTTAAGACATAGGCTTAGGCTTAAGACATAGGCTTAGGCTTAGGCTTAGGCTTAGGTATAAAAGACATAAAAGGGCGAAACCTTCTGGGCTTAATAATAAGTTTAAGGTTTTGAGCCTTTTTTCATAATATGAATAAATGCTCTTCTGCCCATGTCAGAAAACAAAAAAAGGTTTCTTGGCCTGAAAATTTTGGAAGTCATTAGGTGGCGCAGTAAACATCATAATAAATATGGCCGGGTTTTCCTGGTTGCGCAAAGGAGAACTCACTCATGGCGCCAATAAAGATATGATCGTTAACCCAAGCATATTCTTGCGAAGCTGTTTTCATAACGGGGTTTGTCATGAAGCTAATATCTTTGCGATGGATTGTTTCTCCAGCTTGCATACGTGTCGCCACTTCAGGGCTCGGTGTCGCACGACCCAGATATGTTATGAGAATAATGCCATCCGGCATGAGGACTGACGCACGGACATCGAGTTGAAATGTTCCTCTAGGGCTTACAGATAGCCAATCACCAGACGGGGCAATAATATCACCCTTAGCGCCTTCAAATCGTCCGCAACCTAAAACAACACCACCTGTAACCTCAACGATTTGGCTAGAGGCATCTACTGGATAGCCTTCTGCAAGAATGGCTTCCATCCGAAATACTTTTTCTAATTTTGGTTCTAGATCCGACATATGATTTTCCCTCCCTATCATACGAGTCGTATTTAGTTTGTCTGCAAAACAAGTTTTACGCCAGAGTTAATTTAAGTCTATCAGTTGAGGCGCTCCAGACCCCGCGATTTCCTCATTCTTAAGATTGTGAGAGTTTAGCGAGATAGGGTTGGTTTATTTATGAGCACAGTCTTAGGGCGCGCTATGATTTGACTTCGCTATTCACCCATTGACTGACCCGTTTGCAGGCCTCTTGCATATCTATCTCAGAACCAGCAAATGATAAGCGGACTGCCAGATGACCCTCGAAGGGATCAAAATCGATACCGGGTGTGAGAGCCACATGCGCTTCATGAAGAAGTCGTTTGCATAAGTCTTTGCTGTCAGAACTAATAGCGCGCGTATCTGCATAGAGGTAAAAAGCACCCTCTGGTTGGGTCACATTGCCCAGAAATTCTTTTGGTAAATGAGACATGAGAATATCTCTATTGGCGCGATAACGCGCAACATGTCCATCAAGCTCGCTAAAGCTCTCTTCTTCTGTCATGGCAGCGAGGGCCGCAATTTGGGAGAGGGTGGGTACTGAAATAATTAGGTTTTGAGAAAGCCGTTCGAGCGGGTCGACCAGCTTGTCTGGGACAACCATCCAACCGATCCGATACCCTGTCATCGAGAAATATTTGGAAAAAGAATTCACAACGATCGCACTTGGTGTCATGTCTACGGCACTCGCGGCTGGTCCGTCAAAGGTGATGCCGTGATAGATTTCGTCTGAGATCAGGCGAATACCTGTTTCATGACAATAGTGAGCGATTTCTTTTAATTCAGTAGCATTTAAGGTGGCGCCCGTTGGATTCATGGGGCTAGCTAAAATAAGACCATTTGGTTTTTCTTTGAGCGAACGTAAATGCGCGATATTGAGGCGCCAATTTGTATCCGCGCGCGTTGGTATATCAAGGACACGCAAACCAAGGACACGCAATAAATTGCGATAGGCTGGGTAGCCAGGGCATGGCAATGCAATCACATCCCCAGGTTCGAAACAGGTTAATAAGGCCATCTCAAATCCGAGCGAGGACCCGACCGTGACCACAATACGTGCAGGATCAATATATTTTCCATACCAGCGTTGATAGAGCGCGGCTATGGCATCTCGCAATGGGGGCATGCCAAGGGCAAGCGTATATCCATGGCTTGCGATCTCAGGCAAAGCATCACGGATCGCTTTTATTGCCGGAGCCGGGGCTGGTGTGCGCGGCTGTCCAACTTCTAGGTGCTTAATATCCATCCCTTGCGCTTCCAGTGCTTGTGCGTCGCGCATGACATCCATAACAATGAAAGAAGACAAATCCATGTGAGATGCAATTTTCAAGGAAATCTCCTTAATGTTTCTGGTGAATATATTTTGAATATCTTTTGTTTGCTTGCCATAATTTAGCTTTGTGTCAAACTATATAATTATTCTGGGGGGGATGAAAATATGATCACAGGATCTTGCGTATGCGGTCAGCTTCATTATGAAGCAGATGAAACTCAAGTCATCGGTGCCATGCACTGCCATTGTTCAGATTGTCGTAAAGCGACGGGTTCTGGCAAAGCAAGTATTGTTAATTTCCCCAAAACTGCCATAAAACTGTCCGGAAACTATAAGGTTTATGAGACGATTGGCACGCAAGGCTCCCATATCAAGCGCGGGTTTTGTACCGATTGCGGGTCGCAAATGATTACACTCATTGATGAAATGCCTGAAATTATGTTTTTAAAAGCGGGCACCATGGATGATAGCGATTGGATCACATTCGGCGCAAATTTATGGGCAAAGAGTGCGCAAAAATGGGATCCAATTGATGCGTCATTAATGAGTTTTGATGAGAACCCCGTCACCTCTTAAGGGGTGTTATCAGATGATTTACCGAGAGTTATAGAGGAACGCATATATGTCTATTCTTAATGATATGAGCTGGGTCTTGGGTCTTCGGACGCCATTTTTAACGCAGTTCCTAGAGCTTGTAACATTATTGGGTTATGGCGCATTTTTGATCACATTTGTTGGTTTTGGTTATTTCTTTTTCTCGGGGCGTTTGTTTCA
>CBFHJI010000094.1:0-4110 GCA_965656255.1 Alphaproteobacteria bacterium
CGCGTTGATTGATAATGCGGAACTAACCGACGAAGAAATCCTGGATATTGTTCCAGGACCAGACTTCCCAACAGGCGCTTTTATTTTGGGCAGAACCGGCCCAAGAAATGCAGTCCTGACCGGTCGCGGCTCAATTGTCATGCGGGGGCGGGCAACAATCGAAACAATTCGCAAAGACCGCGAAGCGATTGTTATTACTGAAATTCCTTATCAGGTGAATAAAACCTCGATGATTGAACGTATTGCGGATCTTGTTCGCGATAAGACAATTGAGGGTATTAGTGACTTACGTGACGAGTCTGACCGAGATGGTATGCGCGTTGTTATCGAGTTAAAGCGCGAAGCTATGGGGGACGTCGTTCTTAACCAGCTTTACCGTTACTCGCAGCTACAAACCAGTTTTGGCGCCAATATGCTCGCCTTACGCGGGGGGCGCCCTCAACTTATGAATGTTCGTCAAATGCTCACGGCATTTTTGGCATTCCGCGAAGAAGTTGTTACTAAACGTTGTAAATTTGACTTAAACAAAGCCAGAGACCGGGCGCATGTCTTAGTGGGTCTTGCTATTGCAGTTGCGAATATAGATGAAGTGATTGCTTTGATCAGAAGCGCTCCATCACCCCAAAGCGCGCGCGAACAGCTTATGACGCGCGATTGGCCTGCTCAAGATGTAGCCCCGCTTATTCGCTTAATTGATGATCCGCTTCACCAAATTAGCGAAGATGGCATTTACAAATTGAGCGAGGCTCAGGCCCGCGCAATTCTGGAACTTCGTTTGCAGCGCTTAACCGCGATGGGACGCGACGAGATTGGCGGCGAGCTTGAAATACTCGGTGAACAAATCTCAGATCTGCTTGATATTCTCCGAAGCAGGCCGCGCTTGCTAGAGATTATTCGCACCGAATTGAGCGAAGCTAGAAATGATTTTGCAACACCACGCCGCTCAGAAATTCTTGAAGATGACGGCGATATGGATGATGAAGCACTCATTCCACAAGAAGACATGGTCGTGACGGTCAGTCATTCGGGCTATATTAAACGGGTGCCGCTCTCAACATATCGCGCCCAAAAGCGCGGAGGTAAGGGGCGTTCTGGTATGTCCACCAAAGACGAAGACTTCGTCTCTCGTCTATTCGTGGCCAACACACACCAACCTATCCTGTTCTTCTCAACGACGGGCATGGTATATAAAATGAAAGTATACCGTCTTCCTGTCGGTAATCCGCAGTCGCGCGGTAAAGCGCTTGTCAATTTATTGCCACTCGATGAGGGTGAGACAATTGCAGCTGTTATGGCTTTACCAAGTGATGAAACAAGCTGGAGCGACTTACACGTTATGTTTGCAACGAGCTTTGGCAACGTGCGGCGCAATGATCTCTCCGATTTTGTTCAAATAAACCGTAACGGCAAAATAGCGATGAAGCCTGACCAAGGCGAGCAAATTGTAGGTGTCGACATTTGTACGGAAAATGACGATGTCCTGCTAACAGCATCAGATGGACGTTGCATTCGTTTCCCGGTCACAGCTGTACGCGTCTTTAGAAGCCGTAATTCCTCTGGTGTACGCGGTATTCGACTGGCTGATGGGCAAGAGGTCATTTCCATGGCAATTCTGCGCCACAGTGATGCATCACCCGCTGAGCGCAATACATATTTGAAACAAGCCAATGCCATAAGGCGCGCAAGTGACGACACCATTGCGGATATTGAAACTCCGATAGCAGATGATATTTCTGAGGAGGATGGCGAAGAAGCGAATGAACTTGCAACCCTAACCCCTGAGCGTTATGCGCAATTAGGTGCAGAGGAGCAGTTTATTTTAACTGTGAGCGAGAATGGCTTTGGTAAACGATCATCAGCCTATGAATATCGTATTTCAGGGCGCGGCGGTAAGGGCATAATTGCCATGACGGTGACAGAGCGTAACGGTCAACTTATTGCCGCATTTCCAGTAGAAGATAGCGATCAGCTGATGCTTGTGACGAATAATGGTACTTTAATTCGGACAACCGTCATTGATGTTCGAATTGCGGGACGTAACACACAGGGCGTAACAATATTTAAAACGGAAGAAGACGCGCGTGTGATGTCGGTGGTTCGTATCGGTGAAACTAGCGATGACGAAGAAGATACTGAAGATACGCTTGCCGAGCATGACACTTTAGGCGGAGACGTAGAGAACACAAATTCCGATAATGCCAATCCGGGATCGGAGACCAGTCAAGGCGAGGGGGAATAATGGATCGCATTGGTTTATATGCTGGCAGTTTTGACCCAGTTACGAATGGACATCTTGATATTATCGCCCGTAGTTTAAACCTGGTTGATCGTGTTATTGTTGGGATAGGTGTTAGCGCTTCTAAAAAGCCGCTTTTTTCATTCGATGAGAGACGAGACCTTATTTTTGCGTCATTAAAGTCTATGGATATTCAATATGATAACCGTATTGATGTCATCAGCTTTTCTGGACTTCTGGTCAATATTGCCGCAGAAAAGGGCGCCAATGTCATCATACGCGGTCTCCGTTCAGCAGCAGACTATGATTATGAAGCACAAATGACGGCAATGAATAGAAAAATGGCGCCTGAAATTGAAACAATATATCTCGCTGGCGCACCGGAAATATCTTTCATCTCATCCAGTTTAGTACGCCAAATAGCATCTATGAATGGCGATATATCTTCATTTGTGGCTAAACCAGTTGTTGAGCAAATTAAACTAAAGTATGAAGATTAGAAAGTAACGTTATGAATTTTAAATCATTTTTTATGGCACTATTAGGGTTTGTCTTGTTCAGCTTTCCTATGACCGCCAATTCAGCGCAAGGAGAAACTATAATGCTATTAGAACTTAAGACAGGAACCGTAAAAATTAAACTTCGCGATGATTTGGCGCCAAATCATGTCGAACGCATTAAAGAGCTCATTTCTGAGAAATTTTACGATGGTATTATTTTTCACCGTGTCATTGATGGCTTTATGGCTCAAACAGGTGATCCGACCGGAACAGGCATGGGCGGCTCAGAATATCCAGATTTGAGAGCTGAATTTTCAAATGAGCCTTTCAAACGAGGCACACTGGGCATGGCACGCTCGCAACACCCAGATAGCGCCAACAGCCAATTCTTTATTTGCTTTGAAGATGCAAGCTGGCTCAATGGCCAATATACTGTATTTGGCGAAGTCATTGAAGGTATGGAACATATTGATTCCATCGAAAAAGGCGAGCCACCAGCAAGTCCTGATAAAATCATCAGCTTACGTCTCGCTGACTAACGCTCAATGCAGTTAGACGATTTTGATTTTGAACTACCTGAGCAAAACATCGCGCTCAGGCCGTTATTGCAACGCGATCACGCCCGCTTGCTTCATGTCAAAAACACACAGGTTTTCGATCGTCATGTCTTTGATTTACCTCAAATTTTAAAGCCAAATGACCTGCTAATTGTCAATAACACAAAGGTTATACCGGCGCGCCTAAACGGGATAAGGCAACGCGGTGAGAATAGAGCGACGATTGAAGTGACACTCATCAAGCGTCTCTCACCGACAGCCTGGACATGCTTTGCTAAGCCCGCCAAGCGGGTAAAAATAGGCGATCAACTTCACTTTGGTGTATTAACCGCCGAGGTTACTCGGCGCGAAGAAGCCGAAATTGACCTCAGTTTCAATATTGCGCCAAAGGATATGGAAAAGGCACTCTTTGAGGCAGGCACCATGCCGCTGCCTCCATATATTGCCAGTAAACGCCCCCCAGACGATCAAGATGATACGGACTATCAGACTGAATTTGCTCGCTATGACGGTGCTGTAGCCGCGCCCACAGCTGGCTTACACTTTACACCTGACTTGATTAATGATCTCAAAACAGCTGGCATTCGGTTTGGCGAAGTCACGCTCCATGTCGGGGCTGGCACATTCTTACCCGTTAAGGTCGACAAGATCGAAGGGCACGACATGCACGCTGAATGGGGAAAAGTGACGCAAGAAACGATAGATCTCATCCACCAAACAAAAGCCGATGGCGGGCGCGTTATTGCTGTGGGCACGACATCACTTCGCATATTAGAGAGTGCGGCTGAGAGTGGCACATTGCGGCCCTTTGAAGGAG
>CBFHJI010000095.1:0-4063 GCA_965656255.1 Alphaproteobacteria bacterium
AATTTACGGGCTCGCCCTGCCCCATTGTTGAGCGTCCAAAGCTTGGTCCGTCGCGGAGGATCCTTCGCGCTAAGTCATGCCATATATCTTGTTTGAGTTTGATATTGATAAACCCAGGTCCGGCAATATCAACTGCGGATATGTCTTCATCTGCTTCAAGTAACTTGGCAATATGTTCTGCGAGATCGCGCGGTTTCATGCCAACCGCTTTTGCAAGAACCATGGCTATATTCGAAGCCAAGTCTCCATGTGCGGCTTCACGCGGCGGTTCGACTGTCGCGCGCGATACATCGATGTCTTGAGGGACGATGCCTGACGCTATAAGGGCATTAACATGTGTTTCAATTCTTGTTTTATACTCATTAAAAATATTCATAGTGCTCTCGCGTCTTGTTATCGCGGCATGGAATAGGCATTTATTATACTTGCTCTAGGCTAATTCGTCGGTGACATCAAATAGCCTTCGATATTCGGCCATAGCGAAACGGTCTGTCATTCCCGCTACATAGTCGCATATGACACGTGCATTCATTTTATTTTCATTCGCGACACATTTTGCTGCCCATTCGGTTGGTAAAAGCATTGGGTCTTCGAGAAAAAGTGTGAAGAGGCTTTTGACCAGGCGTTTGGCTTTGCTCATCGAACGATTGACTGTGAAATGACGATACATGCGTTCGCGTAAGAAAGCCTTAATAATGAGGTTTTGTTCTTCCATCTCCTTGGAAAAACCAACCAATGGTGCTTTAAGCGCCCTGACCTCTTCCACTGACTGTGGATTATAGACTTCAATCCGACGCCGTGTTTCGCGGGCAAGGTCTGAAATCATGCGAGAAATCATTTGGCGGATGGCTTCATGGCGTAAACGTTTAAATGCAACATTAGGATGTTTTGTTTTAATATCCCGGATAATGTCTCCAATCATTGGTAATTGGCTTAGGTCGTCTATGGTAAATAAATTAGCCCTTAAGCCATCATCAATATCGTGGTTATTATATGCAATATCATCTGCCCACGCGGCGACTTGGGCCTCGGCGCTTGGCCAACCATCGAGCTCGAGAGATTGAATATCAGAATAAGCACGAATGGCATAAGGCAGGTCTTCAATTTTGACTGTATCCGTTAGCAATGGGCCATTATGTTTAACAATGCCTTCTAGGCTCTCCCAGGTGAGGTTTAGTCCATCAAATGCGATGTAGCGTTCTTCGAGTTGCGTGACAATACGAAGACTTTGGGCATTGTGATCAAATCCACCATAGGGCGCCATAACATCATGTAAGGCGTCTTCGCCAGCATGGCCAAAGGGTGTGTGTCCAAAGTCATGTGCCAATGCGAGCGTTTCTGCCAAATCTTCGTCGAGCTGCAATTCTCGCGCGAGAGAGCGGGCAATTTGGGCGACTTCAAGTGAATGGGTCAGGCGGGTTCGATAACTGTCCCCGACATGGGCTACAAAGACCTGGGTTTTATGTTTTAAGCGGCGAAAGGCGCTGGAGTGGACAATGCGATCTCTATCGCGTTGAAATACACTTCTGGTCCCACTTTCAGGCTCATGAAACAAGCGTCCACGCGATTGATCGGCAAAGCTAGCATAGTGAGCGAGGTTTTTCATAACCATGTCTTCTCCTCAAAGCGCTTTTATGATGAAAATGACCAATATAAGCGTTTATCTCGCATAACATTATCCGACCATCTTGAAAAGTCAGACGATTAGTCCTATTTCTATTTTATGAGCAATTTATCTGTCAGCGACAATGCTGTGAAGCAAATTCAAAAAATACTCGCCAGCGAGGATCAGGGCGCGATGTTGCGCATCTCTGTTCTTGGTGGTGGCTGTTCTGGTTTTCAATATAGCTTTGCGATTGATGATCAACAAATGGATGATGATATTGTTTTGGAACGTGACGGCGTCAAAGTCCTCGTTGATCCAATGTCGATCAATTATATGGATGGCTCAGAAGTTGACTGGGTAGATGATTTGATTGGTGCTTCTTTTCAGATCCGTAATCCAAACGCAACCGCTTCATGTGGTTGCGGCACATCTTTCTCTGTTTAACGATGCAAATCGTCAGTTGGAATGTAAATTCGGCGAAAGCCCGCCTGCCCCATATTTTGGATTATCTCCGCGAAGTCAAACCCGATATTTTATGTCTTCAAGAGCTTAAATGTATTGATGACGCCTTCCCAAAGAGCGAAGTTGAAGACCTGGGTTATAATGTCGAGACCTTTGGGCAGAAAACATATAATGGTGTGGCCATATTATCGCGGTTTCCTATTGAAGATGTCATTCGCGGAATTCCAAATTTTGAAGACGAACAAAGCCGATATATTGAAGCTGTCATTAATGATGGTGTGACTGTATGTCGTGTTGCCTCTATCTATTTGCCTAATGGCAACCCTGTTGATGGAGGGGATGGCCCTAAATTTACCTATAAACTTGCCTTCATGAAAGCGCTTAAGGCGCATGCTGAAACACTGCTATCCTATGAAGAAGTGACTGTATTGGCAGGGGATTATAATATTATCCCAAATGATGTTGACTGCTATGCGCCTGAGGATTGGCGCGATGACGCCCTCTTTCGCGATGATAGTCGTGCGCATTTTAGGGCTATCAAAAACTTGGGATATGCCGATGCATTAGAATTAATCAAAGTGCCGTCGGATGAGACCTATACATTTTGGGATTATCAAGCTGGGGCTTTCCCTAAAAATAATGGAATTCGCATCGATCACCATCTCTTAAGTCCAATGGCTGCCGATCTTTTGAAAAATGTTCGGATTGATCGTCATATGCGCGAACGTGATAAGCCCTCTGACCATGTCCCGATCGCTATTCAATTAGGTGCTTAAAACGTTAAGGCTTGAGAGTTAGTCCATTCATAAAGCCTTTTTGATTTTATTGGGTAAACAAAAAAGGCGAAGGCGGCATAACCCCCTTCGCCCTTTTATTAAAATAGAAATTTTTAAATATCAGCGTATTGCTTTTTCTCTTTAGCACCGCCTGGATGAGTTACAGCACCCTTGCGCGCGGAACCAACTGTTTGTGCATATTTCCAAAGCGTTCCAGATGCAAAGTCATTTTCACGCGGTTTCCAAGCCTTGCGGCGTGTTTCCAAAATGTTGTCATCAACCAATAAGTCAATGGTCCCTTTTGATGCGTCTATTGAGATAATGTCACCGTTCTCAATAAGGGCAATTGGGCCACATTCAGCAGCTTCTGGGCCAACGTGACCAATGCAGAACCCACGCGTTGCACCAGAGAAGCGTCCATCTGTTATGAGCGCAACTTTATCTCCATTGCCCTGCCCATAGATTGCGGATGTCGTTGAGAGCATCTCGCGCATACCGGGTCCGCCTTTTGGTCCTTCATAGCGAATAACAATGACATCGCCCTCTTTGTAATTTCCTTGCTCAACGGCAGCAAATGCGTCTTCCTCACAATCAAAACAAAGAGCAGGACCGGTAAACTCTAACCGCTCCATGCCGGCGACTTTAACAATTGCACCTTCTGGGGCAAGAGAGCCTTGTAAACCAACAACCCCACCAGTTGGTGAAAGCGGGTTTGTGACGGGATAGATGACTTTTTGGTCGTGGTTAAACGTAATGCCCTCTAGGTTTTCGGCCAAAGTTTTGCCCGTGACAGTCAAGCAATCGCCATGCAAAAAGCCACCATCTAAAAGTGTTCGTAACAGCATCGGCACACCGCCTGCTTCATACATATCTTTAGCAACAAAGTTTCCGCCCGGTTTTAAGTCGGCGATATATGGTGTTTTCTTGAAAATTTCAGCAACTTCCATAAGGTCAAAATCAATACCTGCTTCATGGGCAATGGCAGGCAAATGAAGTCCGCCATTGGTCGAGCCACCGGTTGCTGCAACAACTGTTGCCGCGTTTTCTAGCGATTTACGGGTAACAATATCACGCGGACGAATATTGTTTTTAATAAGATCCATAACTGCTCGCCCTGAAGCTGCAGCATATTCATCGCGCGACAAATAAGGGGCCGGTGCGCCAGCTGAATTTGGTAAGGCTAGACCGATAGCTTCAGAAACGCAGGCCATTGTATTGG
>CBFHJI010000096.1:0-3944 GCA_965656255.1 Alphaproteobacteria bacterium
AGAAGTTTCTCTACATCTGTTCTCGTATTTTTACTCAAAACTGACACGCTCGTTTTCTATGACATTGTGAAACACTCAAAGTGTGTAGCAATGTGTGAAAACGATAGTTTATGAATCGCAGAAAATCAACGATAAAAACGAAATGTGTAGAAAGTGTGTAACTTTTTTATATAACAAAATCAGAAGTTTAGACTATTGACATTATTCCCACTCTATCGTACCGGGTGGCTTGGATGTGATGTCATAAACGATGCGATTAATGCCACGCACTTCGTTGATAATACGAGTTGATACGCGTCCGAGAAATTCATGGCTAAACGGATAATAATCCGCCGTCATGCCATCTGTGGAAGTGACTGCGCGTAATGCACAGACATAGTCATAAGTTCGCCCATCGCCCATCACGCCGACAGTTCGGACAGGCAATAGGACTGCAAAGGCTTGCCAAATATCATCATAAAGTCCTGCTTTACGTATTTCATCTAGATAAACACTATCTGCTTTCCGCAAAATATCGAGTTTTTCGCGCGTAATATCACCGGGTATACGAATAGCCAAACCTGGTCCAGGAAAAGGATGACGGCCAACAAATGCTTCACTTAGTCCAAGTTCTCGCCCTAATGCGCGCACCTCATCCTTGAACAATTCCCGGACAGGCTCCACAAGTTGCATGTTCATTCGCTCAGGCAAGCCCCCGACATTATGATGACTTTTAATCGTCACACTTGGCCCACCAGTAAAAGAGACACTCTCAATCACATCTGGATATAATGTGCCTTGTGCGAGGAAATCAGCACCACCAATGGCCTTTGCTTCAGCTTCGAACACATCAATAAATGTGGCACCAATAATTTTACGTTTCTGTTCAGGGTCGCTGACACCGGCGAGCTTGTCTAAAAACAACGCCGATACATCTTTATGAATAAGTTTAATATTATAATGGTCGCGGAAAAGCCCAACAACTTGTTCACTTTCGCCTGCACGCATCATACCCGTATCAACATAAACACAAGTCAGTTGATCACCAATTGCTTCATGCAAGAGAACCGCAACAACAGAGCTATCAACTCCGCCAGATAAACCACAAATGACTCGGCCGGAGCCAACTTGAACTTGAATTTTCTCAATAGCCTCTGCGCGGAAAGCGGCCATCGTCCAGTCACCGGCGCAACCTGCAATCTTATGTGTAAAGTTACTCAGAATTTGCGCGCCATCAGGCGTATGAACGACCTCTGGGTGAAATTGCACGGCATATATATTGCGCTGCAAATCCGCAATCGCCGCATATGGCGCATGTTCACTGCGCCCTATAACATCAAAACCTTCGGGCAAAGCCGCAACACGATCCCCATGGCTCATCCAAACCGGAATATCGGTGCCATTGATACCATCAAAAAGTAACGTCTCTTCAATAATATTGAGTGTCGCACGACCAAACTCACGCTCTTCACTTCCCTCAACGCGGCCACCTAATTGTTGGCATAGCGCTTGCTGCCCATAGCAAATACCCAAAATAGGCAAACCGCTCTTTAAAATATTGTCGGGGATACGCGGAGCCAGTTCATCGATAACACTATTAGGGCCACCAGATAGAATGATCGCTTTAGGCGCAAAAGTTTCAAAAACATCACCAGCTTTTTGAAAAGGGATAACTTCAGAATAAACGCCACTTTCTCGAACACGACGCGCGATGAGCTGCGTGACCTGTGAGCCAAAATCGACAATAAGAATCTTATCCATAATTTACTCTTACGTTTATATTTATTGTTTTAGCGTAGACGCGTCAGATCCGTCACTCTTTGCAGATAGCGAAAGCGCCAGAGCATTTTCCAAAATAGTTAATTGCCCGCAATCGCCACATAATTGCGTCAGCTTTGCAATTGTTTCGCGTGCGCCATCGACATTATCTAAAGCCAATTGCGACTGACCTAAAGCCACATAAACATCGCGTCGGGTCGGATCAATTCGAATGGCGGTTGCTAGGCTTTGAATAGCTTGTTCATAATCACCGTCAGACATCGACATTTTACCCAAAGCCGCAAACGCATCTGCATTTGCCGGATCAGCAGCGAGGGCGACCAATAAACTATTACGCGCTTCGAGCGACTTGCCTTCCAACATTAATGCCTCGACTTGTTTCAAGACACGAGATGACATGTCCTCATAAGGCTTAGAGGTTGCAAAGCCATTGGATGTAGAGATCACAAAAAACGATAATGTGAAACAGAAAATAATGATGTGTTTATATTTTAAAATCATAAGATTATGTCGCATTCTGACGCCCTAAAATCAAGTCACCAGACGCGTTAACACACAAGCATATAAGCCATCACAATCATGTGTTGCAGGGCCATATAGAACATCAACGGGATGCTCATTTGCATCATTGGCGAGGACAAAACTCTTATTTCTTGCCAAAAATGCATCTATTTGCGCTCTATTTTCCGCGTCTAACAATGAACAGGTTACATAAGCCAGACGACCATCAGGCGCAACATATTGGGCTGCCTCATCCAAAATTTTAGCTTGGGTCTGGCAAAGTTTCTGCAATTTCTCAGTCG
The DNA here is from genome assembly GCA_965656255.1 of Alphaproteobacteria bacterium. GTDB lineage: Bacteria > Pseudomonadota > Alphaproteobacteria > RS24 > RS24 > JAYODZ01. The sequence goes on from CBFHJI010000096.1 coordinate 2,562, forward strand.
ACATTTGCCACTTCGTCTCAGGGTTTCTGCGCCAACGGCCAGATCCACTACATGGCACATCCGCGACAACCAGATCCATCTTCCCTTCTAATGAAGGCAGATCATAGGCATTCTCAATACAAGAAAATGAAGCTCTCTTTAGACGAGGCCACAAAGCGCGCAGACGTCGAGGGTCAATATCATGAACATAAATACGCGCACGCTCTTCGGTTATTGCCGCTAAGGCCAAAGACTTACCACCCGCACCCGCGCAATAATCAAGAATAGTCGTGTCATCAGCCCGCCCGATAAAGTCGCACACAGCTTGGGCCGCTGCATCTTGTACTTCAATAAGACCATCAAGATAGGCAGAGGTTTGCACGATATTGCGTCCATCGCTAACGCGAAGCGCACTTTGACTCAGTGGAACAGCTGTCGAAATGATGCCATCTTCTTCGAGCGCTTTTTTTGCATGAGCAAGAGAAATCCGTGCAGTATTAACCCGCAAATCGATCGGAGCGCGCTCGTTCAACCTCTCAACTGTTTTATCAAAATTTTCACCCAGTGATTTACGCATCTCGCTCACGGCCCAGTCCGGAACGCTATGGGCGATACATGGGTCACTTGGTACATCGTCAATGACCATCGTGCTGAGCAACCGACTTTCATCTTCATTTAATTTCTCGGGCGCAAACCGTTCGCCGTCAGCGACTGCGTTAAGCTCGTCCATAGTCATATTTTCAAATCGCCTTAAATAAGAAAAAACGAGTAGGCGTGAAGAAACGTCAACTGCGGATTCAGCATCATCTGGGTTATTTTCACTCGCAGGCGCATCATCTGTCTGGAGAGCAGAAACTCCTCCCATCACAGACCATGCGAGCAACCCCTTATGTCGTAAGATTGTATAAAATATATCACTAATTGCACGACGGTCTTTCGATCCGGCATAACGATGTTGTCGCGCCCATTTTTCAAAAAGACGGTCTGCCGCTTGATCACTCGCATTTATCTCATTTAAAAGATCAATAACGGCTTGGGTGCGCCCTGCTATGCGCACCTAGAGTTTTCCTGACACAGGGTAATTAGGTGCTTCACGCGTTATCGTCACATCGTGAACATGACTTTCCGCCAAAGACGCGCCAGACATTTTAACAAATCGCGCCCTTTCCTGGAAAGCCGAAATGGTTGGTGAACCGGTATAACCCATTGCCGCACGCAAACCACCGACCATTTGATGAACAACATTCTCAGCAGGACCTTTAAATGGAATTTGTCCCTCAATACCTTCAGGCACTAATTTTTGGGTCTCAGCAATATCAGCTTGGAAATAACGGTCCGCCGACCCACGCGCCATGGCGCTTACAGAGCCCATACCACGATAAGCTTTATAACTTCGCCCCTGAT
>CBFHJI010000097.1:0-3875 GCA_965656255.1 Alphaproteobacteria bacterium
TTGAATATGCCGGCGAGGTGAGTGATCTTAACTGCGCCCCACTTACAGCTGCAGCGATTGCCGGCTTGTTGCGTCCGCTGATGAGTGACGTCAATATGGTCAGCGCTCCAAGCCTTGCCAAACAACGTGGTCTGCAGATTTCAGAATCAAAACAAGATGCGGCAGGTGCTTATGATAGCTATATTCGCCTTGTCGTTAAAACTGAACGCCAAGAGCGCTCCATAGCAGGAACGGTGTTTTCTGATGGTAAGCCGCGTATTATTCAGGTCAAAGGCATCAATATGGAAGCCGAGCTGTCGCCGGTAACCCTTTATGTCACAAATACGGATAAGCCTGGGTTTGTTGGTGCTTTAGGCACATTGCTTGGCAAACATAATATTAATATTGCCTCTTTTAATTTGGGCCGAGAGAAGCCGACTGGCGATGCTATATCGCTTGTTAGCATAGATGAGGATATCTCTGATGATGTCCTTGCGGAACTCAAAGCTTTGCCCCAAGTTGTGCAAGTTAAAACACTTTATTTCTAGGAGGCTATAATGGCCAATGTGGTTGTGGTCGGCTCACAGTGGGGCGACGAAGGTAAAGGCAAGATTGTTGATTGGCTTTCCGTTCGCGCTGATATTGTGGTGCGGTTTCAAGGCGGTCACAATGCTGGTCATACGCTTGTTATCAATGGCAAGACTTATAAATTAAGCCTTTTACCTTCGGGCATTGTCCGCGAAGGAAAATTGTCGGTTATTGGTAATGGTGTTGTCGTTGATCCTTGGGCTTTGATTGATGAGATGGAGCGTCTTCGTGCGCAAGGTGTAAAAATTTCGCCAGATAATCTCAAATTGTCTGAAAGTGCGACTCTCATATTGCCTGTCCACCAGCAGTTGGATGAAGCGCGTGAGGGCTCTAATTCTGGAACAAAAATTGGTACCACCAAGCGCGGTATTGGGCCTGCTTATGAAGATAAAGTTGGCCGCCGTGCTTTGCGTGTGTCGGATCTTTTGTCACCGGATTTGCTTGCTGAAAAAGTTGAAAATCTACTTGTCCATCATAATGCGCTTAGGCGCGGGATGGATCTTGCTCCATTAGATGGCGCGGTATTGGTTGATCAGCTTAAAGAAATTGCGCCAAAAGTGATCCCGTTCATCGCACCGGTTTGGAAAATTCTTGATAATGCGCGTCGCGCTGGTGATCGTATTTTATTTGAGGGTGCTCAAGGCACATTGCTTGATATTGATCATGGGACTTATCCGTTTGTGACAAGCTCCAACACGATTGCCGGTCAAGCTGCTGTGGGCAGTGGTATTGGGCCATCGGCTTTATCGCATGTCCTTGGTATTACCAAAGCCTATACAACACGCGTTGGCGAGGGGCCATTCCCGACGGAACAGGATAATGAAGTTGGCCAACGCTTAGGTGAGCGCGGGCACGAGTTTGGTACCGTTACAGGCCGTAAGCGCCGCTGCGGGTGGTTTGACGCCGTGCTTGTGCGTCAGGCAGCTATTACTGGTGGAATTGATGGGATAGCTCTCACAAAACTTGATGTGTTGGATGGCTTTGACGAAATTAAAATATGTGTGGGATATGAGTTAAATGGTGAGGCCATTGATTATTTACCACCTACCGCGCTCGATCAGGCGCGGGTGAAGCCTATTTATAAATCGGTTCCAGGGTGGCATGAGAGCAGTTATGGCGCCCGCAGCTGGGCTGACCTACCGGCCAATGCTGTTCAATATGTGCGTTATATTGAAGAACTCATTGGCACGCCGGTCACTTTGCTGTCGACAAGCCCTGAGCGTGACGACACTATTTTGGTCCGCGACCCGTTTGAAGACTAGATACAGGCTCTCGTTACCTTTTGGCCTATCATAGAGCTTCTCAAGCATGCCATTAAGCATATTGTTGAAGAATGCTCCGTTAAGCGCATTGGCGCTCCTTCTTTAAAGGTCAGTGCGCGCGTCAAAGGGAATTATTAAGCACCGACTGCTTATTTTCCATGTCCACTAAATATGCCATAAGCGTGAAATATTTGAAGCGTTTAATAAGGCGTAACGGGTCTAACGAGTATTGAGCAGTATTTTACTTGGTTAAGCGGATTGGCGTTACAGGCTCATTCATTGGCATTGTTTCTTCTGAGGCAAGGCGACGAATCTCATCCCGAATTTTCTCGAATGATCTTTGCTCAATTTGCCTTACGCGTTCGCGACTAATACCAAATTCTACGCTCAATTCCTCAAGTGTGAGGGGTGGCTCGTTAAGGCGGCGCGCTTGCAAAATACTTTTTTCGCGGTCGTTTAAAACAGACATAGCTTGCATGAGCAGGGCTGCTTGGTGATCGCGCTCGGTTTTATCGACAAGGGCTGTTTCTTGATTATCAGTCTCGTCGACAAGCCAGTCCTGCCATTCTTCACCGTCTTCAGAGTCGCCGCGCAATGTGGTGTTCAAAGACTGGTCACCGCCGGTCATCCGCCCTTCCATCATGCGCACTTCTTCAGGTGTTACGTTTAATTTATTCGAGATTTCGGTAATCTGGTCTGGGTGCATTTGGCCATTATCAATTGCCTTCATTTCACCTTTAAGTCGACGCAAGTTAAAGAATAGTTTTTTCTGAGCGGCTGTTGTACCAATTTTTACAAGGCTCCAAGAGCGCAATATATATTCTTGTATGGATGCCCGGATCCACCACATCGCATATGTTGAGAGACGAAAACCGCGTTCAGGATCAAACTTTCTGACAGCTTGCATCAAGCCCACATTGCCTTCAGAAATGACTTCTCCGATTGGAAGGCCATAGCCTCTATAGCCCATGGCAATTTTGGCGACCAAGCGTAAGTGACTGGTGACCAATTTATGTGCGGCCTTCACATTGCCTGTTTCGACATAATCTGTTGCTAATTCATATTCGTCTTTGGCTTCCAAAATAGGAAATTGACGAATTTCTTGTAGGTAGCGCTGTAGGCTCCCCTCTGGAGATGGCGCTACAATAAGACTTTTTGTATCTGACATCAGCATCCTCCTATAATTTATATAGGTATGGTTTGTGACAAAAAAAAGGCGTTTAAGTGCTAAATTCTTCTTCAAAGGCTTTATCAAGCCTCTCTAAATCGTCTGGCAATGATGCTTCAAAGTAAAGCGGTTCTTTGCTGACGGGATGTTCAAACCCTAATGCCGCGGCATGAAGCGCTTGACGATGAAGGGATGATAAGGCCTCAATGAGATTGGGCGCAAGTTTTTGAATGCGCGTTACCATGCCTGCGCCGTAAGTGCTATCATTTACCACAGGGTGGCCAATATGGGACATGTGAACGCGTATTTGGTGTGTGCGGCCTGTTTCAAGGCTACATTGAACCTTAGATAACATGGCATCATGGCTCAAAGCTAGGCGGCGATAGTGGGTGATGGCTTGCCGGGCATCTGCTGACTTTGAAACGGATTGTTTTAACCTATTATGCTGAGAGCGCGCGATAGCGGCATCAACAGTACCATTAATCGGGGTAGGGTTACCCCAGAGAAAGGCAATATAGTGTCGCTGAAGGCGACCATCTCGTCCATGAATTTTGAATTGTTCTGATAGTGCCTGGTGGGCCATATCCGTTTTTGCAACGACCATTACCCCGCTTGTGTCCTTATCAAGCCGGTGCACAATGCCTGGACGTCGTTCACCACCAATACCGGCTAGACTGTCTCCGCAATGATGAATAAGAGCATTGACCAACGTGCCTTCAAAATTCCCTGGTGCTGGATGAACAACAAGCCCCGCGGGTTTATTGAGAACAAGCAATTGATCGTCCTCAAATAAGATGTCCAGGGCGATGTTTTCACCACGAATTTGCGTATCGCGAATAGCAGGAGGGTCAATTTGGATAGAGTCATTTTCTTGTATG
>CBFHJI010000098.1:0-3873 GCA_965656255.1 Alphaproteobacteria bacterium
AAACAAGTGATGGGCAGGTAAACATCATTAATCAGCACACTTGTCTGTGGCTCTTCTGAGGAGCGGTCAATGGTTAATTCGATTGTCTCATTGCGCGAAATTATTTTTTCATTATCGACCGAGATAATTGTCATTAGCAAATTCTGTCCAAACTGCTGAATTGAGAGAGTCTTTTTTCCAGAGCGTTCGTGTATGTCAATTTGTGCAATATGGGCGCGATTAGGCTGGCAATTATATCTTTCCGAACTGAAGCGTTTAAACTGATCGCATGAGGCAAGACTGACTGTCGATAAGACTAAAATGACAGTTATTGCCCCTTTGTATAATCTTTGTTTATTGCTGCTTTGTCTGGTCATTATGATTTAACGTCTCCAGCTTCTTCAGCTTCTTCAGCTTCTTCAGCTTCTTCAGCTTCTTCGGATACTTCAGCTTCTTCAGCCTCTTCAGCCTCTTCAGCTTCTTCAGCTTCCTCGGCTTCCTCGGCTTCCTCGGCTTCTTCAGATTCTTCAGCTTCTTCAGCTTCTTCAGCTTCTTCAGCTTCTTCAGCTTCTTCAGCTTCTTCGGATACTTCTGTTACGTCAGATATATTTTCATCCTCAAGAGGCGTGCTATCGGCATCATCTTGATGGTTTTTTTCTGTTTCAGATGGATCAATGGTCTCATCTACATATTCTGCCTCTGGGTCTTCGCCTTCAGGAATAATCTCACCTGTTTTTGGCGACACATATAAGACTTTATTAGCTTTCGTTAGTCTGATTGCGTCAGCCGCTTGCACGTCAACGGTGACCCCAGCAGGAAAAAAGATGCCATTTACAGTACTGTCTTCTATGATCCTCACACGCCGGAGGCCGGAGGCAGGAAATGCATTATTGTCGGCATCGACTTTCTGGGGCTCAAATTCAACTATGTTTTCAGCATCATTTGTTACTTGTGGGCTGTTTTGCTTAGCATTGGTGTCCCCACTTATTCTATTCACGTAATGGCGGATGAGATATACCCGCGCCGCGAGCGCGGCTAAGCGATTGACTTCATTTTTCTCTGTTTTCAGAACCCGTTGAACAAAGTCTGCAATTTCCGAAAGGGGTTCGTCTTTAAAGCGGTCGATAATTTTATCGCGTAACTGCTCAACATCAGGAGGCAGTTTATAAGTCTTATGCTCGCGCTCACCGAATTCCTTAAATTTGTCTGATATATCCATCTATTTTGTCTCCCGATGAGATTTGGCATTTATTTTGCAATTTTCAGACCAAGACAGACCATAAATGTCGAAATTTCTATTGTTGAAGGGAGTGAAGAATATGCAAAAAATCATTGATAGCCTTAGTCTTCATGCTTCGTCATTGGCGCTTAGGTCTCGTCGCAATAATATTTTGGCATCAAACATTGCGAATGCCGCAACACCTCATTTCAAAGCGCGCGATTTCAATTTTGAAGAAGCGTTGAATAAAACGCAAGGTAAGGGCACGCTCGCTGTCACTCATAGCACACATATAATAAGTGGGAATTCAATAACAGCAGAGCTTGGTTATAGACAGTCGCTTAATCCGTCTTATGACGGCAACACAGTTGAGCTTGCTGTAGAGCAAATGGAGTTCTCTGAAAACGTTATTCGTTATCAAACTTCATTAGAATTTTTGAATAGACGCATTTCTGGCCTGAAATCTGCAATCAGAGGGGAATGATGAACAAAACCGCCAATATAAATAATGTATTCGATGTCTCCGGGCGTGCAATGGCTGCACAAATGGTGCGTTTAAACACGATTGCAAGTAATTTAGCTAATGCAAGCGCGGTTGCGGGTAGTTCGGAAGAAGCCTATCGCGCAGTACGTCCTGTCTTTGAAACAAAATACGCAAAAAACGCAGCGCTTTCAGGCATGTCGACAATCGACACACAGGGAATTGTGAAATTAAGGCGTGAACCTGAGCAGGTCCACATGCCAGAACATCCAAAAGCGGATGAAAACGGATTTATCTATACCGCCGCCGTTAGCGCTGAGGAAGAAATGGTCGATATGCTTGATGCAAATCGACAGTACCAAAATAATATTGAAGTTGTCACAACCGTTCGCGCCTTAATGATGCGAACAATTAGTATGGGTAAATAGGTGAAATAATATGGCCGCGATTGATAGCACTCAAAACCAAAGTCTCACAGCAATTCTTGATAAGTTGGGCGTAAATGCTAACCCGACTGAGAAAAAAGCGAAAGACTCGCTTGGGCAAGAAGATTTCTTGAAGCTGATGACAACTCAGCTTCAAAATCAGGATCCATTTAAACCAATGGAAAATGCTGAATTTATTGCCCAAATGGCGCAATTCTCAACCGTTACGGGCATTACTGAAATGGGTCAAACCATGAAGGGTGTGTCTGAGCAATTAACCCAATTTCGTATGGCAACGGCAACCAACCTTCTTGGTAGCCAAGTGCTGGTTCCTGGAAATATGGCGCGCCCTGATGAAAGCGGCAACATTCATGGGATTGTGGATTTGCCAGCGGCATCGACGGCAACGGATATCGTGTTTAGCGACAAAAATGGCGAAGTTCTTGATGTGGTTCAATTGGGTGCACAAGCGCGTGGCTTGGTTGGATTTGCCTGGGAAAATGTTCCTCAGTCGGTCAAGGATGCCAAAGACCTCGTTTATATTGATGCCTATGCAGATAATGGACAAGGCATGAAAGCAATCTCATCATCTGTCTTCGCGCAAGTCATGGCTGCATCAACAGCTGATCCAGTCAAAGGCGTAACACTCGAAGTTCGCGATTATGGAGAAGTTGCTGCAGCGGATGTGACGCGCTTCCGTAAGTAATAAATCAACCTAATTGTAACGTAATTTTTCTAGAGATTTTGGAGTTTTAAATGTCGTTTTATACAGCACTTACCGGCTTGAATGGCTCGCAGGCAGATATATCTGCAACATCAAACAACATAGCCAACGTGGGTACGACGGGTTTTAAGCGAAGCCGTGCTGAGTTTGGCGATATTTTCGCGACATCTCCATTGCAAAACTCTTCATCTTCAATTGGTTCTGGTACAATTTTGAAAGGTATTAAGCAGCAGTTTACGCAAGGTAACATTGTGTCATCGCTTAATGCTCTCGATTTGGCGATTTCTGGACAGGGTTTCTTTGCATTGAAACCGTCTTTGACCTCGGCGCAGACAGTTTACACGCGTAACGGTTCATTGAACGTTAATAATGACCGCTATGTTGTGGATAGTGCGGGTCAGTACCTTCTCGTTTATCCTGTGAATGATGATGGATCTGTAACTGCCAAAGACTTAACGAGTGCTGTACCACTTCAATTGCCGGTCACATCAGGTGAGCCTAAAGCGACAAGTAATATTGAGCTTGGTGTGAACGTACCAGCCGATGCGGCCGTCGTTCCCGAAAAAGCTATTTTTGCAGACGGTTATACGTTTGACCCCAATAATTCCGAAAGCTTTACCAATTCGACATCTATCACAATCTTTGATGACTTGGGTAACCCAACAATTGCGACCATTTATTTTATCAAAACGCAAAATGCATCGGCGACAGATCCAACCAACAAATTTGATACGCGCCTTGTGATTAACGATACGGTAATTGACCCAGATTTGGTTAATGCGGTTGATGATAGTGGTCGTCAAATCTTTATTGACCGATTTGGTAATCAGACAACAGCCGTTCCAGATGATAACTACTTCTTGGAAGGCAAAGGATCTCCGCTTTATAAATTGGATGATTTGCAAACTCAAATTCCATCACAGCCAGCTACGCTGACGGGTGAACAAACATCGTTTGACTTTGGTGAAGAAGGCAACAAGCTTGTTGAGATTGTCACTGACCCTATGCAGTTCTTGTCAACTCGAGAAGGCGGCAATGATGAAGG
>CBFHJI010000099.1:0-3478 GCA_965656255.1 Alphaproteobacteria bacterium
ATAGACATCATCGCCAATATGGGCACCGCTTCGCCTTATTATTTTGCCGCTAGGTATCAGTCCATGAACAGTTAATGCAGCAAATCCATGACCTAAAACGGTATCGCCACCCCACAATGCCATATTGTAATGCCTAATTTCTCTCGCGAATGCCTCCGCAAAAAGGTTTAACCACTGATCATCCCAGGATTTGTCGCGACCAAATGCCATTAAACAGCCATGCGGCTGTGCACCTTTAGCAACAAGATCCGAAACTGCACTTCCAACCAGACGTCGAGCGACGAGCTCAGGATCATCACTACTACTAAAGTGACGGCCTTTTTGGATTGCATCTACCGATATGACCCAATCATGGCCTATAACAGGAGGAATGCAGGCGACATCATCGCATAGAGCCAGATTCTCTGGGGTTTCACCACATAGCGACCTAAGCCTATCAATGAACTCAAATTCTTTGATTGGACGCTCTTTCATTTTTGCTTGTTATATCCTTAAAACCAAACACTTATTAAAGCGGATCAATTTCACCAGATTTAACTGCCTTGCCCAAACGATCAAGCAATGCATTGGTCGCCCCACCCTCTGGACCTTCAAAAAAGCTATGGGCTAGATCCGTGTATTGTGAAGTAATGACACGCATAGGCACGTCTTTGTTAAAGATAAGCTCATATGCCCCGCAGCGAAGAATAGCGCGCATCGTGCTATCAATCCGAGACAAACGCCAACCTTCACTTAAATAACTATTTAAATGCCGATCAATAAATACCTGATTATCGACAACCCCGCGCAAAATCGCCTCAAAATAGGGTTGATCCGCCTCGGGCGCCTCAACATCATCGATGGTCGTATCTAGACGATGCGCTACGAATTCACGGATAATCGTTTCTAAGGGTGTTTTGGCTATATCCATCTGATAAAGCGCTTGGACAGCATATAAACGGGCTGAAGATCGAGCGTCATTACTTGATTTATCGTTCATGACATGGCGCCTAAAATGCTTTCGCGAATTTCATAAAGTCGGATCGCTGCTTTAGCAGCACCGCCACCCTTATCTTTGTCGTCCATATTAACACGCGCCCATGCTTGGGCTTCATTTTCAACGGTCTGGATGCCATTTCCGATGGCCAGTCCATCTTGAATACCAAGATCCATTAAGCCTCGCGCACTTTCATTGCAAACCGTATCGTAATGAGAGGTTTCTCCTCGTATCACAACACCAAGCGCAACAAATGCATCATATTTACCACTTTGGCTGGCATAGAAAATAGCGGGTGGTACCTCTAATACGCCAGGCACGCTCAACCGCTCATAAGTGCCGCCAAAAGCCTCTATCTGGGCAATTGCACCTTTTGCCAAAGCATCCGCCATTGACTCATAAAAACGAGCTTCAACAAGAAGAAAATGGGCCATAATAAACTCCTTAACGCGCCAAAATGGGATGTTGATCGACAATCTTTAGATCATAACCTTCAAGCGCCACCACTGTGCGCGGTGTATCAGATAGCATAACAATCTCGTTTACACCTAAATCGCGAACAATTTGAGCTCCTACACCATATTCTCTAAGGCTTGACGGTACTTGACTTGAGCGATCTTCGGGGAATAAAGCATCAGAAAATGGGGTTGGCGATGTGTTGCGAATAAAGACAATCACACCTCGGCCTGCATCATTTATGATTTTCATGGACTCTCGTAATGTCCGTGAGCGCGCACCACCTGCGCCAAAAATATCGGAGGCGATAGATTCAGCGTGGAAACGAGTTAAGACGGGATCTGAACCTGATATATCACCTTTAACAAGCGCTATATGTTCTTCATTTTCAATAGTATTTCTAAATACGATAGCATTAAATTCACCGCCATCTTCGGTCACAATCATCTGCTCATGAACCCGCGCAACAATACTATCTTTGCGACGACGATAAGCAATCAGGTCAGCAATTGTTCCGAGTTTTAAGCCATGCAATTGAGCAAATTGAACAAGGTCAGGCAAGCGGGCCATGGACCCATCATCATTCATAATCTCGCAGATAACTCCCGCAGGATAAAGACCTGCCAAACGCGAGATGTCCACCGCAGCTTCTGTGTGACCAGCGCGAACAAGAACCCCACCCTCGCGGGCAACCAAAGGAAACACATGTCCTGGAGAAACGATGTCCGCCTCTCCTTTTGTTGGGTCAATAGCAACTGAAATCGTATGCGACCGGTCATGGGCCGAAATACCTGTTGAGATCCCTTCACGCGCCTCAATCGAAACTGTGAAGGCCGTTTGGTGGCGCGATTGATTCTGACGCGACATAAATTCTAAATTTAACTGGCTGGCCCGATCTTCATTCAAGGTAAGGCAAATCAAGCCTCTGCCAAATTTGGCCATAAAGTTAATCGCCTCGGGTGTTGCCATTTGCGCCGGAATAACAAGATCTCCCTCGTTTTCACGATCTTCAGCATCGACAAGAATGATCATTTTTCCATTTCGGAAGTCTTCCAAAATATCTTCGATCGGCGAAATAAACTGCTTATATTCAGACATGATGTCTCCTAATCTTGAAGGCGCGCAACATAGCGAGCCAATACATCAATTTCAAAATTCAAATGATCCCCAACACTCATTTTACCCCATGTGGTTACGGACTGGGTGTGCGATATAATATTGACCCCAAATTGAGATCCTTCGACAGAATTAACCGTCAATGAAGTGCCATCGAGGGTAACAGACCCTTTTGCCGCAACAAATTTAGAAAGAGCGTCTGGAATAATGAATGTAAACCGTTTGCTGTCACCTTCTGGTTCAATGCTTGTGATCTCGGCAATGCCATCAACATGACCAGACACGATATGGCCACCAAGCTCATCCCCCAAACATAGAGCGCGCTCAAGATTCAAATATGTGCCGACCTCCCAAGCATGCGCCGTGGTCACATCTAAGGTTTCTTTTGAGGCCTCAACACCAAACCAACGCTTGCCATCATCGCGTGTCCCACGCTCAACAACTGTTAAGCAAACTCCCGAACACGCAATAGAGGCGCCAATAGCGATTGTGTCAGGGTCATATTGGGTTTCAATATCAAATCGGCGATCGCCCATATCATGAACGCGAGAAATTTGGCCAATATCCGTAATTATACCCGTGAACATTATGTATCTTTCCTCCGCCATAGGCGCATTAGGTCTTTGTCGAACTGCTCTTCAACTTTCAACTCAAAGCCCTTAATCACTTCGTTAAACTGCATATAGTCCAGATCACCATGTTTGACCATGGTTTCATCTGCAATTACATCATAGGGCGCCTTAAACATGACAATTTCGTCAACATATCCAGAAGCAAGAAAGTGCCGACTAAGTGTAGGACCAGCCTCTATCATCAGCCGATTAATACCCTGACCGGCTAAATATTCCAGAACTGTTTTTGCATCCAAGTCGTTCAGCACTGTATTGGATGCCAATTTTAACTGAGCCGGCTCAAGGGATAAGATCTCGG
>CBFHJI010000100.1:0-3437 GCA_965656255.1 Alphaproteobacteria bacterium
CAGGTGGCCTTGACCTCAAGATTACCAAACCCTTCTATTGCAAAGTCTTCGCCCTTTGAGCTGGCTATTTTAATTGATAAAGATGAAATGCTTCCGCCGTCTAATCCACGAGCTTTAGCGGCTTTTACAAAGGCTGCTGCTGCAGAGAATTTACACGCCTCATTTATAACCAAAGATGACTTTTCGCGTCTGTCTGCTTTTGATGCATTATTCGTTAGAACGACAACACAGATTGATCATTACAGCTATCGTTTTGCGCTAGCGGCACAGAGATTGGGTATGCCGGTTATTGATGATCCCCAATCGATTTTACGATGCTCGAACAAGGTGTTTTTAACGGAGGCTTTGATGCGCGCCTCGATCGTTACGCCCCGCAGCTGGTTGGTGATGAGATCTAATTTAACAGAACTTTCTGACCAATTAACCTATCCAATCGTGCTTAAAATACCTGACGGATCTTTTTCGCGCGGGATGCATAAAGTTGAAAATAAGGATAGTTTTATTGCGCGCTCTAATGAGATGTTGGGACAGAGCTTTGTCATTTTGGCACAAGAGTTTTTGCCCACTGATTTTGACTGGCGCATTGGGGTTTTAAATGGAACCCCTCTATATGCATGTAAGTATTTTATGTCGCGCGGGCACTGGCAAATTTATCACCACAAAGCCAATAATAAATACGATACAGGTGGATTTGCCGCTATTGAATTAATGGATGTGCCGGAGCTTGTATTACAGACTGCAATTCGTGCTAGCTTAGTTATTGGGCATGGTCTTTATGGGGTAGACCTTAAAGAGATTGACGGGCAAGTATTGGTGATCGAGGTTAATGATAACCCAAATATCGATTATGGTATTGAAGATAAACTAAAGGGTGCAGCACTCTATAGCGATATCATATCTGTGTTTAAGAACCGTATTTGGTCCCGTATGGGTATCTCTAATACGGATATCATTCCATAAAAGTGTAAGGTGTAAGTCTCAAATCTATAGCGAGACACTATAGGAAGTATTTCGCGGCAGCATGATAAATTGGAATGCCCAATATTACATTAAATGGAAATGTAATCCCTAAACTTAGGCCGAGATAAACGCTAGGTGAGGCCTCGGGAACGCTTTGCGAGAGGGCTGCGGGCACGGCAATATAGCTGGCGCTTGCTGCGAGCACCATGAGCAAAACTGCATTCCCGAATGAGATGTCGAGCAGGATACATGCACCTAAAGTAATTGAGGCGTGTAAGACGGGTGCGATAATCCCATAAACTAAAAGAATTAAGCTTTTATCTTTAAGTTGCGGAATATTTTTTGCGACTTGGAGTCCCATATCAAGTAAGAAAAATGCAAGTAATCCTGTAAATAAATCACTGACGAATGGTTGCATGACCTCAGCACCGCTTGGGCCAGAAATAATACCGATTATTAATGACGCCAATAATAATAAGCTTGCCCCTTCGGTTAAAGTCTCTCTAAGGGCGAGCCCTATATTTGTGCTCGCATTATTGCGTAGTCTGTTAGCGGCAAGAATGGCGATGAGAATAGCAGGGGCTTCCATGAGCGCCATAACGGCACTCATATATCCGTCATGTGGTATTTTTGCGGCAGTTAGAAATTGAGCTGCGGTTACAAATGTAACCGCGCTAATGGAACCATAAGTAGCGGCAACGGAGACAGCGTCAAAACCATTGAGGTATCGCCTTAAAAACCGGTATGATACGATTGGCACCAATAATGATAACCCGACTCCAACCATCATTGCTTTGCCAACTTCAATGGTTAGTCCGCTTTCAGCTAATGAAGAGCCGCCTTTAAGTCCAATCGCCATTAATAGATAGAGGCTTAAAAATTTAGCTAACTGTTGAGGTACTTCGAGGTTACTTTTTATCAGACCTGCCAAAACGCCAAAAATGAAAAATAATATGACGGGATTGGTTATGCTTTCCATAATACGTTCCTCGAATTCATAAATGACTAATCGTTAAATATAAGAACTATATTGCATGTGTTCTATGAGAGGTATAGGCGACATAATGACATCTTAGTTTCTGCACTATTGTGAGCGCGGAATGTTTTAAGACCTCTAAGATTTTCGAAGATTTGAATTAAAACCATGCGTTTTATGACTATTTAGTTCATGTATAATGAATAAATTATTCAATATAGCTATGTTTGAAACCGGTTTGATTAGACTATGATAAGTGTTAATAATGGTGCTTATTGCAAGGAAACCATGATGTTTGAATTTTCTAATGTGCGCGTAAGCCGAGAGGCCAATGTTTATTTTGATGGTAATGTAACTAGTCGATTGATCACTTTTCCTGATGGAAGCGAGAAAACACTTGGTGTTATGTTGCCAGGTAATTATGAGTTTGGCACCGACCGTGCCGAGGAAATGGATATTTCCTCGGGTAAATTGGAAGTTCTACTTCCCGAAACGGATGATTGGCAGCATATTGATGGCCCAGCATGTTTTAAAGTGCCGAGCAAATCCAGCTTTCAGCTAAAGGTGCACACCATTACCAATTATTGCTGCTCTTATTTTGACTGAGTTAGTCGGCGACAAAGATCTGCCTTCTTTAAACCAATCCTGCGAATTGCTGTTGTAACAACAGTTTCATGTCTTGTTTCTAGGATAGGACTGAATCTAGATGTTTTTGGATTTCGTCAGACAATCTGAGGATATATTTACTGCGTTTTTTCTGGCTGACTGACTTTTCTAAATATTTATGCATAACAAGTTGTTCAACAAAATTAGAAAAGGCAGCGCGACGGGGGCGGTTTAAGGTGATGGCGTCAAAGGTATCATCAATTCCGTTATCGGCGTTTTGACGCGCAAAATTATCTAGCAAAAGAAGCAATTCAAGCCCGTATGGCTTGGACAAAAACATCCTACAACCTACGTCAGAACCTAACTGTTTTAATATTTCTAATGTCATAGTTTTTTCTATGTTAAGTTTTTCCGGCTGACAATTGCATTAAAAACGCACTTTTCTTTGAACTTTTTTAAAATAATTTTTTTATGTTATTTTTTTCGATATAAATTATTTTTCTGTCATCTTATTTAAGATGTAATTTATCTCAAAACAATCAGTTAGCGGTCGTATGGTGGTGCGGGTGCACGTTATAGTCCTTACGCCTTATCAGGGACGGTTCAGGGCTGAATGCTCATGTCTGATCGTTTCGCATTTGCCTATTATGCTCGTTATTTAAGGGATATGTGCTTTTCTATATTAAGTTGAGTTCAGGCGTGTTTAAATAGTGTATATAATAGATGAACAATTTCAGGGAGATATGACGATATGCCGATGGTTAATGTTAAAATAGCTAAAGACGGCGCGACAGCCGAGCAAAAAAAACAAGTCATTGCAGAAATGACGGATGTTCTTGTGCGCGTTTTAGGTAAGAATCCAGCCACTACGATCGTTATTTTAGAAGAAGTCGAC
>CBFHJI010000101.1:0-3379 GCA_965656255.1 Alphaproteobacteria bacterium
CTTATTTGGCAATAGAACGGACATCGTCTTTGGAAGTCACCACTGGCCGCGCTGGGGAAAAGAGGCCGGTATTGAATATATTGCCAAGCAACGCGATATGTATCGATTTATACATGACCAAACAGTCCGCTTAATGAACCAAGGCTTTACGCCGCTTGAAATAGCAGAACAAGTTCGTCTTCCAGACTCTTTAGCAAAAGAATTCTATAACCGTGATTATTACGGCACAGTTAGCCATAATGTGCGCGCCGTTTATAATTTTTACCTTGGTTATTTTGATGGCGTACCCGCACATTTAAACCCAACACCCCCTGCCCAAGCTGGTCAAAAATACATTGAACTCGCAGGTGGCGCCGAAGCACTCATTGCTTCGGCTCAGAAAGCTTATGACGCTGGCGATTATCAATGGGCATCAGAACTTTTGAATCATCTTGTCTTTGCTGATCCGCAAAATAAAACAGCTAGAGAATTGCTTGCAAACAGTTATGAGCAATTAGGGTATCAATCTGAATCTGGCCCTTGGCGTGGATTTTATCTGGCTGGTGCTCAAGAATTACGCGAGGGCGTCAATAAGCAGCGCGCTGGGCGTGGCTTAAATTTAGATATTGTAAAAGGCATTCCTACGGGCTTATTTTTCGATTCAATGGGCACTCGCTTTAATCCAGAAGGCGCAGACGATATCGATAAGACAATTAATTTTGAGTTTACAGACACAAATGAAAAGTTTGTCTTGAGCCTGAAAAATAGCGTCTTAAACAATAGGCCCAACGAAGTTGCTGCAGATGCAGATCTTTCTCTTTCGCTCACTCGTGACTTGTTTAATCAAGTCATCATAAAGGAAACAAGCTTCCCCGCAGAGATACTGAAAGGCAATATTACATTCTCAGGTAACCCAGTTGCGCTCTATACTGTCTTCAGTCGATTAGAAGACATGGACCCTAACTTTAATATTGTAACGCCATAGGTCATCAGCAAAAGGATATGTGAGTAGTTTGACAACACATATATATGTTGATGCCGACGCCTGCCCCGTTAAAGACGAGGTGGTGAGGGTTGCTCAGCGCCACCAGATCAAGACTTTTATCGTATCAAATGGCGGCTTACGCCCAAGCCGTGATCCGCTTGTGGAAATGGTGACAGTTGGTAGTGGTGCCGATATTGCAGATATGTGGATAGCTGAGCGTGTTCGTCATGGTGATATTGTGATAACTGGAGATATTCCATTGGCTGCCAAAGCCATTGAGAATGGCGCAGAGGTTCTTCGTCATGATGGTCACCACTACACCCAGGCAAATATTGGCAACATGCTTGCAACACGCGATTTACACGCCGATCTTCGCGAGGCCAACCCCTACCACCAAAGCTTTATCAAGCCGTTTTCAAAAAAAGACCGATCCGCTTTTCTCATGTCACTAGAGAACCGCATTCAAGCTATAAAACGTAGTGAATAACCAAACTCTTCGTTCACGCGCAAACAAGATTATGCCCGCCCTCACCATCCAGCACATTTTGCGCCATGTTATTGATGATGCATCAATTGGGCGGCCGGATAGGGTTTCGTTTCAATCTTAAAAAACAAAGATTGCTGGAAAATAAGCCGAAATTCGACATTGAGATCATGAGATCATGAGATCATGAGATCATGAGAAACACTGCATAATTCATGTTTAAGTTGCAAAAAAGGATGAAACAAACCTTTGTGCGCTTTAGGACAAAGTGAGTCGCGGCCCCTGTTTTAAACACGAACAGACACTTTATTAAGGCCATTTTGGGTTAATTTTGATAAAAATTTCCAAATAAAGTGATTTTTTTGACAAAAAAGTATATTTTTTTCTTTATGTGATATTTTGTCGCATTACACTAATGAAGTTATATCATGAGGGGGAAACTAACATGAATATTACTAAATATTGGAAAGTCGCTACCACAAGTTTAGCGATTAGTTTATTGCCATCGCTTGCGATGGCGGCTGATGCCAACCTTAAGCCTGATGATTTTGTCGGCATTTCTTTCTGGTTGATTTCTATGGCTCTTGTTGCCTCAACCGTATTCTTTTTCATCGAACGCGACAGAGTCGATGCCAAGTGGAAAACCTCTTTGACGGTTTCCGGTTTGGTAACATTAGTTGCTGCCGTTCACTACTTCTATATGCGCGACGTATGGGTTTCTACTGGAGAAACGCCAACCGTATATCGTTACATTGACTGGCTCATTACTGTGCCGTTGCTAATGGTAGAATTCTTCCTAATTCTATCAGCAATCACAAAGGTACCTGCCCGGGTATTCTGGAAACTCCTTATCGGTACAACATTGATGCTCATCTTCGGATATCTCGGTGAAGCAGGTTATATGGATGTCACTATTGCCTTTGTGATAGGAACTGTCGCATGGCTTTATGTTCTCTATGAAATCTTCTATGGCGAAGCCGGTAGATTGAATGCTGAAAATGCTAGCCCAGCTGTGCAATCAGCATTTAGCTTGATGCGCTTAATCGTAACTTTTGGTTGGGCCATTTACCCAATCGGTTATGTGATGGGGTATATGATGGGCACTGCCGATGCAGATACGCTAAACATCATCTACAACTTGGCTGACGTATTGAACAAAATCGCATTTGGCCTGATTATCTGGCATGTTGCGGTTACTGAAACTGAAGCAAAAGCCGGAAAATAATAACCTTTCGTTAGATTGATTTAAGGGGCCACGTGCTGCGTTGGCCCCTTTTTTGTCTTCTAGAACCAAACGCGAAGCTTAGTTTGTGGCACATAAAAAAGGTAGCGCACAAAACAAAGTCTTGGATAATTAGTGCAAAACAGAAAATAAAAATCCTACGCTAAGCTCATAAGGATAAATTACACTCATACCTCTGAAACCATTGATCCAAACCTAACGATAGCTTGAAGAAAAGATCATGCACATGGTAATCTTCAGACTTAATGAAAAATGGAACGCTTATCATGCATCTATGGTTTAAAAACAGTTTTCTTGTTCTGGCTGGTCTTCTCATGGCCAGTCAGGTTATGGCACAAACGATTTATCCTGCCCGCGAATTGGTTACGCTAAGTGAAGCTAAAGGCAACGCAATTTATGTGATCGGGGATCGCATCCAAGAGATCGGCGATTTGCAGGTGCTAAAGGCCAACCACCCAGAGGCGCATGTCGATAAACGTTATCAAAATGATGTTATCGTGCCAGGATTTATTGAGCACCATGTTCATCCATTTCTCGCGGCCATGAGCCTTGGTGCGCGCGTGATTGCAATCGAAGACTGGGACTTACCGTCTGAATTTCGACCCGGCGTTCGCGATGGCGAAGGATACAGAAATATGTTGCGCGCCGAGCTTAATAAGGCCCCCGACGATGGGTCGCTATTTATCAC
>CBFHJI010000102.1:0-3375 GCA_965656255.1 Alphaproteobacteria bacterium
AATAGCCAAAATGCACACTTGCTGAATAAACGTCACCTACTGGTAATTCATAATCAACTGATGTGTATTTGGAGCCATCTTTTGTTTCAGTATCGGCGCTATCTTCCACTTGATATGAGTAAGTTACGGATGCAGGGCCATATCCGACAGAAACATATGCTTCTGCGAAGTCATATTTTTTTGCATCGGCATCTGGGTAGAGATAGGCAATATAGCCAACATCATATGACAGACCTAATGCGTCAAATTTATAACCGGCATAGACGTCAATTTCATTATCGGCTTCATCGCCAAAATTAACGTTAGAGCCCCACACGCCTGCATAAAGGCCTGTTTCGCTCTCGGCATCAAAGCCAGCACTAATGGCAAGCTCATTGTCCGTTTGTGTCATACCGCGCCACATGTAATTTGTTGTAATGCCGGCATTGCCTGACACTTCAAAATCAATGGCGTGCGCTGGCAAAGCCACTGCAACCAAACATGTCGACACGAGACCAACTTTTTTAATACTAGATACTAAACTTAATGACATAACACTCTCCTATGTTGTGATTGTTGTCACGATTAATGTACAGAAGGTGTGCCAAGTTTGCAATTGCAGGTTTCCTCGCATTATTAAGATTGATATTCCCTTGTTTGCATATTTTTTAATCATTTTTATGTGATTATTATTTTTATGATTAAAATTTAATCAATTATGCTTTTCCGCATCATGGGCAACGCGGCTATTCTATATTGCGTGACGTCTGAAAAAAAGGCAGAGTTGCCCTTTAATAAATGCAACACAACCTCACAGGAGCATAGAATGAGCGAAGAAATTATCATTAGCCGCGACAATGGCGTCATGACCATTACAATGAACCGCCCTCAGGCAAAAAATGCGATGAATAAGAATATGTCTGAGCATATTGCAGCCGCGCTCGATGAGCTTGATGCCAGCAATGACCTTCGCGTCGCAATTTTAACTGGTGCTGGTGGAACTTTCTGCTCGGGCATGGACTTAAAAGGCTTCCTTGCCGGCGAAACACCATCTGTCAAAGGGCGCGGCTTTGGCGGAGTGACTGAAAAACCACCTGTAAAACCCTTAATAGCCGCAATTGAAGGCTATGCCTTAGCCGGTGGTTTTGAACTCGCCATTACATGCGACATGATTGTTGCTGCTTCCTCATCAAAATTTGGTATTCCAGAAGTCAAACGCGGCCTGGTTGCTGGGGCCGGTGGACTCATTCGTTTGCCAGATCAAATCAACACACGCCTTGCAATGGAATTAGCGCTAACGGGTGACTTTGTTTCTGCTCAGCGCGCCTATGACATTGGCCTCATCAACCAAGTCGTCGATGAGGGTAAAGCGCTCGAGGCCGCACTCGAACTTGCGCATAGGATTGCCGCTAACGGTCCACTCGCCGTAGCTGCCTCCAAGAAAATCATTTCTGAATATGCATCTTGGGCACATGGTGAACGCTGGACACGCCAGGGAGAGATCATGGGACCTGTCTTCACGTCATCTGACGCACGAGAAGGTGCTGCTGCATTTGCTGAGAAGCGTGCACCAAATTGGCAGGGTAAATAATCTACCCAGCTAAGTGCTCGAAAAAACTCAGCACAAAAATAAGGCTACCGGCGGATAATAATGTCGTTAATACAATAATGACCGAAGCTTCGTCGGTAGCCACATTATAACTTTCAGCAAACATTGTTGTGAAAATACCCGATGGCATGGCGGCCAATACGGTGATAACCGCGACCCATAATTCCGGCAAATCAAACACATAATACCCTAAAATAAAAACAAGGCTTGGGTGTATGATAAGTTTGATAATACCAACATAAATTCCCACACTGAACGAAGACCGAAAACGTACATTGGCCAATGTTGCGCCCGTCATAATAAGCGCAACGGGAATGGTGGAACTTCCAAGCACATCCAGAAAACGGTCAATAAAAGGCGCAAAGCCAATGCCTGTTGTGCCATATAAGACACCGGCGATAAGAGCAATCAGCACATTCTGGCTCGCAATAGATTTTGTCACTTCGCGTAAAACCTGCTTCATATTGGCGCCTTCAGGCCGACCAAACTCCATCATAATTGTGGTGGCCGTAATAAAAATTAATCCATGGAAAACAAATATGAGAAAAAGAGGTATCGCCCCCTCTGGCCCAAAAAATGTAAGGATAATGGGAATGCCCAACATGACCGAATTTGAAAAGGAAGAGCCAAAACCGACAATCACCCGCCCGGAGCCACTCATAGCGGGCGCAAAGAACAGACTACAAAACGCGCCAAGAGCAAAACAAAGCGCCATCGCCCCGTAATAACTCGCCCATAAACCGTAAGGCATATCGACTGGAAACTCGGTCAAGGCCGTGTTTCGAAACAAAAGAGCCGGCGCACCAAAATAGAAAACATATTTATTTAAATGTTTTCCAAAACCTTCACCAACCATATCGCGACGCACGGCCATATAACCCAAACTTATCAGCATGATGATTGGCAATATAGCGCCTACTGAGATTGGCATTTATCTGTCCTTAATGCACCAACACACAATAAGCTTGCTGTGACGGAACAATTTATGATTATTGATGTTTCAAGAAATATATAAACAAACGCAAGAAGAGAGACAGCTAAACTTAATTGGTTGCGCTTAGAGCATTCTCAACAGCTTTACGGAACTTTGAGGAACTCGGACTTGTCGTCGATACAAAATAGTCGAGCAATCGACCATCACGCCCGACAATATATTTATGAAAATTCCAACGCGGCCGCGAACGCGCCCCAAGCTCATCTGCCGCCCATTGATAGAATGGGTGAGCCTGATCTCCCACCACCATTTCTTTTTCAGTCATAGGGAAATCAATGTTAAAATTTGTCGTACAGAATTCTTTAATATCCTCATTAGAGCCAGGCTCCTGACCGCCAAATTGATTGCTTGGCACACCAAGAACGACGAGCCCACGCTCACCATAGATTTCCCACAAGGCCTGCAAGTCATCATATTGATTGGTGAAACCACACTGAGACGCTGTATTAACAACAACAATCACTTTGCCCTGATACTGCGCCAACTCCATGGGCGCACCATTAATATCAGTAAAGGAAAACTCATAAGCTGACTTAAATGACATATCATTATCCGCCATTGCCGGAGAAACAAACCCGACAAGAACAACGGCACAAAAAGCAAGATACGCCCATTGCAAAAAACCTCGAGACTTAATACGCGCACTCATTCTTACACCTCTCATCATACAAGCCAGACAAAACCTATAGGCAAAGACTTAGGAAATAATAACCAAGATGGCCAGATACCAACATTATATAGATCAGTTTATACTAGTCTTTAAATAATCTCTACAATGCGTAACCAGAACCAA
>CBFHJI010000103.1:0-3316 GCA_965656255.1 Alphaproteobacteria bacterium
CCTCAGCCGCAAAACAGATACGCCTCTATAAAGCGACTCAGTTCCCTTACAGTTGGAAACTAGAAAAAATCCTTATGGATCACGTCGATGCCGCGGATACAATGGTTTTTGAACATAACAAGCTCTGGTATATGCTCACGAATATTTGCTCAGCTAATCGATCCGATCACCAGTCGGAATTACATTTATTTTCTGCAACCGACTTGATGTCTGATATGTGGGTGCCCGCAGCCCAAAATCCCATTATTTTTAATAGTAAGAAAGCCCGCAATGCCGGCTTCTTTAGAAGAGACCAAAACATTTATCGCGTTAACCAAGTCCAAGCTCGCGCACAATATGGATATGCGTTTGAGATTAATCAGATCATAGAAATTACGCCCAACCAATATTCTGAAACATGTATAAAACGAGTGGAGCCTGAGACAAAAACAGGCATGGCACGCACGCACCATTATCACTTTAATGGCGATTATACTGTCTTTGACCACTCTTACATAGAACCGCGCTAAGCGCGCTTTTAATTAAGCTCGATCAACTGGATCAGCACTTGCCAATCACCTGTTGGTAAAATGCTCTAATCTTTTCAACCTGCACATCACGCTGTAAATGGCGCGTGTCATAATCAATGCGACGACGCCCCATATCCAACATTTCATGCATGCGCTGTGTTAAACCTGCGAGGTCGCCAACGGAAAAAAAGGGCGCATCCTCGGGCAAGCAACTTAACGCCCCCTCAGTGTCCGAAGCAATAATGGGACAACCCAATTTCATGGCCTCACCGAGCACCAATGGAAATCCCTCATTTTGTGACGGCAGCACCAAACAGTCCATTAATGTATAACAAGTCCCAACATCAGACCGCGCGCCAAGAAACGATATACGCTCATCACCAAGCGCGAGCGCCTCAAGCTTAACACGTTCTTCACCGTCCCCAACAATCACCAACGAGGCATGCTCAGGCATGGCTTTGAAAGCTGTCAGTAACAGATCTACATTTTTAGGTGCATTCAAACGGCCCATATAACCAAAAACAAAACAAGCATCATTGATATCCAACTCTGCGCGCAAAGCCTTCAGCTTGCCTTCATCAGGTTCAGCAAATGGTGTCACCCAATTTCCAATAACCGTCTTAGCACATTTCAAATGTGCTAACCGACCCTCCTGAGCTTCATTTAAGCAAATAATGCCATCTAAATGATCCTGATCTTTTGCTTTATACTTCACATGAATGGTGCCAACACGCGGATAGTTAATATTACGTAAGGCACGCGCCGCCCGACCAAGATGCGCATGAATAATATCAGGTTCAATTTCAGACAATACACGCCCCATTAAAAAGTGGCGCTGAAACCAGTTAAGTTCGAGCACTTTAACCCCGGGTGAAATATGATCTCGAATAGACTGCTTTTGAGTTTGTCGCATCAGGATGAGATAAACATTGTCCCCCAATTCATGTTGGGCATTAGCCAAATCGGCACAATGGCGCTCTGATCCCGCAAAATTATCCGTAAAAATAATATGAACGATCTTCACGCATAGCCCTTTCAAATCAACGACCAAAGTTTATTCCAAACAATAGGCTTAACCGGTCCACATATGCAAAAAAATATCAATCAAGACAGGACATTAAGCTTAGCCAGCTAATGCCATAACTGACGTGTGAATGAGCAATGTTTTATTCACATTGCGATATCACTTGCGCACAAATCTGAGCCTATAGGTTAACATTATCTCCTGATAGGCCTTAAATCTAGATGCCTTAAATCTAGATGCCGATATCGAGCATTTTCTGATAGGCCGGCCTTTGGCTCACTTTTTCGAGCCATTTGGCACTTGCTGGCCCAAGCTTGCCTGTTCCCAATGCACCAGCAACATTAAAGCCCATCAAGCAGTCTGCTGCCGTAAACTCATTACCCGCAAAATACGCATTCTGGCTCAGGTGACCTTCTATAAACCGTCCGGCTTTTTCGCGCTCAGCTTCCATTTTTTGGTCAAGCAGACCCCCTTGATGCCCATAACCTGTTGTGTAAACAGCAAAAAGAAATGGCAAGAAAGGTGCTCCTTCAGCGGCATGAACCCACTCAAGATAACGACCAAAACTTTCATCATCATGACGTGGATGGAGCTTGTGCTCTCCATCAAATTTCGCGAGGAGATATTCTGCAATCGCTCCCGTTTCTGCAATAACGGCGCTGTCATGCTCGAGAAGGGGCGACTTGCCCATAGGATGAATATTTAAAAGTTCAGCAGGAGCTAATCGTGTCTCGGCATCGCGTTGATAATGCACCACCTCATATTGGACTCCCAATTCCTCCAAAAGCCAAATAAGGCGTTGCGAGCGTGACGCATTTAGATGATGCAGCTTTAAAGACATAATTTCTCCTAAACATATTATTCAGATATTGAAACAATATCATTACAGATAAAATACATGACGATCTAAATCGCCAGCAAACGTCGTATAGCTTAATTGGGATAACAAAAGAGCGCTATAGTTAATATTGTATCAACCTGAAAACTGTTACATAACGGGGCAATTAGAGGCAATAAACAGCAAGATCAATTTGACTAAATATTATCGAGGGAAGAAGCCAACATGTTTAAATATGTATTAATCAGCTTAATGGTTCTCACAACAAACCTATCTTACGCGGGGCAAGAAGCCACAGACCCTACTATAGCGGTTAATGATGCCTTAGGTCGCTACCTTCCCTTCGACAATCAAGAAGATTTTGCTCTGGCCAAAAAAGGACTGATTGCCCAAGAAGAAAAACTCCAAATTAAAAATGCCGATGGACAAATCGTGTGGGATCTCACCAGATATAATTTCCTAAAAGGTGAACGTCCAGAAACAGTCAATCCAAGCCTCTGGCGCCAAGCCCAATTAAATTCAATTCATGGTTTGTTTAAGGTCAGCGAGCGCATTTATCAGGTTCGAGGATATGATTTGTCAAACATGACAATTATTGAGGGCGATACTGGCTGGATAATCGTCGATCCACTCACGAGCATAGCCACGGCCAAAGCGGCTCTTGCCTTAGTCAATAAAACCTTGGGCGAACGGCCCGTTAAAGCAGTTTTGTCAACCCATAGCCACGCTGACCACTTTGGGGGTATTCGCGGAATCATCAGCGATGACGATCTCACCTCTGGCCGCGTTCGCTTCGTAGCACCGCAACATTTTGTTGAAGAAGCCGTTAGTGAAAATGTGATTGCCGGAAACGCCATGATGCGCCGTGTTCAATATATGTTTGGCTCTATATTACCCGTCGGTCCAAAAGGACATGTCGACAATGGCTTAGGCAAAGCACTATCC
>CBFHJI010000104.1:0-3314 GCA_965656255.1 Alphaproteobacteria bacterium
CCCACATAAATAGGATTGCGGGATAATCTAAATAAACCTTCATCAAGTAAAGCCGATGGTTTCGCATCTGGGATGATTGAAGTTTTATGTCTCTTAAAGGCCCTATTAATAGCTAGGATTGGATAAAGGCCAGCTAAGATGAAAACAGCACCAATTAAGTGAAGTGGTGGGGCAATCATAATTGGTGGCGTGGTGAGATTTGCAATTATAACCTGAGCAATAATGCCAACAATTACCATAATGGGGGGATAGAACTTCATTATGGACGGTCTTTAAATGCAAAATCTCGGATAGAGATAACGTGTTTGAGCGCACCTTTTTCATCAACGACAGGTAAATGCCTGAAATGTCGCTGTTGCATTGTGGTAAGTGCGTTAATAATAAGAGCATCTTCCTCTATAACTGTTAGGCTTGGCGTCATGTAATTGCCAATAATATCTTCGCGCCACCCATGAGGCGCTTCGACGACTAAACGGACGAGATCTCGTTCAGTGAATATACCAATTGGCTTATTATCACGAATGATAAATGCAGCGGAAACCCGCTCTTGTGTCATTTGTCGACAGACTTCAGTTACAGTTGTATTTTCATCAACACGCAAACCTTGCGAAACTTGATGAAGAGCGAGGAATTCGGCAACAGTATCGGTTGGTGAAATAATATTATGGAGTGCAACAACCCGGAAGCACATTTGTGCGTCATCAACGCTTGATTGCGCACGCGCCCGCCATTCACGCTCAGCAGCGTCAAAACTTTCAAAAATCCCCACCAATTGAAGATCTGTTAAATCCTCAAACTCAGAGCCGCCAATTGTTTTAAGTCGACCACCTAAAACCAAGTAAAGGGATTGTTTACCAAACATGATTAATCCTATTGTTATTTATATATCTTATATAGTGAAAATGAATTGGCGTTTAAAGTATAGTACATCACTTTTAGGTTTTTTTATGACTTAATTTAGCAGGATCTTCTTAATGAATGATAGCCCACGTAAACACACAAGTTCGATTGATAAGCTGCGTCATATTATGCGTCAGCTTCGTCACCCTGAAACGGGTTGCCCTTGGGACTTAAAGCAAAGCTTTGCAACAATTGCCCCTTATACGATTGAGGAAGCATACGAGGTTGAAGATGCTATTGCTCGAAATAACCTTGCGGACCTTAAAGATGAGCTTGGCGACCTTTTGTTTCAGGTTGTCTTTCACGCACAATTGGCTGAGGAATTAGGCATTTTTAATTTTGATGATGTGGCCGAAGCCGTATCTCAAAAAATGGAACGTCGGCATCCACATGTGTTTGATGCGGTTGATGTGGAAAATGCTGATGATGTCGTTCAAAATTGGGAAGCCATAAAGGCTAAAGAACGCTCTGAAAAGGCATTCGGTATTGCAAGCTTAATGGATGATATTCCAGCATCCCTACCCGCGCTATCGCAGGCTGTCAAAATTCAAAAGCGGGCTGCAGATGTTGGTTTTGATTGGCCAACTGTCGATCCAATTTTTGAAAAATTAGCTGAGGAAACAGAGGAGCTTCGTTTAGAGATTAACCAAGGAAGCGATAAAACGCGACTTCAAGATGAGCTTGGCGATATGCTCTTCGTCCTTGCCAATCTTGCACGTAAGCTAAATTTAGATCCAGAACAAGCAACACGCAGCACTAACCGGAAGTTTATAAAGCGGTTTCAATGGATGGAAAACCAAACAAATTTGAGTTCTATGTCGCTCGGTGAACAAGAGGCGCTTTGGCAAAAAGCAAAGGCGCAAAATCAAAACGAAAGCTAAAGACTATTGTTCAAAAATTTCAACAGGGCTCGAAGGCATGATCGTTGAGATTGAATGCTTATAGACTAATTGCGAGTGACCATCGCGGCTCAAAAGTAAGGATGAATCGTCAACCCAAGTGACGGCACCTTGGAGCTTAACGCCATTAACTAAAAAGACAGTCAAAGGCATTTTGTTTTTACAAACATGATTTAGGAATGAAGCTTCTAAGCTTTCTTTATTTGATGACATGGGTGCGTTCCCAATTATTATGTTTGCCAACGAGGATCTTGGCTAATAAATCAAATGCGTAAGACCTCTACTCACGCATGCATAATTGCAAACAATAACGTATTCTAATTGAATTACAATTAGAAGTTTACAATTTATGAAATTGCACTTTTTAAGCGTGAGTTTTAATGAGGCTTGAAACTATATTAGTTTAGCAATTGAGAAACGTCATCATATTGTTCAGCAAGTGCTTTACTAAACGGGCCTGGTTCACCCGTGTTTATTGTCTGGCCATTTATTTTCAACACTGGCGTCAAAACGAGTGTTGAGGCAGTTGAAAAACATTCTTTTGCATTTAAGGCTTCTTCAACTGTGAATGGTCGTAATTCAATTGGTAATCCAAGCTTATTCGCAACATGAAAAAGCACCTGCCGTGTGATTCCGTTAAGGATGGCATGGTCTTCCTTTCGTGAACGAAGAACGCCGTCCTGATCAACAATCCAGGCATTTGCTGAGGCGGCTTCAGTTACAAAACCATTCTCATCAACGAGCCAAGCCTCGTCACATCCCTGGTCACTAGCTTGTTTGCGAGCAAGAACATTTGGCAGAAGGGATATTGATTTAATATCGCATCGTTTCCATCGCAGATCAGGAAGTGTGACCACGCTCTTTCCTTTTGCAAAGGCTTTTTCACGAGCCCCTTTGGTGATTGGCCTGCCTGTAACAACTAAAAATGGCCTCATGTCATTGGTATAATTGTGGTCCCGCTTCGCCACTCCGCGCGTTACCTGAATATATAAAAGGCCATTAGCAAGCCGATTGCGACGAATAATTTCTTTAATAATGTGTTTTAAAACAGCATGTGAGACAGGGGGCGCGATACCAAGTTCATGAAGCGAATAATCAAGACGTTTAAGATGTGCGTCTTGATCAATAAGCTTTGTGTCTCGTAATGCGCAGACTTCATAAACGCCATCCGCAAATTGATAACCCCGGTCTTCTACATAAATTGCCGGTGTGTCTAAGCTTACATATTGGCCGTCGACATAAGCTATGCGTGCCATTGGAAAACTCCTTATTTCGCGAAACGCCAAAATATGCGGCTAAAAAGTACAAGACCAATAATAAGTTCTAAGCGCCCGAATAACATTAACAGTATCGATAATCCTTGCTCAGGTCCTGTAAACGTTGCAACGATTCCATCCATACCAAAATGACGAAAAACAGCTCCGCCATTATTCATAAATCCAAATGTGAATGTCCAGGCGGTTTCAAATGAAACGCCGTTCATAGCAAACCCAATTAAACCAACAACAAGTATAA
>CBFHJI010000105.1:0-3313 GCA_965656255.1 Alphaproteobacteria bacterium
CAATTAGCACACGCGCTTTACTCATTGATCAACTCACTTTCTAGACCGACTAACCCATGATCTGAATTCTCATCGCTGACTATATTTTGCGCCATTGGCAACAAAATACGAAAAACTGTTTTGCCTTGCTGGCTATCGCATTCAACAACACCACCATGATCACCGATGATTTTTGCAACCATCGCCAATCCAAGCCCCGAGCCAGAGCTTTTGGTGGTTACGAATGGATCAAATAAATGTGGTCTTAAATGATCAGGCACCCCCGGACCATTATCGATAACCGTAAATTCTAAAGGCAGACTTACCCGCCGAGCGCGTCCAGGAAATGACAAACGCACACCAGGTTTAAAAGCAGACGATAATGTAATTTGCGGATCACTAACATGCGTCAGGGCCTCTGCTGCATTTTTAACAAGATTTAAGAACACTTGCGTGAGCATATTTTTATCACCCAAAACATCCGGTAAGGATGGGTCATAATCTTCAACAAAGCGAATATTGCGCGCAAAACCAGCATTCGCCAATCGGCGTACATGATCCAAGACAGCATGCACATTAACAGCCTGATCCATTGGCGGAGAGATATCAGAGAAAACCTCGAACTGATCAACGAGTGCAGCAATGCGTGCAGTCTCATCGCAAATCAATTGCGTTAGTTCAGCACCTTCAGGTGCTACATCGAGTTCCAGCAATTGCGCCGCACCTCGGATACCCGATAATGGGTTTTTAATTTCATGCGCCAGCATTGCTGCCATAGCGCTTACAGATCGCGCCGCACCTCTATGCGTCAATTGCTGATCAATTTTATGCGCAATAGATCGAAGCTGAATAACGATAATGACCTCAGGTGTCTCACTTAAAAACGAAGGCGCTACCTGTAAATCAACAATTCGTTTATGACCAAAAGGCGGTATCGAAAAATCAAGGCCATATTCATTAAAGCTCTCACTATTGCGCATAGAACGCTCAATCAGCTCAATCACTGGGCTTCCAAAGGGAAATAAATCGGAGATTTTTCTGCGCTGCATTGCACTTAGGCTCATGCCAAAAAATTCCTCGGCCGAGGCATTGGCAAAGCCAACCTTCATATTCTTTTCAACCGCAATAACGGGATGCGGCAAAGCTGCTAAAATATTTTGGGGGTCCGTCACGCGTTATATCTCCTGCATCCAGCATATAAATCAGCCATTGCTTCACGAACAGCCAATGGATTTTCCAAACGGCAAATAAGACCTCGAACACTTTTGGCATGACTTGGATCCGGTGAATCGTTCAAAAATTCATCGATAAAGGCAGCAATATGTTTTCGCGCCATGCGAACACCTAAATGCGCGCCATATAAATCTATTGTATCAATATACCATCGGTCCACCAGCTCAGCCACTTGCTCAAGACGGGGCTGCACAAATACGCGTCCATCTAAGCCAGCCTGAATTTGAGACAGCAACCATGGCTTACCAATTGCAGCACGCCCAACCATCACCCCAGCTGCTCCGGAAGCATCTAATGCCGCCTGAGCCGTTGATAAATTGATAATATCTCCATTAACGAGGACCGGAATTTGAACCGCATTGACGACATGGACCACAGCATCCCAATTGGCTTGCCCTTTATAGAATTGACACCGTGTGCGTCCATGTACCGTAATAAGTTGCACACCAAGCTCTTCTGCACGCTTAGCAAGCTCGGGCGCATTTAACGTATTATCATCCCAACCTAAACGCATCTTGAGTGAAACTGGCTTAGATGTGGCTTGAACAGTTGCCTCAATAAGCTGGGCGGCGTGATCAAGATCCCGCATTAGTGCAGACCCTGAATATCCACCCGTTACTCTGCGCGCTGGGCAACCCATGTTAATATCAATAATATCCGCACCTGCCGCCTCGGCAATGCGCGCGCCCTCTGCCATCCAATAGGCATCACAACCAGCAAGCTGAATAACAAAAGGCTTTAATCCAGAGCCTTCGGTGCGCAACACCACATCAGGACGGGCGCGAACCAACTCTTGACTGGCCACCATTTCAGAAACAACCATTGCCGCACCTTCATGTGATACTGACCGCCGAAAGGCAGCATCGGTAACCCCGGACATCGGCGCCAAGATAACTTGGCCCGAAAGCTCAATATCACCGATACGGATTGTCATGATCTTTCACCCACACTTAACGCCTCAAAATTATGCGATTTGTCGCAAAAATCAAAAATTGCCTAAAATTTCGCCATTTACTTGCTAGCTTATTTTAATCGCTTTTCCAACCCCGCTTCGCTAAACTGGGCTTATGACAAACAAAAAACAGAATATTGCACTGATTGTCGCCGGAGGTCGCGGGCAAAGAGCTGGCGACGGCCCTCCTAAACAATATCGCAAACTCCCTGATCAAGACGAAACAGTTTTAACTAAAACAATGCGCATATTTCTAAGCCATGAGAATATTGATGGCGTTTGTGTGATTATTCATAAAGACGATATTGCCCTTTACGAAGCTGCATGCGCAGATATTGCCCAAAATGAGAAGCTCCTGCCCTATGCATTTGGAGGCGATACTCGTCAAATCTCCGTGTCAAACGGCCTGGATCACATTGCAACGTTTAACCCCAACATCGTCCTTATCCATGACGCTGCGCGCGCCTATGTTGAACATTCACTAATAGATCGTGGCTTTGACGCTCTGGCGCAAGCGACCAAAAATACATATGGCGCGATCCCCACAATTGAAATCACCGACACAGTAAAGCGTGTGAAGAAAAATCAAATTGTTGAGACAATTGACCGAGCAACCATCGTCCGCGCTCAAACCCCTCAGTTTTTTCTCTACAAAAAGATTAAAGCTGCCCACCTCGCGGCAAAACATAAGGACAACCATACTGATGATGCAGCCATTGCTGAGGCAGCAAAACTCAAACTTGTTACATTCTTAGGAGATACTAAGAATATAAAACTAACCCATGAGGAAGACTTCATGTCCAAATATGTTTCAAGCGGTGAAACCCGAACAGGGTTTGGATATGATGTTCACGCTTTTGATCACACCCAGGAAGCCAGCCACATTCGCTTATGCGGCATTGACGTTCCTCACGACAAATGTCTCGCCGGCCACTCTGATGCAGATGTCGGGTTACATGCTTTGTGTGATGCGTTATTTGGGGCACTTGCACTTGATGATATTGGTGCACATTTTCCACCAGGCTCAGCAATCAACAAAAACAGAGACTCATCAGAATTTGTAACATTCGCTGTTCAAAAAATGCATGAAAAATCCGCATCATTGATTAATGCAGACATTACCATCATATGCGAACGCCCAAAAGTTGG
>CBFHJI010000106.1:0-3255 GCA_965656255.1 Alphaproteobacteria bacterium
GCGGCCCTTTGAAGGAGACACCAGAATTTTTATTTATCCTGGCTACAAATTTCAGGTAATTGATGCACTCATTACAAACTTCCATCTGCCTCGCTCAACGCTCCTCATGCTGGTGAGCGCACTTGCTGGATTAGAAAATATTCGCAATGCTTATGCGCATGCTATTCGCAGCGGTTACCGCTTTTATTCTTATGGCGACGCATGTTTCTTAGAGAAAAACGATCTGGGAGATAATGTTATATGAAATTTAACATTATTGCGGAAGACGCCCAAGCGCGCCGCGGCCTTATAAAAACAATACGCGGGGATATTCAAACACCCGCCTTTATGCCCGTTGGCACGGCGGGCACTGTCAAAGCCATGTATACAGACCAAGTCCGAGACTTGGGAGCAGAT
The DNA here is from genome assembly GCA_965656255.1 of Alphaproteobacteria bacterium. Taxonomy (GTDB): domain Bacteria; phylum Pseudomonadota; class Alphaproteobacteria; order RS24; family RS24; genus JAYODZ01. Next base: position 397 of record CBFHJI010000106.1, read on the forward strand.
ATAATCCTAGGGAATACATATCACCTCATGCTACGGCCGGGCGCTGAAGAAGTTGCAGAACTAGGTGGCCTACATCACTTTATGCAATGGGATGGACCTATTTTGACAGATAGCGGGGGCTTTCAGGTGATGTCCTTGTCTAAGCTCAGCAAACTAAAGGAAGACGGCGTTTCTTTTCAAAGTCACATTGATGGCCGCACTTATCACTTAACTCCCGAACGCAGTATTGAAATCCAAACCCTTCTTGGCGCCAATATCCGCATGATATTAGACGAATGCACAGCATTTCCAGCAACCCATGAAGTGGCCCAAAAAAGCATGGAGCTTTCTTTACGTTGGGGAGAACGCTCTAAAAAAGCATTTTTAAAATATGACAAAGGTGAGGGCGACGCATTATTCGGCATTGTGCAGGGCAGTATTTACGAAGATCTAAGGCATAAAAGTATCGCTGAATTGCAAAATATTGGGTTTGACGGATACGCCATTGGCGGCCTGGCAGTGGGCGAGGGGCAAAGCGAAATGCTGCGCACGCTCGATTTTACTATTCCCGTAATGCCGCGTGAAAAACCGAGATATCTGATGGGCGTCGGCACGCCAGATGACTTGGTTGAAGCTGTTCGTCGCGGCATTGATATGTTTGATTGCGTCATGCCGACACGCGCCGGCCGGCATGGAACCGCCTATACCTGGCGGGGTAAAATTAATATTAAAAACGCACGTCACGCCAAAGATCCACGCCCACTGGACGAAAATATGTCATGCCCAGCCAGCAGCAGCTATTCGCGCGCCTATCTTCATCATTTGCATCGTTGCGGCGAATTCTTGGGATCAATGCTATTAAGTTGGCATAATTTGGCATTTTATCAGGATTTAATGGCACAAATGCGAACCGCCATTGAACAAGGTCGTTTTGACGCTTTCTATGCGCATTTTAAAGTTCAACAAGCTGCTGGCGACATAGAAGAACAATAGAAAATCAAATATTTTTCTTAAAGAATAAGCTGAAGTCTCTACGAGACTCCTTAAAGCCCCATGCTCATGAGCCAATTTTTAAATTCATTTTGGCGAATTTGAGGATCTAAGACATCGTCATCAACACCATATTTCCATGCATATTTAAGATTATAATTTTTACCTAAACTACTAATTTCATTATCAAATACAGTTAGTTCATCCAAATTATCAAAACGACCCTCTGACACCAATCCCTGCGCCCTAAACCGCGCTAACGCCGCAATTTCTGCGAGATTATATTCTGGATGATACTGAAGACCAAGAAACGCACCATTGCCGAAAAAAATACGCGCAGCCTGAACCCTTGTATGAAAATTTCCAGCAAGCAATTGAGCTGTTTCAGGCAATCTATCCACCTCATCAAAATGGCTTGAAAACCCATCAAATGCATAATGTCTACCAGCAAAGACCGGGTCGGATTGGCCTTGCGGTGTGAGTGTAATCTTACGCGCCAGACCAAATTCGCGTCCATTCGGATTTTTGCGGACAGATCCACCTGCTGCAATTGTCGCAATTTGCAACGCCCAACATGAGCCAAATGCCTTAAGACCAAGGTTAAAGCCAGCTCGCGCCAATTCGATTTGGCGCTGAACAGCTGGAACAGCGTCATAAGCCGTCAAACTCGAACCCGTCCACAACATCACACCATAAGAGGATAAGTCGGGTAGGTCACAATCAGCATCTGCTGGAGTGATCACATCAATATGCGCTTGCGGGCGATGCGCGAGGAGCATCTCCTTATAAAGCGTTCCTGCCAAGCTAGCACCTGCTTGGACGAGCTCGTTGCGCGCAGGCTTATCGTAGCCATCAATAATGAGAAACCGCATATCAACCTCAATTTTAAAACGAAACCAAGTCTTCTAAGGCCGTCTAAAAAGGTTTATCACCCTCGATGGTAACCCGAAACATAAGGCGCTCATAATCTTTGTAATCATCGACCGCATAATGTTGCATGCATCGATTATCCCAAATAGCGACAGTGTTTTCCGTCCACCGGAATCGACAACAGAATTCAGGTTTGGTTGCATGCTGAAATAAGAAGGAGAGAAGAGGTTGCGATTCAGCTTCGCTCATACCCTCAAAGCGTAATGTAAACATATCATTCACATATAGCGCTTTTCGCTTTGTCACGGGATGTGTACGCACAACCGGGTGAATGACCTCGTCTAAAATACTGTCATCCCAAGTGTAGGTAATCGCTGCATTTTTAGCATATTTTTCTTTCGTGCTGTCCGTCGTATAGGCGCGGCTCGCAGAATGAACCGCATTCAAACCATCCAGCATCGCTTTCATGGCATCGGACAAGCGATCATAAGCCAAATACTGGTTTGCAAAGAGCGTATCACCACCAAAGGGCGGTATGGTTTTGCCATAAAGAACCGAGCCCATACTTGGCTCCGCAAAAAAGGAATTATCCGTATGCCATCCAGTTCCAAAACTGGCACTCTCTCCAGCAGGCTTTAAAACACGCGTGATTTCAGGCGCGTCTTTCATACCATCGACGATAGGGTGCACTTCCAACGCGCCAAATCGACGACCAAAAGCAACTTGTTCGTCTAGCGTAATATGTTGATCGCGAAAAAAGAGAGCGCCATATTCTACAAGCGCATCATGAATATCGGAAAACGCTTCATTCGACAGAGAGTTCAAGCTGACACCAGAAACTTCAGCACCACATGCTCCGGTTAAAGGGTGAAGAGACATCGTCGACATTGCAATGATCCTTATCTTTTTTTATTATTTATAGAGAAAACTTCAGCCAATATAATATTGTGACCAAAGAATTTGTCCGGTTCCAATGATCGAGCCGACGAGCAAAATGATTGTCGCCACAAAGCCGATCAT
>CBFHJI010000107.1:0-3109 GCA_965656255.1 Alphaproteobacteria bacterium
TCCGTATAATGCTCGTTTGCGTAATCGGCATTATTTTTCCTCAGCCGCAATCGAAATTGAATTCACCCCAGCCAATCTCACTAGGTCCATAATATCAACCAAGATACCCGTTTGGGCGCGTTTATCTGCTTGAATAACGGCGCCACCTTGCGGGTTTTCCGCGTGTAAGCGTTCGACATTCGCGCGAACGGCAGCTAAATCAACCTGACGACGGTTAATCCATACCTCATTATTGTCATTGATCGCGATCAAAATCCCTACGCGCGATTGCTTGACCGATGTTTCAGCATCTGGGCGCGTCACATCAATACCGCTCTCTTTTACAAAAGTCGCTGTAACAATGAAAAAGATCAGCATAATAAACACGATATCGAGCATCGGTGTCATATCAATGCTTGTATCTTCCTCGGGTCTTGCTCTTCTTCTGCGCATAAAATCCTCCAAACCGATCAATCGGTTAATAGCAATTCGTCTTCTACGTGATTAACGGCTATTGCGGCGCGACGCTCCAAACTGGCTGTAAAAAACAGACCAGACAGAGCCACAACCATGCCAGCCATTGTTGGCAAGGTTGCTTTCGAAATACCCGATGCCATAGCCCGCGCATTTCCTGAGCCTGTAATGGCCATAACATCAAATACCTCAACCATGCCTGTTACAGTCCCTAGCAAACCAAGAAATGGCGCTAAAGCAACCAAGACTTTAATATAGGTCAGATTTCTATTTGCCTGTAAGCGCACATCACTAATGTATTGGCGTCTAATTTGATGAGCCATCCAGCTCTTATGTTCCTTACGTGACCGCCACTGCTCACGATAAAACTCAGCAAGCACGGGAAAGCCGTTTCGTAAGAAGCTATAACGCTCATAAATAAGTGACCATAATAAACCTGTCACAACCATAATGACCATCAGAACTGTTCCGCCGAGTTCGAGAAAGTCACGAACCCCGCGGAAAGCTTCAAACGGATTTAGAAACATCCAAATGATGTCAGAAAACGCCATGACCCGAGCCTATTTCTTTGCTTTTTCAGCATGTGCTGCAATCAAACCTGCGGCCTGCTCTTCCAAAACTTGGACAATCTCTCGCGACCGTGTTGATGCAACGGCATGTAAAAGCAGAATTGGAATAGCAACAACAAGACCCAAAACCGTCGTGACAAGGGCTTGAGAAATACCGCCTGCCATAAGCTTTGGATCACCCGTTCCAAATAGTGTGATGGCTTGGAATGTGAGGATCATACCTGTCACCGTTCCCAAAAGCCCTAGAAGCGGCGCCACACCCGATAACAATTTAAGCAATGATAAACCACGCTCGAGTGCTGGCATTTCTTTTAAAATGGCATCATCAAGTTTAAGCTCCAAAGTCTCTACATCGACAGACTTATTCGCCTCATAAGATTGCCAGACACGGCTAAGAGGTGAATCACCAGAAACAGCTGTTCCAGCAGATAATTGCTCACGCACCATTTTTGCCATACGCGATAAGGAAACAATACGCTCAATAGCCAAAGCGACACCCAAAAAGCCCAGAACAACGATAATGTAACCAACAAGTCCACCTTGGTTCACGCGTTCTAGCAAAGTCGGCATCTGCAAGAATAAATTCAAAATTGCTCCGCGAGATGGATCAACAACACCGGCAGAAATTTCGCCTGCATCCGCATCCGCAAGATCATCAGCCGCACTCACAAAGCGTGAGGGCGGTTGACGTCCTAAATCGGCATAACGTCCCTCACCCGCATAGCGCACAAAATCACCGTCGCTAAAGGCCGTAAACGGCCCGACACGCATAACATTACCGGTGCGGATTGTGCCATCGAGATTAATAATTTCAGCATCATAAGACTTAACTTCGCCCTGCGCAGTCATTTCCTGCTGCAGCGCAAACCACAATTCTTCGAGCTGCTTCATTTCCGGAAGGCCTTTGGTCTTTGCCAATTTAGCTAATGGCTCAGAGCGATCTTTAAGCTCACCAGAAATTAAACTCTCTTCGATTTGGGCTTTGGTTTCCCCAGCAACTTGCCGAACAATCCCAAAGAGCTCTCCATAAACACCTAAACGCTCATTCAACAAACCTTCAAGCTCAGCAAGTTTAAGTTCATTTTCGTTAAACGCTTTTTCCAAACGCTCGCTTCGTGCTTCTTCGGCTTTGATTTTAGCTTGGGTATTGCGAAGCAATGACCTTTGCTTATTACGATCTGACAAAAATTCTTGTTCACGCTGTTTAAAAGCATCCTGATCGCGCGCCCGACCATCTCGGACACGATCTAGAAGTTGCTGCAGCGTGACGGCATCGTCTTGAGACTCAGTCTGAGCCTGGGCATAAGCCGACCCAATAACAAATGATGATGCGATAATGCCAGACACTAGAGTAAGTTTTAATTTTGAATAAAATGACATAATCAACATCCTTAATTGGCGTTTCGTGAAAGTGGGATGATCATGAGATCTGGAGCCGCTTGTTGCTTCGCAATTCGAAGCGCGCTTCGGATTTCTGAATCAAAATCACCATCAAGGTCTTGAAAAGCGCGCTCAGCTTGTGACCAAGCGCCACTCAAATCACCGTCCAGGGATTGGTAAATCAAAGCAACACGACCGATACGTAAAAACGCTACGGTCCGCTCTTCACCCCCAATGCCCATCTGGCCTTCATAGGCTTCGATGGTCCGCCCATATTCATTTTCAATTTCATAGGCTTCTAAAATCTTACGATATTTTTCAGCGGGGCTGGCATCAGAGCGTGCCATTAATTCGCGCAAATTATCAATTCGCATTTTACGCGCATCAATCATAAACGGCACATCAAGTTTCACAAATTGTTCCAACGCATCAATCATCCGAAACATAAGTGGGACAATGCTGCGATCCACATTGGTCACATCTTCGATTTGTTTTCGAATGGATACCATTTCGATTTTTTGCGACTTAATAAGTGTTTCAAGCTGCGCATTATATTCGCGCAATGACTGCAATTGCACGAGGGCTGCACGATATTCACGTACCAAAGCAGCGGTTTCATCATCTAATTTATCAATTCGAGCCTGAGACTCAATGCCGTCTTTAACGGCGCCTTGGCTCGTCCCTGAAATATTATCTAAACTCTGCGC
>CBFHJI010000108.1:0-3003 GCA_965656255.1 Alphaproteobacteria bacterium
CCTTGGGGGTGGTTTTTGTCATTGCCGCATGGAACTACCCTTATCTAATCGCTGTCAACTCGATCATCCCAGCGCTTATGGCAGGCAATAGTGTCTTATTAAAGCACGCCCAACAAACACTCCTTGTCGGCGAAGCGCTAGCTATGGCGGCACAATCAGTCGGTTTTCCCGAGGGTTTATTCACCCATTTGGTTCTTACCCATGATCAATCGTCCAAACTAATTGGTGCCTCTGAGGTCGCTCATGTCAGCTTTACGGGTTCGGTTGCAGGTGGACGTGCCGTTCAAGCAAGCGCACAAAATCATTTTATTAATGTTGGCCTTGAATTAGGTGGCAAAGACCCCGCCTATGTCCGCGCCGATGCGGATCTTGAAACTGCAGTGAACAACCTTGTCGATGGCGGATTCTTTAATAGTGGTCAATCTTGCTGCGGCATTGAACGGATTTATGTCGACGAAAGCATTTACGATACATTTCTCGAATGCGCTGTTGCTGTTACCCAAAAATACAAACTTGGAAACCCGCTTAACCCCACAACCACTCTTGGGCCGGTTATCAATAAAAAAGCAGCTGAGAATATTCAAGCCGATATTGATGCCGCATGCCATAAAGGCGCAACGGCTCTGATCAACCCCGATCAATTCCAAGAAGTCCAAAACCCGACAGGCACCTATATGGCGCCACAAATTCTCATTAATGTCGACCACTCAATGCGTATTATGAGCGAGGAAACATTCGGCCCCGTCATCGGCATTATGCCCGTTAAAAATGATGATCAGGCCATTCAGCTGATGAATGATAGCCCTTACGGATTAACCGCATCAGTATGGACACAAGACCGCGATGCGGCACTTGCCATCGGGACACAAATAAAGACAGGTACTTTTTTCATGAACAGATGCGACTATCTCGATCCAGCCTTGGGATGGACCGGTGTTGGCGATACCGGGCGCGGCGTCACCCTCTCGCATCTTGGATATGGCCAATTAACACGTCCTATGAGCTTTAACTTTAACCTTGGGGCTTAAGCAAATGTCCAATCCAATTATTGTCCATCATATTAATGGAATGCGCGATATTGTTCGAGATTGGCAAAAAAGCGGATTAAAAGTGGGCCTTGTGCCAACAATGGGGGCGCTCCATGACGGCCACCTCTCACTTGTAGAAGCATTATCACATAAAGCAGATAGAATTATTGTCTCCATCTTTGTGAACCCAACACAATTCTCTGCTCATGAAGATTTAGACAAATATCCCAGAACTCAAGAAAGTGACATTGAGAAACTCGCAACAACAAAAGCCGATCTTGTCTTCATACCATCTGTAGCCGAAATGTATGGAAAAGACTTCAACACCAGCATTCATGTTGAAGGGCCCTCTTCGGGTTTGGAAACAGATGAACGCCCTCACTTCTTTAAGGGCGTTAGCCTTGTTGTTTTAAAACTCTTTATGCAAAGTCTCGCCAATGTCGCAATTTTTGGTGAGAAAGATTATCAGCAGCTTCTTGTGATACGAAAAATGGTTCTTGATCTTGATCTTCCAATAGAGATTATATCCGGCCCTATAATGCGCGAAGCTGATGGACTGGCTATGTCATCGCGCAATGTCTATTTATCCCCCGAGCAACGCGCAATTGCAGCAAAGCTCAATATTATTTTGCAGTCACTTGCCAATAATACAGCCGCACATCACGTGGCTGAAGAAGATGCCAAAAGAGCACTTTTAGAGGCCGGTTTTAGTGCTGTTGATTATGCCTGCATTCGTGATGCTGACAGCCTTGCCGAACCAAATGCCACAACGACAAAACGCCGCGCTTTAATTGTGGCACGATTAGGGGAAGTGAGACTTCTAGATAATATGGAAGCAATCTGAGCTGTTTTCTCACAATGGGCATATTGCTTAAAAAATGAAAAATTAGATCAGCCCCAAAGCCGATAGCTCGGCACGCATCTCATCTGGCATATCTTGTTCAATCTCAGCACCTGCTGCTAAATCTGAAGGTGCGTCTGCCGACGTGAGATATCTCCACCCTTGAAAAGGCCTTTGCGCCCTTATCCGCGTTAAAATTGGGCTTGGATCCAGAATAAGATGACATCGGCGTTTGCCCAGCCGGTCATTAAAAACTTCAATATCTAATAAAGTTTGGCGGCATTGAATTTGCCCATTGATGACCCAATAAATTGATCCATTATCCAATAATTCACCATCGCGCTTTGGCACCATCCGTGTCGTATGAAAAACGCGACCATAGGTTCTTTGCAATTGGTTTTGCCAAGCGATTAAGTCATCAATCGACTTTGCCCCAACGCATAATTTCAACAAATTCAGAGCCATAAATCACCGTTACAATTAAACCACAAATAGACCCGCTAAAAACTCAAGCATCTCGATCAAAGGCCAGCCTCGCTCGCCTTAATCCTCATATTTGTATAAATAATCTGATCCAGTGAAATAGCTAAAAAATCCACTGCCAGAAGCGCCTCCAATAATATAAGCCGCATCGCCAACTACGGCTGAAGCCATATTGTGACGACGTTGCGGTAAAGGAGTGGCGGCTTGCCATTTGCTGCCATTTAAAACCCAATGCGCCTCAGTGGCGTTTTCGCTAGCTTTATCGACACCGCCAACGTGATGTAATTTTCCATTAACTTGCAAAAGTGCGCCCGACGACACAGCTTGGGGTAAAGGAGGTAAGCTTGTCCATTGTTTTTCCTTAACATCATAACGCCAAACCTGGCCTTCATCTGCGCTGACAAAAATGGAAGTGCCATCTGTTGTTACCGAAGCCGTCTTTGTTGGACGCGGTAAATCCATTATAATATCCCAGGATTGTTTAGAAGCGTCGAACCGCAATAATTTGCCAGAATATGTACCAATAATAAATGTATCTGCCCCAACAGTAACCATCGCATGGCCAGATTCAGCAACAGGCAAAGGATCAACCTCTAACCAAAGAGCACTATTCGAAATATACAACCAAGAGTTTTTAACTGCTTTACCAGT
>CBFHJI010000109.1:0-2980 GCA_965656255.1 Alphaproteobacteria bacterium
TAGCGGGTGATTGACCAAAACGGGCCAAACTGACCATCAGCGCAATAATGAACAGGGTCTTCTTCGCGCAATCGTTTAAAGGTTTCTAAAATTTCTTCATCGGTGAATAATTCGGGACGCGACAAGTCGATTTGCGACAATGGCAAATCGCTGAGTTTGGTTTCTGAAGCTTGGCTCATTTTTCCCTCCATCTAAAACCTAGCTTCAGACTGACGCTTTTGCGACATTTTGACAAGGATGAATTAGCGATGATGCAAGGGGGCCGAACCGGTTAATGGCCGCAAGGTCAACATTGAGGGCCTGCAAAATCGTCAGCATTTCTCTGAATGCTTTTACCGTGAGATTATGCGGAATGCGGTGGTGCAAATGATGTACAACATGGACGGTCATGCCAGAGGTTCCAGTGTTGTCTAAAATTGATTTGAAACTCTTAATGTCGCGATAGCGTCCTCTGCCAGCGCCATTCGCCAGAATGCAAACAAATTAAGTTTCTTATGTGTGCGATATGATGCTGAGCATATAAAAATGGCCGTGGCGCCGAAGCGGCCACAGCCATCCGTTATTTATTTGTTTCGAGCTTATTAAAAGCGATCTGCGTTCATCACTTTTATCCATGCGGCGATAAAGTCTCTTACAAATTTTTCTTTGTTATCATCCTGCGCATAGACTTCAGCATATGAGCGCAAAATGGAGTTTGACCCAAAGACAAGGTCTACACGCGTTGCCGTCCAGACGGTCTCTTTAGTCTTACGGTCAATGATTTCATATAGGTTTTTGCCTTTTGGCTCCCATGTGAATTTCATATCGGTTAAGTTTACAAAGAAGTCATTTGTGAGTTGGCCTTCGCGATGTGTAAACACGCCATGTTTTGAGCCGCCATAGTTGGTGCCTAAAACGCGCATGCCGCCCACGAGAACAGTCATTTCCGCCGCTGTAAGCCCCATCAATTGTGTTCGATCGAGCATGAGTTCTTCTGCGCTTACTTCATAGTCGTTCTTCAACCAATTGCGATAACCGTCATGGATAGGCTCGAGCGGTTCAAAGGATTCTGCATCCGTCATTGCCTCGGTTGCATCACCTCGTCCTGGTGTAAAAGGCACCAAAACATCATGCCCAGCCGCTTTTGCAGCTTGCTCGATACCAACATTGCCAGAAAGCACAATGATATCAGCAAGGCTCGCGCCTGTGCTTGCGGCAATGCCCTCAAGTACATCGAGCACTTTTGCCAAGCGGGTTGGTTCGTTACCTTCCCAATCTTTTTGAGGCGCTAGGCGAATGCGTGCACCATTGGCACCGCCACGCATGTCTGAGCTGCGGAACGTGCGGGCACTATCCCAAGCTGTGGTGATCATTTCCGTGGGGGTAAGACCGCTTTGGGCAATAGCAGCTTTTGCAGCCATCACGTCATAATCATCGCGCCCTGCTGGAATAGGATCCTGCCATATAAGATCCTCTTTTGGCACATCGGGTCCGATATAGCGTAGTTTGGGACCTAAATCACGGTGAGTTAGTTTAAACCATGCCCGCGCAAATACTTCTGAGAAATAGTCTGGATCATTATAGAATTTCTCAGATATTTTGCGATATTCAGGGTCTTTCGCCATAGCCATATCAGCATCCGTCATAATTGGATTGCGGCGAATGGTTGGGTCATGAGCATCAACCGGTTTATCTTCTTCCCGAATATTGATGGGTTCCCATTGATTAGCGCCTGCTGGACTTTTCTTTGACTCCCACTCGTAATTAAGGAGGAGATGAAAATAGCCATTATCCCATTTGGTAGGATTTGTTGTCCATGCACCCTCAAGACCACTTGATACCGTATTTGAGCCATTGCCAGATCCTTGTGGATTGTGCCAGCCTAAACCTTGTTGATCAATATCAGCCCCTTCAGGTTCAGCTTTTAGTAAGCTCGCGTCACCATTACCGTGACATTTACCAACTGTATGTCCGCCAGCTGTTAAGGCAACTGTTTCCTCGTCATTCATCGCCATACGGGCAAAAGTCACACGAACATCATGCGCTGTTTTGAGAGGGTCAGGTTTACCATCAACGCCTTCTGGGTTCACATAAATCAATCCCATTTGAACGGCAGCAAGCGGATTTTGAAGTGAATCGCTCGTCTTTTCGTCGTAACGATCCTTAGCAAGCCATTCTTTTTCTGCGCCCCAATAAATATCTTTTTCAGGGTGCCAAATGTCTTCTCGGCCAAAGCCAAAGCCAAATACTTTAAAACCCATCGATTCATATGCCATGTTGCCGGCCAATATCATGAGGTCTGCCCAGCTTATTTTATTTCCATATTTTTTCTTTATTGGCCAAAGTAAGCGGCGCGCTTTATCAAGGTTCACATTATCTGGCCAAGAATTGAGCGGTGCAAAACGCTGATTACCAGTTGCGGCACCGCCGCGTCCGTCGGCTACTCGGTAAGAACCTGCCGAATGCCAAGCCATACGGATCATAAGGCCACCATAATGCCCCCAATCAGCCGGCCACCATTCTTGAGAGTCGGTCATTAATGCTTTTAAGTCGTTCTTGAGAGCTTCAACATCAAGGGTTTTAACAGCCTCTCGATAATTGAAATCCTTATCAAGTGGATTTGTCTTCGTATCTTGCTGGTGCAAAATATCAAGATTAAGTGCATTCGGCCACCAATCCATATTTGTTGGTGTGACTGTGGTGTTGCCACCATGCATTACTGGGCATTTACTCATAATATTCTCCTATTTTTATATTTTATTTTGGGTTTGGCATTCAGGGCAGGTGCCCCATAAAATGACTTCCGCTTCATCGATAACAAACCCGTGGCTATCTTTTGGCTTTAAACAAGGGGCGACATCTAAACAATCGGCATCGTTAATTGTCTGACAATGCCGACACACAAGATGATGATGATTGTCGCCTGTTCGAGTCTCATACATTGAAGGTCTTCCTTTGGGTTTGATTTCACGAACAATTCCATAAGCTACAAGTGTGTTTA
>CBFHJI010000110.1:0-2883 GCA_965656255.1 Alphaproteobacteria bacterium
CCATTTAATTTCTCATAGGTGCGTAAACCACCAAGACCTAAGAGAGAAAACATAACCGTCGTCAATGTTTCAATTTCTAAATTTGGCAATGCAAGGGGCGGGATAAAAAGAACAACTATATCGCGCAGAATAAAATGATAGGCCAGCGCGATACCGCACACCCAGCCCGTGAATGGTCGCCAGCCAGCCACAAAAAGAGAGCGATGGCTTGCTTCAATCTTATTAATCTCCGCTTGTAAAATTTGAGGTTGTTGGGCGATTTTCAGCATCATAATCTCAGCCGCTTTTCGCTCTTCCTCCGACGTGAATAATTGATCAAAAACATTTCCAATTGCCTCAATCGGCTGAGCAGCAGCTTGACCCATAAGTGCTTTAATCATTTTATTTATTCTCTTCTTATTAAGACCATATATTTTTAATCGACGAAAATCTAAGAGTTTATGAGTGAAGTAAATGCCACGCATTTCGTCCTTGGACAGAATGAATGATCAGCGAGAAATACAGTATACCGCTACCGATCAGCATAAAATTCGGCAAACTCCCGATGATGAGTTGAGCTAATTCCAAAACAACGAAACTCCCCGCAATCACAAATATTTTATATTTGGCGTCTTGATTAAGATGTCGGTCACCTCCAACAAGGATGAGATAAAAACAACATAGCATTAACACCAGCACCATTAAGAAACCTGACACTGATGTTTGGCTCATCAAAAAATCAATCACTTTATACCTCCTAACCTATTTTTTAGAACCGCTTTTAAAATCTCTGGCGCAAAGGCAACCACAAATGAAATCACAAAGGCAGCCATATAATAAACCGGGTCATAGCCTGTCATGACAAAGCCCAAGAGCGCAGCAACACCCAACAAAGACGCGCAGACAAAACGTTTTGCGCGATTGGCAATATCAATTTGCCCTGGACTCATCGTTGCTGCGGATGCTGACACAACCACCACCAAAAGACATAAGGCGACAATCTGATTTTCTGAGCTGAGAACAAAAGCAAAGGCTGCAAGCTTAACCGCTGAAGAATATGTGATTTCGTCTTTCATGGTCATATATCGGGAAAGGCCCGCCTTTTCTTTCTCTTAATATTTTAGCTTCATCTAATTTATCGACCACTTGCTTGACAAATATTCTGTGACCGCCGTCACATCTGCATCTGACAAAGTCACATCAAAAAGGAGTATTTCGCACATGGGGCCGCGCCAGGCACGGGCGCTAGAAAAATTTTTTCCGCCCAAATTATAAGCTGGAAACCCTGAAGGCATGCTTATCTGCAAAATACTTAATGGAAGAGGCAATATACTTACCGTTGATTCTTCACCGTTTAAACGGATGCTTGAATCCTCAGGCAGGTTTGCAGAGGATAAAGAACTGACCCCGCGCATGCCGATAATCCGATTAGAACTTGTACCTTTAAGAGCACTTTTATCGGTCATGATTGTATTATAGTTAGCAAATTCAGTTTCATCTCCCGCGCCATAAGCTAGAACGATAAAAATATCTTGAACGGTAAGCTCCTCTGCAAATTCTAAACCGACACGATTTTCTAGATTAGGCCACTCAAAAGCAGATAGGCCATTTGCGACAGAACACGCTTCCACATAATTGGGACCGCCATCTGAAGAGCTACTTAAATGATTGTCACCAGCTAGATTATTAACCGCTGTGACTTCACTATCGCTTAAGGTTAGCGCGCTATAATTTGATGCATCAAACCATCCGACAAGCCCATCAAGTTCTGATGGTGTAAAGGCGTCATTTGTAACGTCTTGAGACGTTGATGCAGTGACTGTGGGAGTGCTTGATCCAGAGTCTGAATCTGAACCACCCCCCAGATCCGAAGAAGAGCTCGTATCAGTTTCAGAGCTCGTATCAGTTTCAGAGCTCGTATCAGTTTCAGAGCTCGTATCAGTATTAGAGCTCGTATCAGCATCAGAGCTTGTGTCAGCTTCAGCACTCGAATCAGGATGGGAATTAATCGCTATATCTGGGGTTAATTCAGAAGCCTCCCCCTCATCACCAACAAAACGGTGGCGGCGCAAAGACACTAAATGGGCACTATGCATTATTTTAAACCCAATATGCCCTACCACAGCGCCACAATCTCCGAGGCCGTCGTCCCTGAAGCATTCACTTTTTGGACGCGAAGCGGCAATATTGTACCCGCAGCAACATCTGTAAAAGAGACGGATTGACCGCTCACCATAACAACGCTCACATCGCCCGTACGACCAATATAAAGTGCACGTGAAACATTTGTGAGATCTATCGTATCGCTGGGAACCACTAATTTAGCGGCCTGCGCCGGATCACTTGCCGCCACTATACGGTTTGAAAATATATCATCTGCCATCTTTTGTTCCTTATGACCATTAAGACCACTATTTTAAAGGACAGAGGAGACGTGCGGAGAGAGCCTAATTTTTGTAAGGAAAACCGATCATTGTTTGGCAATAATCTAAAATGGCGAAAGCCTAGACCACATCATCATAATTTTTGAATTCTTGGATTGGATGATGCAACAGCCGAGAAGAAGGCGCACAGATTGTGACGTCATAGATTTTGCCAGTGCGTGAAAGCGCCGAGCATATTGTCAAAATGCGGGGCAAAGCCTATGATTAAAATTAATAAATTTATGGGAAACGGCGTTGGCGCGCCTGAAAGACAGGGCGAATGCAAAAGACGATTTTTTCCCTCACATCTGATCGCGGCCTTGGGGGCATTAGCATTAGCTTGCTCACTTATTCACGCGCAATGGCCTTGGCAGGTATTCGCCACATTATAGCCGTACCCCGCATAACCCCCGTTTATGCTGAACTGGCGAAAATGGAAAATGTAGAGTTAATCGAACTGAACTCCGCGGCTTTAGGGTTC
>CBFHJI010000111.1:0-2575 GCA_965656255.1 Alphaproteobacteria bacterium
GCACAAGCTGTCGTATCCGTTAAAACACTGTAAAGGCAGAAAGTCATCTTTATGGCATTACATACAATACCCACCGGGCTAAAATTTTTATCGCCCAGCGTTTTAATTGCCACCTGTTTTGGCGCTGGTCTTATTAAACCAGCATCTGGCAGTTGGGGCTCGTTGGCTGGCTTTGCAATTGGACTTGTGTTTTTGCAGTATTTACCAAATGAAATGCTTATTATTGCAGCTGGCTTTGCTTATTTTATTGGGTTATGGGCCTGCCGCATTTGGTTATCGCATTCACAAAACATGAAAGATTCTGATCAAGATAGTGATCAGTATGCCGACCCGCAAGCGATTGTCATTGATGAAGTAGCCGGCTTATGGCTTGCCCTCGCCATAGCCCCACCGACGCTCACGGGTTATGTCACGGCGTTTATTTTATTTCGCTTTTTTGATATTACAAAAATATGGCCCGCAAGTTGGGCAGATCAAAAACTACACGGCCCACACGGCATTATGCTCGATGATATTTTTGCCGGCTGCTGGGCCGCTCTTCTTTTACTCATCGCCCAGGCATTTCAACTTATCTAACACGCACCCAATTGGAGACACATATGTTTGACCCTTCCCTTATCGAACGCACAAAAGATTTTCTTGAAGCATGCGCCGAACGTCACTGGCGCGTTTCCACGGCCGAGTCATGCACGGGTGGTCTCATCGCTGGATTGCTAACTGAAGTTCCCGGTTCATCGCGTGTTGTCGGCCGTTGCTTTGTCACCTATTCCAATCGCGCCAAGCGAGAGGTTTTGAATGTCCCTGCCGATATATTGAAAGAACACGGTGCCGTCAGCGAACATACCGTCAGAGCAATGGCTCAAAACCTTTTTAATCAAACAACAGCCCATGTTACCGTTGCCGTCTCAGGTGTTGCTGGGCCAGGTGGTGGAAGCTCAGATAAGCCTGTTGGCACCGTCGACATGGCCACAGCAACGGAAAATGGCGTCATCTATAAGCGACATTTTTTTGGAGATATAGGACGAAGCGCAGTTCGTCTCGCGACCATCGAGGCAGCAATCGCAATGTTAAGTGATCGCTTATCTGAAAAATAGATTAGTCGCCATATATATGGCGCGCGCGTTCTTCAAAGGCACCAACCATAGTTTCAACAGCGCGCCCCATGAGCGGCGCTATGATTTTTCGCAAGAGCGGAACGCGAAATTCAAAATCGAGGGTAAATTCGATAGTGCTGCCGACTTCATTATCCTCAAAAACCCACTGATTAAAAAGATGCTTAAACGGCCCAGTCATTTGCCGCGCCTCGATGACACCTTGCGCGCGATCGAGGGTCACATTGCTCATAAAACTTTCTTGAACAATTTTATAACGGATCATCAATTCTGCTTTGAGGAGCTCTTGCCCTCCCTCGCCCACAGGCGCTGTCGTGCGCGTTTTGACGCGCGAAGCAACACAATAAGGCAAAAATTCATGGTAACGGTCAATATCGGCGACCATCGCAAACATCAAATCTGCGCTGAACGGGCTTTGACGCTGTAAGCTAATTTTAGTCATTTCTTTTCTTTGAAGACATGCGCGCCAAGCGTGCCTTTTTAAGTTCTTCAAAATCCTTATCGGCATGATGCGACGATCGCGTCAATGGCGATGCAGAAACCATTAAAAATCCTTTTGACCGCGCAATTGTTGCCAAACCTTCAAATTCGTCAGGAGTCCAAAAGCGATCAATCGGTGCATGTTTTCTCGTCGGCTGCAAATATTGACCAATCGTAATAAAATCAACATCTGCTGCGCGCATGTCATCCATAACCTGCATAATTTCTTCGCGTGTTTCCCCTAGCCCAACCATAAGGCCTGACTTAGTAAAGATAGTTGGATCCAGCTCTTTTACCTGTTGGAGCAAACGCAAAGAATGAAAATAGCGCGCGCCGGGTCTAATCGGCAAATAGAGCCGAGGCACAGTTTCTAGATTATGATTAAACACATCAGGACCCGCCTCCACGACAGTTTCAATCGCACCAGGCTTTCGCAAAAAATCTGGCGTTAAAATTTCGACTGTTGTCTGAGGTGACACAGACCTAATATTTTGAATGGTTTTAGCAAAATGTTCGGCACCACCATCACTGAGATCATCGCGATCAACAGACGTAATCACGACATGTCGCAACCCGAGTTTAGCAACAGCATCGGCAACATGGGCAGGCTCTGCTAGGTCAAGCTTATCAGGCTGTCCTGTAGCTACATTACAAAATGCACAAGCGCGAGTGCAAACCCCACCTAAAATCATGAAAGTCGCATGTCGTTCTGACCAACATTCCCCAATATTAGGGCAAGCCGCCTCTTCGCATACGGTTACTAAATTATGTTCATGCACAATTGCTCTGGTTTCAGCATATTGCTTTGACCCCGGGGCCTTCACGCGAAGCCATTCGGGCTTACGCAAAATAGCGCTGTCAGGGTTTTTTTGTTTCTCGGGGTGGCGTGGGCGCTTACCCTCTAATGTATTAATGATATTGACCATAGCCCTTTATAGCGAGCTTATATCAGCCAAACAAGTCAACACTTCTCAGGCGATTAA
>CBFHJI010000112.1:0-2572 GCA_965656255.1 Alphaproteobacteria bacterium
ATTAGCGCAACGACGGACCAATTCAGCCAATTAGCGCCCAGACGTCGTCGTAATGAAGGTCAGAAACCAGAAACCTTTATGGATATATTCTCTGCCGCATCATCAAATAATGCAAAAAAGCAGGACGGCCAAACGGCTCAATCAACTAGCATTGTTGATGCGCAGGACAGTGATGAACCAGAACTATCACATACCAGCACGTATCAACGTGCCCCAAATGGCCCACGCCTTGTAGACACGGCACCACGCACTGAAACAAAACGCGGGGTAAAGACCTCTCATCTTGGAAAGCACAAACCAAGCGTAATGGATGCGCTTTTAGCACCGCCTTCAGGTGGAGATGCATGGCAAATATCGGATCAAATTCAAGAGCTTTCAGAACAAATGCAGGCTTTTGAACGTCAATTAAAAGGGCTTGTTATCACCGAAACCAGTTTGATCGATCAGTCAATGGGACCAAGCCTTGCGCTGCAATTGCGGCAGTCCGGCTTTAGCGATCAGGTTATCAGACGCTTTGGTCACAGCTTTGAGGGCAAGTCAATCGATGAGGGCCGCGTGGCATTCATGGCTGCACTTAGTCAAGCCATTTCAATCAACTGCATGGACACGCTCGCAACAAGCAAAGTCATTGTCGTCACTGGAGGGCGCGGGAGCGGTAAAACAAGCTTCTGCGGCAAGCTCGCGACGCTTTTATTAGAGTCAGATCCGTTAACGCCTATTGCACTTGGTGAATTTAGCGGGGCCAACCCTAACCCGAATAATGAACTTAGAAATCAGGCGCGCTTGATGAATTTACCAATCAATAAAATTCATATGGCAAACATAGATATGACCATCCAATCCATGCGCGGGCGCGTGATCATTGACTGCGACGCAGACGCTTGTGAAGTTGAAGCGCTTCTTGATGCGCTTGATCAGTCCATAACTGCCGATTCCGTAGTCACATTTATGACCATGCCAGGGACAAGTAGCGCACGCGCAATCGCCTCACAATGCGCCCTCACCAATCGTAATGGCGCATTAATTGCATTAACAAAATTAGACGAATGTGAGATTGCTGCTGAAGAAGCATCGGCTTTTTGTGAATTAGACACGAAAATTGCATTTTTAACGGCGTCACGGTCATTTATTGACCGCTTGGCAATTGCCAGCGAAGAAGCAATGGCGCAATATCTTAACGAGAACTGCTAATCAGATAAGCAGTCTCATGAATTTGGTAAAGTAAAGAGCAGTAAAGCGTATCATGGCAGTATCAATTACAGTAGCAAGTGGTAAAGGCGGCGTTGGTAAAACCAGCATTTCCGTTAACTTGGCTCTTGCTTTGCAGCGCACCGGTGCAAAAGTCTGTCTAATGGATACTGATTTTGGTCTGGCCAACGCGCATATTATGCTTGGCATAAACCCCGCCAAGTCGATCAGTGACATGTTGTCAGGCAAAGACCAGTTAAATGATATAAAATGCAAAGGCCCAAACGGCCTTAACTTTATCGCAGGCGGCAGCGGGCTTAATGAATTGCTAAACCTTGATAGCAAAACACGTTATCGGATTATTCAGGCAACGGCAGCGCTTCAAGACGAAACAGATGTTTTATTGGTCGACGCTCCCGCTGGCGCGGCCGATAGCACCATTGCCTTTGTGAGTGCTTGCGAAAAACCAATTATTATTCTTGTCGGCGAACCAACCAGTTTCATGGATGCCTATGCACTTATTAAGGCCGCAAATTTAGAGGCTGGCGTCGAACGGTTTTCAATATTGGTTAATCAGTCCAATAGCGAGGCTGAAGCCAAAGATCATTTCTCGCGGTTCCAGGATATTGCCAGCCGTTTTCTTGATGTCCAGTTAAACTATATTGGCCACATGCCTTACTCTCAAGCATTACGTAAATCTGTTGTTGCGCGCGTACCTATTATGGCGAGCACAAAAGAAAGCCGAGAAAGCATTGCATTTCAAAAAATAGCCAAAGCGATTATTGACGCTCCCGCCAATACGCCTAAAGGCATCTCATTTCTAAACTCGCCCTCAATTAAGGCTGCCTCATGACCCCGCGCACCCAATATGCTGAACAAGCACCAAGTGTTGATGAGCTCATTGAGAGCCATCTTAATTTGGTTAAAAAGATTGCCTGGCATACGTATGGCCGCGTGCGTTCCGCCATTGAAATTGATGACCTGGTACAAATTGGTTATTTTGGCTTAATAACAGCTGCACAAAAATACACACCACAAGAAGGTGCCACATTTGCAAGCTATGCCAGTTTGCGTATTCGTGGCGCGATGATGGATCACTTACGTAAAAACTCTAATTTATGCCGTACGACAATCCAAATACGGCAAAAAGCTAATAAAGTCGAAAAAGAACTCACCCAAAAACTTGGCCATGTGCCTGATGATAAAGCAATGGCGGCAGCCATGGAAATGCCGATTGGCGATTGGCTCGACTGGCAATCTGCTTTTGCAGCCAACACACACGAGTCTCTTGATAGTGTTTACGATGATTATTCGATTTGGTTTGCCTCTTCCACAAGCTCTCCTGAAGATAATCTCTCCGACACAGACCTTCGGAAAACTTTAA
>CBFHJI010000113.1:0-2482 GCA_965656255.1 Alphaproteobacteria bacterium
ACATGTATGTATCTGGCCAATCGGGGGTTTAAGGCGGCGAATGTTCCGCTTGTCCCGGGCATCAAGCCGCCTGAAGAGCTTTTGTCTTTGACAAAGCCGCTGGTCGTTGGATTAACGTTATCAACCGAGCGTCTTAGGCAAATTCGGAAGAACCGCCTTATCACTCTAAATGAAAACCAAGAAACAGATTATATAGACCCAGAAAATGTACAGCGCGAAATAACCGAAGCGCGCAGATTATGTGCGCGCAAGGGGTGGCCGGTCATTGATGTGACACGGCGATCTATTGAAGAGGTGGCGGCGACTGTTATAAATATGCACCAAGAACATTTAGCAGAGCGACTTGGCGGAGATGGACGATGAACGAAACATCGATTGAATCTAACTTTATATTGGCATCTGGCAGTGCTTCGCGCGCGACCATTTTGCGCCAGGCATGTGTTGCTTTTGAAAAACGCGTTTCGGGCGTTGACGAAGATGCACTAAAGCTCCGCCATCAAGGAGCGCCGGCAAAGTTAGCCTGTGCCTTAGCCAAAGCGAAAGCATTGGCCGTGTGCGAAAATGATGGCCGCTATATTTTGGGAGCGGATCAACTCTTGCAGTGTGAGGACCGTTTGTTTGACAAGCCTCGCTCGCGCGAAGAGGCGCGGACAAACCTCATGTTTTTGCGCGGCAAAACGCATTACTTAATAAATGGTCTATCGCTATGTTGCGATGGTGAGGAAGTTTGGTCTTTCACCAATCATGTGTCTTTAACAATGCGTCATTTTTCTGATGAATATTTAGACCTCTATATTGAAAATGAGGGTGATAGTATTTTGTCGTCGGTTGGCTGTTATCGATTAGAGGCGATGGGCGCGCAGCTTTTTACCCATATAGAGGGTGATTACTTTTCAACACTCGGGCTGCCTCTTTTGCCGCTGCTTGAAGAGCTGCGAAAACACGATATCATTCAAACATGACGGACTTAACCCATTATGAGGCAGGTATTCTGGGCTGGCCTGTGGCGCAATCGCGATCACCGCAGATACATAATTATTGGCTTCAACAATATAATATAGATGCGCAATATGGCCGCTATGGCATTGACCCTGTCCGTGACTTTAAATCCGAACTCAGAAAGCTTATGGATGCCGGTTGGCGCGGAGCAAATGTAACGGCGCCGCATAAAGAAGCTGCTTTTGCCGCGGCAGACCGGCTCAGCCAAACCGCGCAACAGTTGGGTGCTGTGAATATATTGACGTTCGAGGGCGGAGAGATTATTGGCGATAATTCGGATGGCTATGGTTTTATAGAAAACCTTATCGCGCAATCGGAAATTTATGACTGGTCGGGCACCAGCATCAATGTTTTGGGTGCGGGCGGTGCGGCTCGGGCGATTGTCGCTGCGCTTGACGCGGCGGGCGTTTCAGAAATTCACATTTATAATCGAAGCCGTGACCGCGCGGAGGATATTGCCAAACTCTCCCCAAAGACCCGCATTGGCGATTGGTCAGATCGAAGTGCGGGGCTGGCTGATTGTGATTTACTGGTTAACACAACAAGCCTTGGAATGGTTGGTAAGGCTCCACTTGAAATTGACTTAACAGATATGACGGGTTGTGTTTACGACATAGTTTATGCCCCATTAGAAACACCTCTTTTAGCCCAGGCGCGGGCGCGCCAACTTAAATCTGTTGACGGTCTGGGCATGCTTTTATACCAGGCGGTTCCGGCTTTTGAACAATGGTTTGGTGTTCGCCCAGAGGTCGATAAAACGTTACGTGACCAAATTTTGAGTACGTTATAAAGCGGAAGGAATATTATGCTTTTAATTGGATTAACCGGATCAATTGGAATGGGTAAATCTCAAACCGCTAAACTTTTTATGGAAGAGGGTGTGCCTGTATATGATGCAGATGCAACAGTCCATGAGCTTTACGCCAAAGACGGAGCGGCTGTTCAACCCGTTGGTGATCTGTTTCCAGAGGCAATTGTGGATGGTGCAATTGATCGGCAAAAACTGGCAGCGATTGTATTGAAGGATGACACGGCGCTGAAAGCGCTTGAGGCCATTGTGCATCCTATGGCCGGCATGGCACAGGTTAGTTTTTTAAAGACTCACTATGCCGCGGGCAAATCAGCCGTCGTATTGGATATTCCTTTATTGTTAGAAACTGGTGCGACGGACCGTGTTGATGTTGTGGTGGTGGTAAGCGCCCCCTTTGAGGTTCAGCGCGCCCGCGTCTTGGCGCGACCAAATATGACAGAAGAACGGTTTAACGATATTTATAATAAGCAACTTGCAGATGAGAAAAAACGCGAGCTTGCAGACTTTATTGTTGATAGCTCTGTTTCGGTAGATGACGCGCATCGACAAGTGCGCGATATCTTAAAACAGCTAGAAGGTCGTGAAGGGCACGTCCTGGCAAACCGCCTGGGTTGATAGGAATAGAAATGCGTGAAATCATTCTTGATACGGAAACGACCGGGCTTGATCCAC
>CBFHJI010000114.1:0-2455 GCA_965656255.1 Alphaproteobacteria bacterium
TCATATTGGGGCGCCCGCGTAGCGTAATGGTTTTTGCTTCGCTTTGACCTTGCGCAATGGCTTCAGACAAATCAGCCATCATTCCAAAACCCCAAGCATTCGCTTTTCCATCATCTAGTGTGATGGTTGCGTTTTCGCCCTCGAGAGAGAAGCTTAAATAATCAGACATGTGCACGCCGCTCCATTGTAAATACGTATATGCGCAACACAATAACGACGCATAATAAAAGCACAAGAAACAATCTGGTAACATTGATCAATGCCCCGTCATTGCTGACAACGCCAGTTGCATAGGTCACAGCAAAAATTAACGCAATATAGTGAGTGCCGAACCGATGTAGCCTTGACCAGGATTTGGCGCCAAGCTTTCTGATCATATTATCATTGGAAGTTAGAACCATTAACAACATAGCAACATAAGCACCTCCACCTAATATCAAAGTAGAGTTTTGAGGGCGTTCGCCTATTTTCACCAAGTAAATCACAAGAGCCGCAAGGTGAACAATATGAAGAAACGCAAAACTTAAACCAATATTTCGTCGGTTATGACGCAGAAATATTGGAAACCGCTGTGCACTCACCGCCGATAATGGGCCTGCAATATAACTGACAAGAAACATAAGGAAAGATAAGCGAGCCGTGTATCGTGCCCATAGAAGCCATGGGTCTTCATGGTCGGCGGTTAGCGCAAAACTATAAGATGCACAAATTACGCTCAAAATAACGCTAAAAACCATCCAATGTTTTAGTTTTTCCTTCGCAAGGCCATAACCATTTCGCCGAACAATATTAACCATTTTAAACCTTAATTATCATAGCTTTCTTATAAGCAATGCGACCTAAAGTCTTATACTCAACAGGGTATTATGCTACTATAAAGGCCAAATATAGCAATCTGGGAGTTTGAGTGATGAGATACCGCGCACCTGTTGAAGAAATACGTTTTGCATTAATGCATGAAGCTGGCTTTGGCAGACTGATAGAAAGCGGTGCCTATCCAGACCTTTCAGAGGATCTTGTTGATGCCATTCTCGAAGAGGCAGCCAAATTAGCAAATAATGTTGTTGCGCCTATTAGCTGGGACGGAGACCAAACCGGGGCGCATTTGACGGATGATGGCGTTAAAGTGCCCGAGAGTTTTAAGTCAGCATATAAACAATATGTTGACGGTGGCTGGCCAACTTTAGCAGCTCCTGAAGCGTATGGCGGCCAAGGGTTACCTCTAGCATTGTCAAATGCAGTAACGGAGATGATGAACTCTAATATTGGTTTCCAGCTATGTGCCATGCTGTCTAATGGTGGTATTGAAGCAATCTCGGCCCATGCCTCAGATGCACAAAAAGAAAAATATCTTACAAAGCTGATTTCGGGCGAGTGGACAGCAACAATGAACCTAACCGAACCCCAAGCCGGTTCTGACGTGGGCGCCGTTAAAACGAAAGCCATACCGCAAGAAGATGGAAGTTATAAAATTACAGGCACTAAAATTTACATCACTTATGGTGATCATGACATGGCAGAAAATATTATTCACCTTGTCTTGGCTCGGACACCCAATGCCCCAGAAGGCACGAAAGGCATATCCTTATTTATCGTTCCGAAGTTTTTTGTAAATGACGATGGCAGTCTCGGTGCACGCAATGATGCAAAATGCATTGGCCTTGAAGATAAACTTGGCATACATGCAAGCCCAACATGTGTCATGGCATTTGGAGAAACCGAGGGAGCTACAGGTTGGCTCGTTGGCGCTGAAAACAAAGGTATGGCATGCATGTTTACGATGATGAACAATGCCCGCCTTCATGTTGGCTTACAAGGTGTCGGTGTCGCTGAAATTGCTCTTCAGGGCGCGCTAAATTATGCAAATGATCGCAAACAAGGAAAAGCGCCGGGTATCGATAAAAATAGCCCAGAGTCTTCAGCCATTATCGAACACCCAGATGTACGTCGTATGTTGATGACAATGCGTGCCCTAACAGATGCGGCGCGGGCTATTTGTTATGAAAATGCCGTATATGCAGATTTGGCAGAAAAAACAGGCGATGACGAGGCGAAAGCACGCAACGACCTCCTGACACCTTTGTCAAAAGCATTTTCAACTGATATTGCAAACGAGGTTGCCGCACTTGGTGTCCAGGTTCATGGCGGAATGGGCTTTGTTGAAGAAACCGGTGCAGCTCAACATGTGCGCGATGCTCGCATTCTCACGATTTATGAAGGGACCAACGGAATTCAAGCTATGGACTTGATTGGCCGAAAACTTAGTCTCGATAATGGCGGCATTGTTGAACGTTACATTCAAGATATGCGGGAAACAGCCAAAACATGTGCCAGCATCAATGAAAAAGCCTATCAGGACATGGCACATCAACTTAATAACGCGCTTGACGCACTTGCCGATACAACCGAATGGATGAAAGCGCATGTTAAGGAAAATCAACCAGACGCTCTAAGC
>CBFHJI010000115.1:0-2407 GCA_965656255.1 Alphaproteobacteria bacterium
AATTAGTGACTTGCGAAGAAGACTATAGCTGACCTATTGTCTAGGGCAAGCACAGAGGTTGTGGGTAATTTTAGGAGAAAATGATGAATTATAGTGAAATTAAGACATCGGTTGATGATGACGGCATTATGACATTGACCCTTTATCGTCCTGAGGCAATGAATGCGTTTACAGGTAAGATGATGCAGGAAATCATTGATGCCTTTGATCAAGCAGATGCAGACGATAACATTAAGGCAATTATTATGACGGGTGATGGCGAGCGTGCTTTTTGTGCCGGTGCTGACTTATCATCTGGCGCTAAAACATTTGATTACGCGGCGCGCGCTGACCATAAAGATGTGACAGCAGCTGTTGCAAAGGATGATACGATTAATTGGTCTGATCCATCTGTGCGCGACGGTGGCGGTCGGGTGACATTGCGTATCTTTGAGTCCGTTAAACCCGTTATTGGTGCGATTAATGGTGCTGCTGTTGGTATTGGTGTAACCATGCAGTTGCCAATGGATATTCGAATCGCCAGCGAGACTGCGCGCTTTGGATTTGTTTTTGCCCGTCGCGGTATTGTACCAGAGGCGTGTTCGAGTTGGTTTTTACCGCGTTTGGTTGGTATTTCAAAAGCCCTTGACTGGTGTTATTCGGGACGCGTATTTGGCGCGGATGAGGCTTTTCAGGCTGGTTTAGTTCAAGAGGTTGTCCCTGCGGATCAGCTTTTAGCGCGTGCTCATGAGATTGCGCGTTCGTTTATTTCTGATTCAGCGCCAGTATCCTTAGCGCTTACGCGCCAAATGATGTGGCGCATGATGGGCGCAGATCACCCGATGGAAGCGCATAAGGTTGATAGTAAAGCCATATTTGCTCGTGGCCGACAAAGTGATGCAAAAGAGGGTGTCGTGTCATTTCTTGAGAAGCGGCCAGCTGAATTTAGCAATAAAGCCAGTGCGGATATGCCTGAGTTTTATCCTTGGTGGGATGAGCGCGAATATTCCTAAAGGCTCTCTGATTCCAGACGGGTTATTTTGAGCACGTCGGTGAATAGGCAAAGGCTAATTGTTAAAAATAGCATTAAGATTGATGCCAATGCAGGTGCCAGTTGTGGCCCAATAATGGGCGATAGCATGCCCATAGCAAAGGCACCAATAGGTGCTGCGCCAATGAAACCAAGATTATAGAAGGCAAGTATTTGGGCGCGCATACGTGGTGGGGCTGAGACTTGAACGACGGTTCGGCTCATTGTCATGTTGAAACCGGCAAAGGCCCCCCATGTCAGGCTTGCCAAGCACATGGCATAAAAATTTTGGACTGTTACAGCGAAAAACAAAGCGATTGATCCCATCAATACCCCAAAAATCATCAACCGACCTCGATGATAGACAGGTTTGCGAAGCATTAAGAGCACTGTTGTGGCAATTGTCCCGCCCCAAAAGCAAAAACTAATAATACTGATTTCAAGCTGACCACCATGAAAAATATCTCGAATGATCAATGGAAAGCTAACCATGAAACACCCTACAAAGATGATGCCGACTGCTAAATTCATCAATAAGACAGGAAATAAGAGTCTCGAATGATAAATGGCCTTGAGGCCAGCTGTTAACTTACTGCCTGGGTCTGGTCCATGGTCGTCAGATAAGGCAGGGTAACTTGGCAATAAAAACGCAGCGAAAAAGCCAATAAATAAGACAATTGCGTTCATCGCCGGAAGCGCCCATGGGTCTGCAAGGGGTGCGGCAATTCCGGCAAGTGTAAAGCCTGTCAGTTGGGCAATAAATTGGGTGATCATTGCTGCCATGACACCTTTTTGAATATTGACGGGGCTGACGCGGGTTAAAAGTGCGTCGCGTGTGGGTGCTGAAAAAGCAAATATAGCTCCCATGGACATGCCATAAACAATAAGGTTCCAGTAAGACAGGTTATTGCTCCAAACGAGCCAGAAGATCATTACAGGGGGGATAACGGCAAGAAGGTGGATGACCATAAGCAATTTACGGCCGTTTGTCCGGTCAGCTATGCGACCTGAAAAGGGGAGGATGAGAAGCTGGGGGATCGAAATCGACATTTGTGCTAAGGCCAATTCTTGGGCCGACACGCGCAGATAAACAGCGGCAAGAGTGGGTATCATAACAAATTGTAAACCCATGCCCATAAACCAACATGCGACGCCAGCAAGATAGGCCTGCCGGGGACTAATAAACGATGGACGCAAGTCGGAAGATGGTGATGTCGACATAATAGACTCTCTTAGTAACAATAGAGGGTTTATATCGCGGAACCTCCTTCTGCCAAGTATTAAATTTCTAGCAGGACTGAGATAAGTTTACTTTGATCTTTCAAAAGGAATTTTGAATTCAGCCGCACTGGCCTCGAGTGCTTTTTTAAATTTCTCGGTTGGTACATAAAGTTCAGA
>CBFHJI010000116.1:0-2109 GCA_965656255.1 Alphaproteobacteria bacterium
TTTCTCATATTTAAACTTATTGGCGGCATTGAAATATGGCCTGGCAATATTTTTCAAATTCCGGTTTATGGCACCACGGATGGATGGGTTCGCGCGCATTCGGGCGGCTTATTAAACGGCATGATGGTCGTGCTTGTGGGTCTCGCACTGCCCAAGCTGGAGCTGAGCGATAAGATGAACGCGTTTTTCGCATGGGGCCTTATTTATGTGGCTTGGTCGTTCACTATTTTTTATTGGGCCGGCAATGCAGCAGAAAACCGCGCCTTGAGTATTGGTGATAACCCTCTCGGGCAAACAGACATATGGGGCATTATTGGGTTCTTGCCCGGATTGCCGAGTGTCGTCATTTCACCGATTATTTTATTCATCGGCGCTCGCGCAGCCTTCAAGTTGATTAAAAAATAGAAATATATGTGTTTCAGTCAAAGCGGCAGGTCATCGATTTTGGTGTGCGCCAACAGTTGATGACAAGGGCTGATGACAAGGATTGGTTATAGGATTGGTTAAGTGTCATAAAAATGACGCATCTCCCCAGATCAGCCCTACCCATGGCGGGATCAAGACATGCCAGGATTAAGACAAGACGGGCCAAGGATGGGCTGATCTGTGATAAATATATCACATATTTTGTATAACTAATTGTTTTTATTTCTTTTTTCTGTTTTTCTTTGTCGATTGTCTTCAAATTTTGCGTGAGACGAGCGCCAAGACCTAAAATTATGTCCAAGAGATTGATTTAGAATGATTTATTATTAAATTTGCGCGGTTTCAGCCTGGCAAATGGTTTCCGGCAGCCGCCTTACGGACATAAATAACCAAACTCATGAAAACCAAACGCTTTGAAGATGAGCATGCCCGCACCGTGGTTTAAGAACCCGCATCGAGGTTTACGAACCCGCATCGTGGTTTAAGAATATAACACTTAAAGCATGCCCCCCCCTTCGACGCGTCACAGGTTTTGCCGCGCCCAATCTTGGGGGTCAATATTAAGAAATTTAATGATAGATTTTGCGTTAAATTGCTTTTTTGGGGGTCATGAGAGGGGTGATAAAAATATGAACGTGCAGTGGGGTAAAAGTCACTAAATCTAAGTCGTTAAAAAAGTAATGAATTATTGATTTTCTTATTATATACAGGTAATTATTAAAAAAGTTTAATTGTATTTATCAGTTTTTGTTTGGAGTAAGGCGCTGCGTATTCGCGTTCAATTTGAAACATTAACGCCTCGCATGTT
This sequence comes from Alphaproteobacteria bacterium, assembly GCA_965656255.1. Taxonomy (GTDB): domain Bacteria; phylum Pseudomonadota; class Alphaproteobacteria; order RS24; family RS24; genus JAYODZ01. Next base: position 1,235 of record CBFHJI010000116.1, read on the forward strand.
AGTTTTTTTGGTCGCAAATTTGCTAGCGGCCCCTTTGGCGATGGCGTCTGCCGATATTCTCCCGACGGGGGGGCGTATTGTTGCGGGCGATGCGAGCATAAATGCGGTGTCATCGACCCATCTCAAAATCAAACAAAGTTCGGAAAAAGCAGTCATCGATTGGCAGAGTTTTTCGGTTGATGCAAATGCACGTGTCGATTTCGAACAGCCAAATACAAATGCCGCAACACTCAACCGCGTAACCGGCAACCAAATATCACAAATTCGTGGCCAGATGACGGCAACGGGACAAGTTGTTTTAATTAATCCAGCAGGAATTGTGTTTACCGATACAGCGGTTGTCAATGTCGGTGCATTGATTGCGTCAACGCTCGACATGTCCGCCAGTGATTTTATGAACGGGGATTATGTTTTTTCCGGATCATCCGATAAATCTGTTGAAAATCATGGCGCTATTTCAGCAGGCCCAGATGGCATGGTGGCGCTGATCGCAGCTCGTGTGGTCAATGCGGGTACGATTTCTGCACCCCAAGGAACTGGCGCTTTGGTTGCTGCATCGCATGTGCGTATTGATTTTGGTGGGCCGCTTCAAATCGAAGTTGCCGAAGGCGCATTAAACGCAGCCATTGAGAATGGTGGAGCTATTTTTGCGTCAGACGGCCTTGTTTATTTGACGGCACAAGCGGCCAATGATCTCAAGGCAAGTGTCATTAATCACTCTGGCATTATTCAGGCAACCAGCATTCAAAATGTTGGCGGCCAAGTGGTTTTAGAGGGTGATGATATCACATTGGCATCTGGGTCGGTCATTGACAGCTCGGGAGTGCTCGGTGGCGGACAAGTGCTGGTTGGTGGTGATTGGCAAGGTGGACAAA
>CBFHJI010000117.1:0-2086 GCA_965656255.1 Alphaproteobacteria bacterium
TGTTAGCTACGCCCGCATCATCAGTGACAGATGAACCATTTGCGATTGCTTCGCCGCCGGCACTTTTGATTTCGGCAACAACGTTTTCAGCTGCTTCAGATGAGCCGCCGGAGCCATCGAGTGTGCCACCAAGGTCGTTTACGACAACTTTTGCGCCACGACGGGCAAAATCAAGTGCGTGTGAACGGCCTAAACCACCGCCTGCGCCGGTTACAATGACGACTTTTCCTGTAAAATCCAATGACATAATTCGAATCCTTCTATGTGTTAAACAAATTTCTGCACAGCCCACCGTTTTGGTCAAGTAACGGAAGAATGAATACCTGTTGGTAACCCCTTTATGCCGATGCCTTATTCTGATTTAGGTTATGATTTGAGGCAAGGGTATGGCGCATCTTGCCGCGGCTTGTCACTTCATTGGCCAAAAGGCGATAAGCGTTTTGCCGCGCCTGTGCATCTGGGGTGATTGTAATGATAAAAAACTCATCAACGTCAAAATCTTGTGAGAGTTGTTCGAGATCGTCGGCAACTTTATGCGCCGTACCGTTTAAACTTCTTTGTTTGACCGCTTCAAGAGCGGCGGTTTGTGTCTCATCATATTGATGATGAGCCGCGGTTTCGAGACTTGGAAAAATGCCTGATTGACTTGTGCCAAGCTTGGTGGCCCAAAGATTACGTGGGCCCGATAAATAATCGGCTTGTTCCTGGGTCTCAGCAACCATCGCTGATACGGCAAATCCAAGATAAGGCTTATCTAAATATTGCGATGGTTTAAAATGGTCTTTGTAGAGTTGAATGACATGCTGGCCATCATTTCCCCCGATAAAATGTGCATAAACATAAGGCAGCCCGAATTGGGCCGCATATATGGCACTATCGCCGCCTGATCCAAGAAGCCAAAGACGCGGCATGATTGTTCCCACTGGTTGGGCACGAATACCTTGATAGGGGTGAGAGGCAGCAAAACCACCCTCTGCATCCTTTTGTCCAGCGGCATCTTCGATAAATTGACGGAGCATTTGGGCTTGTTCTGGAAAAGCTTCAGGAGGCCATGCCCGTGGTCCAGCTTGTAGGGCAGCGCTTGTTCTCATATCGCCGCCAGGGGCACGGCCAATCCCAAGGTCGATCCGTCCTGGTGCTAAGGCGGATAACATTTGAAATTGTTCTGCGATCTTTAATGGACTGTAATGCCCAATCATAACGCCACCAGATCCAATATTGATTCGGCTGGTTTTAGCGGCAATGTAGCTCATTAGAATTTCGGGCGCGGCACCTGCAAAGGACTGTGTATTGTGATGTTCAGCCACCCAGAAGCGCTGATAACCAAGCGTCTCACATAATTGTGCAAGTTCGACCGTTTCCTGAATTGCCTGCGCGGCATTGGTTGCTTCTGAAATAGGGGACTGGTCGAGTGCATTTAATACAAGATAAGACATTTCCCATCATAACAATCTGTTATGTTTTTTCAAAGCGGCAATGAGTCTCTTTGTTAAAAACATTCTTTTTTATAAAAATATTCAAAAAACAGGACTCGCCTTTGCACGAATAATCCTCTGAGAGCTGTTTAAGAAGGTGCAAAGATAAAATTTTTTCTTGTCACTTAAATTTGTTGCTCTAATGTGACAAACACTTAATTTTATAAATAAACCGCGCATGTTTCAAATATCTAGGAAACGATAACGACAGTAATTTAAATGAATTTGACTTAAATTGCTTGTCATTGACTTGGCCGCGATATGATTAAAAATTGTTGCCGATAGGGAAGGGTAGAAAATGTATCAAGAGTTAAAAGAAGTATGGTCTGAGCTAACGGGGCCGGAGAGCCTTTTTATGATTGGGAACCTTGATGTACGCGGAGAAACGCTAAAAACATTCTCTCTCGCGCCGAATAGTTTGCGCGATGTATGGGCAGCCACAGCGGCCTATGCTGAGAGAGACTATCTTGTTTATGAAAACGAGGTTTGGACATATGCAGAGGCATCTCAAGAAGTAAATTCCATTGCCAATTGGGTTATGGCAAATGATATTAAAACGGGTGATCGTGTTGCCTTGGCGATGCGTAATTACCCCGAATGGATGTTGTGGT
>CBFHJI010000118.1:0-1911 GCA_965656255.1 Alphaproteobacteria bacterium
TATGGCTGCGTCACGCGACCAATCAGAGCGAACAGCACTGACCAAAAGCTCGAGCATACCTAAGCTGAATAAAATAATGACTAAGCCAACTAAAACTCTTGTAAACAGGCGACGCATAAACTCTTCTCCCATAAAGAAATATGGGTACATTAAGTTGGCTTAGAATTAAATAAAAAACTTCTTAGATATAGAACTTAACTAGTTCCGGAAGAAATGCTTGCGTCGATAGTCATAATCCCGGCGCAATCTATCGCGATGTGTTCTAATCTCACTGAGTGAGAGGTTTCCGTCATTGTTACTATCAATCAGTTTAAATGTTTCATCGTGAACAGCATCAAACTCTGAGCGAGAAACAATTCGATCATTATTTGTGTCCATTGTTTCTAGACGACGACCTGGATGCCCTCGCATCATTCGATCGCCGTAATAGTAGTCATCGTCATAATCATCATAGTCATCTCCCGCATATACATTTGCGGAAGCAAGACCAATGGCAACAACACCTAGCATCATAAATGATTTCATGAAAAAAGGACGTGTCTTCATTTTCTTATTGGGATTAATTAGCTTAACCATATTTTGCCTCTTTATTATTCTTATTATTTTAAAATACTATTATTTAAGAATGTTAAGCATTGTTGCATTAACAATTATAATACGTTTGGTTTATTGATAATCCGTCATTTTTTTGAATGATCGCATCACTAATTTACGACCTTATAAAAAACAAATTCTGTAATGAAAGCAATTTGTCATAATCGAGGTTAATATATAATTGACCAGTATTATTTTAATGTTCATGATTTCAAACATGAAATCACATTTATTTATAGCAATTGGATTACTCATCGGCGCTATCTTTATGATGCGTGGTTTAGAGGCTTTGGCCGAACCTGGCATTGGGTTGCGTGAATTATATATTATTGGTGGGTTTCTGATTGCTGCAGCTTTGATTAGGACCGGCTGGAGAGACAGAAAATCTCTCTAACGCCTTACTGGTCTATCTCAGAAAAGCAGTAAATGACCTCTGTTATGTAAGGCTGTGTCAGTTTGACAAATATAAGATTCACTCTCAAAATTAATAATTAATAGAGACATTGTCAGTTCTATTGAAATGTGAGGGAGAGCAATATGACAACTACTAATGCACATGATCCAGAAGGATATTGGAGGGCGACAAAACGTCTGACAATTTCACTTTTGACGGTTTGGTTTCTAGCTGGTTTTGGGGCAGGCATTCTTTTTAGAGATGCTTTAGATAGCTTCAAGATTGGTGGCGCACCACTTGGGTTTTGGTTTGCCCAAAATGGTTCAATTTATATTTTTCTTATTCTTATTGTCATCTATTGCATCAAAATGACAGGGTATGAAAAAAAATACGGTATTAAGGGGTAGGCTATGAGCGAAGCATTTTGGACATATTTATTCGTCATTGGCTCATTCAGCCTTTACATTTTAATCGCAATTCGCAGTCGTGCGGGAACAACAAATGATTTTTATGTTGCCGGTCATGACATTCATCCCGCTCTAAACGGTATGGCGACCGCTGCTGACTGGATGAGTGCCGCAAGCTTTTTATCTATGGCTGGCTTAATCGCATTTTTAGGTTATGGCGGGTCTGTTTATCTGATGGGTTGGACTGGTGGCTATGTTCTATTAGCCTTACTTCTTGCACCATATTTAAGAGAATTTGGTAAATTCACGGTTCCTGATTTTGTTGGTGATCGCTATTACTCAAAAACAGCACGCGTTATTGCCGTTATTTGCGCTTTATTTGTTTCCTTCACTTATATTGCGGGGCAAATGAAGGGCGTAGGGGTGGCTTTTTCAAGCTTTCTCGGCGTTCCTTACACTGCAGGTATTTTTATTGGCTCAGCAATTGTTTTTGTATATGCCGTGCTCGGTGGCATG
>CBFHJI010000119.1:0-1865 GCA_965656255.1 Alphaproteobacteria bacterium
TAACGGTTTCTCATGTGACATTGGGAAATCTCGCGGGGTCAGAAACGCTCTCTTTATCTGGTGCTTTGGTGAATGATCTGAATGTCACAACAGCTAATAAATATATTAGTGCCATCACTTTAGCAGATGCGACTGACGGCTCAGGCGGGTTGGCAGCCAATTACCAGCTCCCAACATTGGACGCGAATAATGCCCCCGCGACGATTACAGCGCGATCGCTGACGCTGACGGCTAATGTCGCCACGAAAGTGTATGGGGATGCAGACCCGAGTGTTAATGTTTCTGTGTCGGCAGGAAGTTTGGCAAGTTCTGACGCGCTGCCCCAAGTGACAGGAACGATCACACGCCAGGCAGGAGCCAATGTGGGCTTATATGATATTCTGCTAGGGACTGGGGCAAAGGCTAATAATTATACGATTACGTTTAATAGTGATAATAATGCCTTTTCGATTACACCTAGAACAGTCTCTTTGTCGGCAACGAAAATATATGACGGCGTAGCGGATTTAACGGTTTCTCATGTGACATTGGGAAATCTCGCGGGGTCAGAAACGCTCTCTTTCTCGGGTGCTTTGGTGAATGATCTGAATGTCACAACAGCTAATAAATATATTAGTGCCATCACTTTAGCAGATGCGACTGACGGTTCAGGCGGGTTAGAGGCCAACTATCAACTCCCAACATTAGATGCGAATAATGCCCCCGCGACCATTACAGCGCGATCGCTGACGCTGACGGCTCAGGCAGCCACGAAAGTGTATGGGGATGCAGACCCAGCCTTGAGTTACACTGCTGAAGCCGCCAATGGCACACGCGGGTTGGTTACTGGTGATGTGCTGACAGGTGTCGCAACTCGCACAATTGGTGAGACTGTTGGTGCCTATGCCATTAATCAAGGCAGTATTTCTAATTCAAATTATACCATTTCATGGAGCAGCAATAACCTAGCGATTACGCCCAAGCCTTTGGGTATTCAAGGGTTTACGGCTAACAATAAAGTGTATGACAGCACACGTATCGCGACCGTCAATTCTGCGGGGTCTCTCAATGGCCTGGTCGGCGGTGACGATGTTACATTTGTGTCTAACGGTTCGGTCTCATTTGATAGCGCGAATGTGGGTGTGGCTAAAACGGTCACGATAACTGGTTTGACTTTGGGAGGGTCTGATCGTGCGAACTATTCTTTACCAGCGACAGCAACGACCCTTGCGACAATAACCCCAAAGACTGTCAGTCTATCTGCAACCAAAGTATATGACGGCACAACGGACCTCTCCAATGCTGTGACGGTGTCGACCGGAGTTGGTGCTGAGACGTTGTCTTATTCTGACGCTTTGGTCAATGCGGCAAGTGTCTCTGATGCCAGCTATATCAACATGATTACGCTTCTTGATGGTGCGAATGGTGGTTTCGCTAGTAATTACCAATTACCAACGCTCGACGCCACTTATGCCCCGGCAACGATCACGCGCGCACCTCTGGTCATAACAGCCAAAAATGCAAATAAGTTTGTAACCCAATCAGACCCATCAGGTTTTGAGGGCGTCAATTATTCAGGTTTTGTGAATGGCGAGAGTGCAGGTATATTAAGTACAGCGCCTAGTGTTAGCAGAGTGCTCACAGGGACAACAAGTTTAGATGAGCGTGCGGGGACCTATATTGGAAAATTGGTCGCCTCTGGTGCGGTCGCCGATAATTATACGTTCACATATGTGGCCGGTGACTTTACGATTGTGCCAGCCGATACTTTAGTGGTTGAGGCATCTGGTGTTTCGACATACGGCGATACTGTCAGTTACACTATCAGTTCTGCCAGATATGTCAGTGGCGATAATGTGCTTTATAGTTTGTCCGCTCCAACCCGA
>CBFHJI010000120.1:0-1781 GCA_965656255.1 Alphaproteobacteria bacterium
GATGCCAATTCAAAGGATAGGGCATTAAAACGTCCTGCGAAACAAGAACCAGAAGAGCCGCCTCCGCCACCCAAATTAGAGCAAGTACAGCGTCCCAATATAGATAAAGGCACATCTTCAGCCGATTTTGGTCAATTCGCCCTTGGGATGAATTTAAATGCACCTGTGGATGGTGATGCTTTGGCGATCGTTCGCGTTGCCCCACGTTACCCAAGTCGTGCCTTGTCGCGTGGTATTGAGGGGTGGGTTTTGCTTGAGTTTACTATTTCCGAAATTGGGATGGCTATTAATCCAGTGGTTGTGGATGCTGATCCACCCGGCGTGTTTGACCGCTCGGCGCTCAGAGCTGTTGAAAAATGGAAATATCGCCCCATGATGGATGGTGGTCGGGCTGTTCCTCGTCCTGGCGTCCGACAAATGATTAGTTATGAGATTGCAGATTAAATGAGTGTTTTGAAAATGATGATGCGCAAACAGATTGCTTTTGCCCTTATTGTGATGTTGGGACTGAGCCTTATGCCTGTATCTTTTCAGGGGCTATCGTTTAATGAAACATCCGCCCAAGAGCGTCGCGAAAAGCCTAAAACGCGTCGCTCGCAAGTTTTGGGTAAATCGGCATTCCAAAAAATTGAGCGTGCTCAAGAACTATTAGCCGAGCGTAATCATGCAGAAGCACTCTCTGTCTTAAATGACATCATTGAGGGCGCAAATTTCAAGCCTTTTGAGAAAGCTGTTGCACGACAGACAATGGGTTTTGTTTATGCTGATCAGGGCGATTATCAAAAAACAATAGATATTTTTGAAAAAGCTATAGCTTCGGGTGATCTTGATGATCGCGTTGAAACTGATTTAATCTATAATTTGGCGCAGTTAAATTTAGCCGAGGAAAACCCAAAGAAAGCGCTCGCTCTCTTAGATGAATGGTTTGCTCGGGTTGGCGATAAACCCGCGCCAGATGCATTTGCTTTTAAAGCGCAAATTCATTTATCTCTCGATGATTATAGCTCAGCCGAGCAATCTATTCGCACTGCATTGTCGAAAGTGCAAGAACCTAAAAAACAATGGGTTCGTATTTTGCTGGCGGTTCTGCTTCAAGATGAGCGATATAAAGAGGCGCGGCCTCATTTAGAGGATGCGGTTCAGCGTTGGCCTGGCGAGAAGTCATTTTGGCAGCAGTTGTCTGCTGTCTATTTTGATGCTGGCGATGAAGATCTTGCCTTTGTCACTCAGCAGGCCATGTATATTCAAGGTATGCTCACAACATCAAAAGAGCTCAAGCGCATGGCTCAATTATATTTATATCATGACGTGCCCATTAAGGCGGCGCAGATTCTCGATGAAGGCATTAGGTCTGATAAAATAGAAGCTTCGGCTGAAAATTATGAACTCTTGGCGAATGCTTATATGCATGCGCGTGAATGGGAGAAATCGATTAAGCCACTTACAATTGCTGCAAAACAGTCAAAAGAGGGCAAGCTTTACGCCCAACTCGGTCAATCCTATCTTCAGGACGAGAAGTGGAAAGAAGCCGAATCCGCCCTTGAATTAGCTCTTAAAAAAGGTGGCCTCAAGGATGAAGGGCAAACATGGTTACTGCTGGGTATTACAAGAACAAAAATTGATGAATGGGAGCCTGCAATTAAGGCTTTTTCTAAAGCTGGTGACTTTGATGACGTAGCCAAGGATGCATTTAGGTGGATAAGGTCTATAGAACGTCGCCTCGCTGAGATGGCGCGGCTTGAGAAAGAAGCGAATAAGCCTTAATCCATCTCGATTGCCTG
>CBFHJI010000121.1:0-1772 GCA_965656255.1 Alphaproteobacteria bacterium
CTGGCCGATCATGAAAGAACAGGGTTATGGCCGTATTGTTGTCACATCCTCATCATCTGGTCTTTATGGCAATTTTGGGCAAGCAAATTATGGCGCTGCCAAACTCGGCGTTGTTGGTCTAATCAATACTCTTAAAATTGAAGGCCAAAAAGACAATATCTTCGCCAATGCGCTCGCACCTGTCGCCTGGACACGCATGACAGAAAACCTCATGCCTCCCGAAGCTGAGCAAATGCTTACACCAGAAGTTGTCACACCTGCAGTTGTCTTCATGGCCTCTGAAAATGCACCAAATGGTAAAATCATCTGTGCTGGTGCTGGCTCTTTTGCCTCGGCAATCATCCTTGAAACGCGCGGCAAATATTTGGGTGCAAATCCAACGGCAGAACAAGTCGCAGAAAACTGGGAAGACATCTCGAAACTCGATGATAAAGCCACTATCCCATTCTCGGGTGGTGAGCAAACAGGTCACTTCTTTGACTTGTTTAAAGAAGCACAAGGGTAATTGCGTCAACGCTTAGACATTAAACGTCCAAGGCGTCAAAAAAGAGGAACCAGATGTGCGTATAGTTTTACGAGTTGGATTTTCAACACTTCTACTCTACGGCATCTGGCTCGCTCTTTCCGGACATTATACTGGCTTGCTTCTTACACTTGGCTTTTTAAGTGCGCTCGGATGTTCACTCATAGCCGAGCGCATGGGCATTTTAGACTCTGAAGGTCTACCTCTGGGCATATTGGTCCGTTTACCAGCCATAACATTTTGGCTGATCGCTGAAATATTAAAATCAAATCTCAGCGTAATCTCTGTTATTCTCGACCCCTCTCGCGCAACACCAACGCTCGTTAATGTCAAAACCACCCAAAAAACAGCGGTTGGCCTTGTCACTCATGCCAATTTTATCACCTTAACGCCCGGCACAGTTGCGACAGCCGTCAATGAGAAACGCCGAACAATTAGCGTTCATGGATTAACTTATGACTTGGCTCAAGGTTGTCTGGATGGTGGAATGGATGCGAAGGTTACTTGGCTTGAAGGAAACTCCAAGTCATGAGCATTCAAATCATGCTGACAGCCAGCCTTATTGCTCTTGGCATTGCCGTACTTATTGCATTTGTGAGGGCTGCTCTTGGACCGACAGCCTTTGATCGCGCACTTGCCGTCAACTCAATCGGAACCATTGCGGTTCTCGCCATTTGTGTTCACGGCTACTGGGCTGGGCGTCCTGAGTTTCTGGATATTGCTCTACTATACGCATTGATTAATTTTATTGGGACCATCGCGGTCTTAAAGTTTTTCCGGTTTGGAACTTTGGGAGATCATCTATCAAGCGAACACGCCATTGGGCACCCATCAGAAGATGATCAGAAATCCGAGAAAAAGTAATCATGGATATACTAAACCTCATCATTACGATTATTGGCGGCACTTCTCTCGCACTTGGTTCGCTTGCCGTTATCTTTGGCGCTCTTGGCTTGCTCAGGCTCAGTGACGTCTATCAACGCATGCATGGCGCGGGCATATTAGACACAGGTGGCGCAGGTCTTATTTTATTTGGATTACTTTTACTTTCCCCAGACTGGACGGTTTCGGTACGCATTGTCTTAATTGGCTTCTTGCTTGTTTTTACCAGTCCAACGGCAACGCACGCCATAGCGCGCGCAGCATCTATGGCAGGTATCAAGCCCATTCTTGGCCCCAAACCAAGAAAGAATAAGGAGGAAAGTGAATGAACTTTTTTGTCGTCGACTCTCTCCTCATGGCATTACTT
>CBFHJI010000122.1:0-1723 GCA_965656255.1 Alphaproteobacteria bacterium
GGAAGAAAGGAACGATAAATGGAAATTGCTTTCACCAAAATGAACGGCTTAGGCAATGATTTTGTCATCATTGATAGTCGTGACGTGCCCCACACGTTAACACCTGAGCAGGTGCGCATTTTGGCTGACCGCAACCATGCCCAAACCGGCGGATGCGACCAACTCTTAAATCTTCGCCCTGCCCAAGCCGGCGGCGCCGTTTTTATGGAAATATACAATTCTGACGGCTCGCAAGTGGATGCTTGCGGAAATGGCACGCGAGCAGTTGCCGCGCTTTTAGGTTTGACCCATAGTATTATCGAAACAAGGGCGAGTCATTTGGTTTGCACCGTTGATGAGGCTGGCATGGTCAGCGTCGAGATGGGACAGCCAAAATTGGCGGCCAAAGATATTCCTGTGTCAGACCTCACCATCAATCCGCAACATATTGCGCTCCATGACAATCTACCACCCGCATTATTGGTGAGTATGGGCAATCCCCATGCCGTCTTTTTTGTACCCGAAGACCCGCAAGCCTATGCCCGAGAATATGGCGATGAGCTTGTTCATCATTCGCTTTTCCCAGAACAAGCGAATATTAATTTTGTGACCAAGCTTAGCGATCATCACGTGACGATGGCCACATGGGAACGCGGCGCAGGCCTCACCAAAGCATGCGGCACAGGTGCATGCGCAAGCACAGTCGCTTTCGCGCTACAATATGGCCTGGCTCCAGACCATGAGCTTCAGCTCGACTTGCCCGGCGGCACATTATTCATCCGCTACGCGCCAGAAAACGGCGGCGTGTTCATGCGTGGTCCCGCCAGCTTTGAATTCGCCAGCAGAGCCATGCTATGAGCAGGAACGATACAAAAAACAATATAGACGTGATTAACTTTGGGTGCCGTCTCAATGCCCTTGAAGGGGATCAAATTTTAGACGCCGCGAGAAATGCTGGCTTGACCCAAGCCACGATCATTAATAGTTGCGCGGTCACCGAAGAAGCCATGCGCCAAGCCAGAAAATCTGCGCGCAAGGCCAAACGTGATAACCCTGATCATAAAATTATTGTCACCGGATGCGCCGCTCAAACAGATGCCGCTCAATTTGCATCTATGGCTGAAGTCGATCACGTCATTGGCAATATGGAAAAGACTGAGGCGAGTAGCTATGCGCCGCAAGCACCCAAGCTTGCGGTCAGCGATATTATGGCCGAAACAAATGCTAAAATCGCCAAGCCAGGCATTACCCAAAAACGAGCACGCGCATTTGTTCAAATTCAAAACGGCTGCGACCACCGATGCACGTTTTGTATTATTCCATTCGGGCGCGGTAATTCTCGATCTCTGCCCATTCATGATGTCATTGCCCAATGCCGAGATCTCTTAGCCCAAGGCCATCGTGAAATAGTACTGACCGGCGTTGATATTACAAGCTGGGGCCCAGACATTAACGAAGCTGGTCTAGGAAAATTGGTCAAAGATTTATTAGATCATCTACCTGACCTCGAACGTTTGCGGTTAAGCTCTGTTGATGCGATTGAGCTGGATCCAAACTTTCTTGATATCGTGATCAACGAACCAAGGCTGATGCCTCACCTTCATCTCTCACTGCAAGCCGGAGATGACATGATCCTTAAACGCATGAAGCGTCGGCACAGCCGGGCCGAAGCGGTCGCGCTCTGCAATCACATCAAGAGCGCGCGGCCCGACATGACATTTGGCGCAGATTTAATTGCAGGTTT
>CBFHJI010000123.1:0-1680 GCA_965656255.1 Alphaproteobacteria bacterium
ACGGATCTTTTTCATGCAGGAGATAAAGCGACAGTTCTTGTCGATGAAGAAACCAATCAATTAACCATTGACGAGATTGGAAGTCCGCATCGCTTTTTAACTCTTGTTCAAATGGACGGCGAAAAACATAAAGCATATCGCGACCTCACCACATCTTGGTTTGGGCCACGCTCACTTCGCAACCTCGAGCCACGAATACGTGGGTTAATGCAACAAACGCTCACATCAATTGAACAACAAGAGGGCGCGTGTGACTTTGCGCGCGATATCGCGCTGCGCTATCCATTGCGGGTAATTATGGATGTGCTTGGCGTCGATCGTTCTGTGGAAGAAATGATGCTACGCTTTACGCAAGAGGTTTTTGGCAGTTCAGATCCAGAAGCAAATGGCACAGGCCGGGCTTATGCCAGCCCCGCAGAACAACAGCAGGCAATCTCGGAAATATCTATGGAGGCCTATCAGTATTTTACGTCTCTGACACAAGCGCGCCGTGCCGAACCAAAAGATGACCTCGCCAGTGTGTTTGCCAATGGCATGATAGATGGTGAACCAATTGGTGAGATTGAAACATTTGGTTACTACGCCATCACCGCAACGGCGGGCCATGACACAACATCAAATTCAACTTCGGCGGGCATGATCGCACTTTGTGAGAATCCCGATTTGCTGACACAACTCCAGAATGACCCATCACTCATTCCAAATTTTGTTGAAGAAAGTATCCGATGGGAATCGCCCGTAAAACATTTTATGCGCTCGCCAACTCGGGACACGCAATTACGGGGAATTAATATCAAGAAAGATGATTGGATGATGATTAATTTTGCGAGCGCCAATCGGGATGAGGAGGTTTATGAAAATCCATTTGTCTTCGATATAATGCGCAAGCCCAACCGTCATTTGGCACTTGGATATGGTGCCCATGTTTGTCTTGGCCAACATTTAGCTCGTCTTGAGATGCGTATTTTTTGGGAAGAACTTTTGCCACGGCTAAAGTCGGTCACTCTGGCAGGAAAGGTTAAACGCGTTGGTGCGAGTTTTGTGTCAGGCCCGCATTCAGTGCCAATCGAATTTACGCTTAGAAGTTAACCAAAGGCTAACGAGGTATAATATTACTGTCATTAATAGTTTTGCAAAATAAGTGTCATGATTATGTCATAAATCAGTTCTATCTTTAGGCATCCTCAAGGGAGCCATAGATGCAAAATTTTATAAGAACAAAAATAATAAGAAACGGTGACATTTCTAGCCCAACAATTTTAGTTGATCCTAATCTGCCAAATATCCTTGCTGAACAAGGAGAACTTTGTGTCCGACTAGCCCATAATAAAGAAGACCTAAAGGCAGTTCAGGCTCTACGTTATAGCATTTTTTATAAAACACTGGGGGCTCATCCAAAATTGAGCCAACGCCTGACACGCCTTGATCGTGATCATTATGATGACATATGCGAGCATTTATTGCTGACCACACGCGCTGTGGTACAAGGTGCTCCCAAAAAAACACAACTTGCAAATGGCGAAACAGTTGTCGGGTGCTATCGTCTTTTGCGCAGAGGAATTGCCGAACAATCTAGTGGTTTTTATTCAGCCAATGAATTTGATCTGGCCCCATTCCTATCGGGCATTGGCCGCGGCTTAAATATTTTAGAGCTTGGACGCTCATGCGTGGCGCCGGCCT
>CBFHJI010000124.1:0-1630 GCA_965656255.1 Alphaproteobacteria bacterium
TTACCAGTGATGAGGTTGACCTTAATGCCCGTTTCTTTGCTAAATTGATCGAGCAATGGCGTAATCAGCGCATCTTTGCGCGCCGAATATACATTCACATCCGCGGCGTCAGCTGGCAGGCCAACGACAAGAGCCATAGCAAGAGAAGCGATACCTAAAATTGAGCGCATAATTTTGAACCTTAGTTATATGGTTTGCCCGCCCGATTATGAGCGTAAATTAATATTACCATATTAAACGCTAAATGCAATCCATTCTCATTAGCATTAAATGTCGCAGGCTGTCCGCTTGGCACAAAAAGACGCATGCCTATTCTACAAAATAATTATGTGATATAATAAAGTGTAAATTAGGAATTATTAGCATGTCAGCGAAACCAGAAATGAGCATCAAAGCTTTTTACGACCAGCAAACCAATACGGTGAGTTATGTTGTGTCCGATGACCAGACCCGTTCGGCAGCGATAATTGACCCCGTTCTGGGGATTGATTATGCCGCAGGCCAGTTATCCTATGCCGAGGCGGATGTCATTGTTGATTATGTTAAATCCACAGGCTTGCAAGTGGCGTGGCTCATAGAAACGCATGTTCATGCAGATCACTTATCGGCATCCCCCTATTTACAAAGTCTCTTGGGTGGCAAAATTGCGATTTCGGAGAAGATTGTTGAAGTTCAGAATGTTTTTGGCAAAATGTTTAATGCCGGCACCTCTTTTGAGCGCGATGGCCGTCAATTTGATCATCTCTTTACAGATAATGAGACCTACCAGATTGGGCAATTAACGGGGAAAGCCTTGCTTACACCGGGCCATACGCCGGCCTGTATGGCGCATTATATTGGTGACGCGATATTTGTTGGTGATACGTTATTTATGCCTGATAGCGGAACAGCGCGCGCTGACTTTCCCGGGGGTGATGCTCGTACGCTTTATCGATCTATCAAGCGAATACTATCTATGCCGTCTGAAACACGGATCTTTGTCTGTCATGATTATGCACCCAATGGGCGGGATATCGCTTGGGAAACGACTGTCGGAGAAGAGCTTGCTCATAATATCCATATTGGGGGATCAATTTCTGAAGACGATTTTGTTGCGATGCGAGAGCTCCGCGACCAAGGCCTTGATATGCCACGCTTGATTATGCCATCCATCCAAATAAATATGCGGGCTGGCCATATGCCACCACCGGAAGAGAATGGACAAGTTTATATTAAAGTGCCGGTGAGCGACCCCCGGCAATAGCATTAATCTCTAAGACGGCCTCCTGTAAAACACTGACATAAATTACTAGCCTTCGTGCATTGCTGTGATAACATTTTATAAAAGTTAGACATCAGCATTAATTATTCGTAGGGGGAACGGATTTATGCATATGAAGCAAGAGCTCGCCGAAGCGCTGGTTGCACCGGAAACTTATAAAGATCTAGATCACATTCATGCCATTTTCACGGAGTTGCGAAATAGCACGCCGATCGCACTGGCCGCGCCTGATGGGCATGAACCATTCTGGTTTATTTCAAAATTTGCAGACGTGCAGGCGATTGAAAGCGAGACGGATCTTTTTCATGCAGGAGATAAAGCGACAGTTCTTGTCGATGAAGAAACCAATCAATTAACCATTGACGAGAT
>CBFHJI010000125.1:0-1601 GCA_965656255.1 Alphaproteobacteria bacterium
GCAACCAATAATTAAATATAAGCATACATTCAGCCGTCCTTTGGGGCGGCTTTTTTGTTTTTAGGCTCTGCCCGTATCTGTTTCTTGATCTTTGCTATGGGGTATATCGGCGGTTCATTATTAATGATCATTATGCAACGACCTGCTATGGCTTGCGTTAGAATACACGGGCCAGTTCATTCCACTTTGTTGTATAGCGCGGGGAGCGATTATCGTTGCGCATTTGCCAATCACGTTTTATGCCCTGGGCGGCGTGAAAAACTGTTCCCGGCCCCATGGATTGATTGACGAGGTCGAGAACTTTCATGAGATGGTCTGCTTTTGCTGTGTCTTGCGCGACAAATAAATGATCCTGATGGTAATGATCAGGTACAATGTCAAGCAGCATGATCCCGCATTTTTTATAGCGATAGCCCTTGCGATATAAAATGTTCAGTAATTTTTTACCGGCTTGGAGAATGTAGGCCGTATCCGATGTCGGATGCTCAAACCCAAGTGTGGCGGCATTGTAATATTGAGGTTCGGATTGTTTAAAACGATTTGTTTTTATAAAAACGGAAATACCTTGCGCCTTGCTGTGCTGTCCTCGTAACTTTTCGCAGGCCCGTGCTGTATAATTGGCAAGCGCCTCTTCAATCTGCTGCTGTTCTGTTATCGGCTTACCAAATGATTTTGAGGACATGATATTTTTCTTTGGTCGTACCTCTTCGAGATCTAGGCATGATAATCCGCGAAGTTCATGCACGATGCGCTCTCCGACAAGGCTGAAGTTTTTACGAATGAATTTTGGATCTGAATCCCTTAATTGCAAGGCGGTCTGAATACCCAAGGCCCGCAATTTCTTGCCCCAGCGATGAGAAATTCCCCATAATTCCTCAACGGGCAGATTAGACATGATATGACTTTGTAATTGCGGGTCACGCATATCAAACACACCCGTTTGAGTATTTTTTTTGGCATATCGATTGGCTATTTTTGCCAAGGTTTTAGTGGGGGCTATGCCTAATGATGTTGGAATGCCAGTCCATTGATGTAGTTTTGTTCTGATCGTGACGGCCATATCGAAGAGATCGTGGTGGGCAAAACCATCCAGCCGCAAAAATGCTTCATCTATAGAATAGACCTCCATATCCGGCACAAACAGTCGCAGCGAATCCATTACTCTAAGAGACATATCTCCATAAAACTGATAGTTGGAAGAAAATACGACGACACCATTTTTCTTCATTAACTCTTTATTCTGATAATATGGCGCGCCCATGGGTATACCCAGTGCTTTGGCTTCATTCGAGCGGGCAATAATACAGCCATCATTATTGGAGAGGACAACCACGGGGCGCTTCTGCAGAGCCGGGTTAAAGACCCGCTCGCATGAGGCGTAGAAATTATTACAGTCGACCAGCGCGAATATTTTGGTCATGCCGCCTCACTGCTCAACATCATGTATGGCGGCCCTTTCATGTATGATGATGGGGCAAGGCAGAAGCGTTTGTATCTATGGTGCATGAACACATGTATGCGTTTAATTTTGCCGAAGCTGGCGCCAACCATTGGGCCATCATTCGGGCCCATATTTGGCATTTTTACATCACGCATAATCG
>CBFHJI010000126.1:0-1586 GCA_965656255.1 Alphaproteobacteria bacterium
TTTAACAGTCGACCTATTGGCCATATCAGCGCAATCAGCATGAGGAATGCACCGGTAAAGCCTATGTCGAATAGAATTTGCAAATGTAAATTGTGGGGGGTTCGTACGCCATAGGGGATATGATTGAGCTCTGTATTTGATGATGGATCTTTATAGAGATTACCCGTTAATAAGCCATGCCCAAATAATGGATTGACCAAAATTTGGGTGCTGAATGCTCTATAAATTGAGGTTCTTGCGTCGGGCGCTGCTTTGCGTCCGAGCGAGGTTTCTTTGATACTATCGCGTGCCTCTATAATTAACTCGGACTGTGTCAGTGGTATAATCAGAATGAAACTGGCAACAATGCCAGCTATAATCAGTTTAGGCGCGATATTCTGTGAGATGAGTAAGGCTAAAAAGACCAATCCACCGACGAGGCAAGTTATGAGAGATGACTGAGAGTCTGAATAGAAACAGGCGCTAAAGAGAAGGGCATAACTTATGAACGCGATGAGCTTTTGCTTGGCCCAAAGCCATGGAAGGAGCGCAAAAAATGCTAAATTGGTCAGCAGCATGGTTTTGGCAACATGTCGTTGATTGTCACCGTTAAATGCAGAAAACTCTGGTGAGGTCCCCAAAAAATCTGTGATCATTCGGATATAGGGTCCCGTATATTGAAGCAGGCCAAAAATAGAGCCAAAAATAATACCCACAATCACGGCAGGGATTAGGCAGGCCATCACGCGTTGCTTTTGTGCGTCGCTCAGCGCTTTAATCAAACTAAGCCCCGCAAGTCCGAAAAAAACAACGAGCGATATGCGTAAAGCCTGCTCAAATGACCTTTCGGGCATATAAGACCAAAGTCCTGTAAGGAAGAGGTAACATAGCCAAATGACGAGAGCCGCCATAGGTTTATTGACCAGCCAATCCAGCGATGGCTTGCGGCGCAGGTAATGCACGATACCAGCAATCCCCAATAAAAGAATGAATAATGGTCCACTGCGTGGTGCAATTGGTATAATGAGGCCGAGTGGCGATATTATAAGCGGCAGGAGCCACGGGTGCTTTAAAAAAGAGTGCTTTAAAAATGTCATAATGGGTGTTTTATGCGTGTGCGCATAAGCGCGCAAGCCCAATTAACAAAGCCCAATTAACATTGTCAGTTACCCTCAAGTGTAATGGTTTCTCTAACAAACTGTTTGAACGCAACATGACCGTCGAATTCTGTTTCAAAGCGCTGCAAGGCAGCCGCGCCGCGTTGCGCGCGCGTTTCAGGCGCATCTATGCTCTCTTTAAGCACTTTTAATAAAGCATCTGAATTTGTGGGGTCAACGCACCAACCTGTTTCTCCATCCAATACAGCTTCACTGCTCCCGCCAACTTGGCCGGCAATAGACGGCACCCCCATGCGAGCAGCTTCAATATAGGAGATACCAAATCCTTCAATGCTATTTCCGTTTTGAAAAGAGGGCATGACGAATAAATCAGCGCAAGCGAGGAGTCTGTCCTTATCCCCATCATCAATATCATGGAGAAATGATATAGATTGACTAAGACCAAGCGCAATAGCGGTTGATTTGAGTTCACTTGCTAGATCGCCATTG
>CBFHJI010000127.1:0-1516 GCA_965656255.1 Alphaproteobacteria bacterium
AGATGTGGCATAGACTTCTTTGCGACGGAAGGCGTCATAAACACCATCGCGCGTATTCTCATCGGCCCAGATAGCTGCCAAGCCTTGCGCATTCATATCAACACCATAAGCATTTGGTGTTAATTCCTGATCAAATTTATTGCTTGGTATACCATCAAGAGGGTATTTACCGCCAAAATTATCCTCTTCGGCCGTGGCCAAGCCCGTATGCGAATCGGTTGAGCCAATCATGCCAAATTTATACGGGTTCTCGCCCGCGGTTTGTTCAATTTCCAATCCACGACGCAGTGAATCTCGGGCATAATTTCCTCGAACGCCTGAGCCACCCTCAATCTTTCGCGTGAAGTCCATAACTTTTTCATAGAGTTCAAAACCAGCAAATGGGTCCTCAGGGGATAAGGATGGGTGGGTTTCAGATGTGCCTTTGACCTGAACCATTTCCACGACAGGTTCCCACTTCATGCGCATTTGAGCATAAGCGGCATCAATAGGGGTGCCATCCGACTTTACATCAGAGAACATGCGGCCGAGCGAGATGTTTGAATTATGCGGAATTGCAACAAATCGCGCATTATTTGTCTTACTCATTTTATCTAACCAATTCCACAATCCTTCTGGACGATTGTCCGAGAGCGATGAGAATGGTAAATATTGCTGGGCAGACGCCGCATTGTCAGGTGTAAAAATAATACGATGTAAGTTGGCGCCTTGCGGTAAGGACGACCATTCCCAACCAATGAGCGCTGTAAACGCGCCTGGATCATTATGACGATCAGCTGCCGATGTAATAATATCCCAAATCGGTTGGCGAATTTCTTTTGTGAGCAACCCTTTCTCGGGCTTATCATTATTAAGAGAGCTCGCGAGCATCACAAAACTTTTGCGCAAATCACCATCATCGCGATTTTTAAACAAAATCTTACCAATTTCAGTCTTGGCGAGAGCTTCTGAATTATTTTCAACAAGCTGCATGACACCCATATATTCTGCGTGGTCTGTTACAACCAGAAAATCGAGGGGTGTTTTTAACTGCATTCTCGCCTTGGAAAAAGCATGGGCAACTGGTTCGCCTTTTGCGAACCGATATGCATCATCTGGCGTAACCGACCAATTCCGTAAAGCATAAGCATCACCAGAATATTTCGTGTGTAAATGCGTATCACCCCACAGCAAAACACGCTCATTTTTATCCTTCGCTGAGGCACTGTTTAGGCCACCAGCCATAACACATATTGCAAGAGCAAAACTGGCACATGAAGCAACCATTTTGAATGAACGACTTTCAAACATAAGACCTAAACCCCAAACTAATAAAAACAGAACGAGATGAGAGAGCTCTCACCCAAATATATCGCTTTAAAATGACGAATTCTCCGAGAATGTCAATCATTTGGCATATCTCTTAAACGGCAAAAACAAGGGACCAGTTTTGCCTTGCGGCCATAGCACATCTGGGTGTTAGATAGATTATCTTAATTTAATTATGTCAGGGATTTTAATATGTCATCTACCCAGC
>CBFHJI010000128.1:0-1449 GCA_965656255.1 Alphaproteobacteria bacterium
GCGCAAAAACTGTAAAGGCATCAAGGCTATCACCATTCAACAAGCCGCAATTGGCGCTAAGGCTGGTTTTGCAAATATTCAAAACCAAGATGCCAGCGCCAATGCTATTCGCGTAGAACTATCTGATAAACCGACAGAAATACCCATTACAACCATCCCCAATATTGTTAGAGACATTGCTCGGAATGATAAAAATACAAATTTTGAATTATTCATGGTCAAGATCGACATTGAAGGCTTTGAAGATGATTTATTTTCCTGCAACACGTCATGGATTGCTGAACTACCTCTCCTCTCGATAGAGCTGCACGACTGGATGCTTCCGCATCAAGGAAAATCTCGACACTTCTTAAAAGCAGTATCAAAATATGATCGAGACTTTGTCTATATTGAGGATAATGTTTATAGCATTAAAAATTAATGACTGAGCGCGACTTCAAGATAGCACTTGTTGTTGATGAAATCGCCCACAGGGGCGAAGCCAGCAATCTATTAACAGGCCTTGAAGCAGCTCACCCCAATATTTGCATTGAGGTCATCGCGCTAGAAACTGACCTTAAATTGCCTCGTAGGCTCAAAAGTTTGCCGAATAGCATCTTCAAAACATTGCCTTTAGCAAAGACAATGTCAGACATATTAAAGCTTCGCGCGCTCAGCTTTGTTTTTGCATTTGAGCAAAGATTAATATCCAAGCGGCGCCAATATAAATGGCTCAAAAATAATACGTCACTTAAAGTGTTATCTCCAACAGAAAGCGATCAATCATTTGATGCCGTCATTTGGTTGAGCAATCAAAACCACAAGACAGCAGCTCCACATATAAAAGGGGACAGATTAAGCCTATACTTTGGTGCTTCACCTGACCTTTTCCATGGCGCCCTCCATAACCAAGATAGCGCCGCGTTTTATATCAATATCCTAGAGAATAATGGCAATCAAACCAGGCCTATTATCACAGGCTCCATCATGGCGGCCAATCGTTGGCCTCTCACCCATGCCAATCTAACCTTAAAAGCCCACGCCTTTTTGATCAAGTTGATCGGTGAGCGTGCGGACAAAGGTCACTGGATCTTTCGCGACGGAACGAAAATTCTAGATATGGAAACCAAAGCATATATTCCCAGTATAGGTGATATCGCAGCCTATGCTTTTAAGTCTTTCCTCAAACATCCTGTACAAAAATTCTGGGATAAAACGATAATAAGACAAGCGCCTCTTTGGTCCATCTCGGTGATGCGGGGAGATGGGCTAGATCAAAATTTAAATACAGCCACACGCATTCAAAACCCCAAGGATCGTTTTCTTGCCGACCCTTATGTTATTACGGTCGACGGCCAGAGTTATTGTTTTGTTGAAGACTTTTTCTTTGACGCCAAAAAAGGAAAGATATCAGCATTTAAATTATCAGGGCTTAATATTTCTGCCTCTAACCCAAGTTTAACCCTAGCC
>CBFHJI010000129.1:0-1436 GCA_965656255.1 Alphaproteobacteria bacterium
GCTGTTTGGGTCGAGCATGCTTTCTGGGGTCATAACACCAGACAGAAAAAGGGCTTCCATCATCGGTCCGCCAATATCAATACCATCAGGGTTGGCATTGATCTGCTTTTTGCCGAAACGCATGAGCTCGACACTTTCTTTAAGCGTGTGGTGTGTCTCGTACTCCACTTGGAAGGCGTTCCAACTCAATTGCTTCAGTTTTTTGACATTTTGGGCGTCGACAAACACGTCGCCAAATTTCTTCAAGGCTGCGGTATGTGCCATAGAAAGTGGTTTGTCAGAGAATGGTTCTTTACAAGAACGTCGCGCATGGAAAGCGTTGAATAAATCTTCTTCTGGCTGAATGTTGTCGCTCGGCGAGAGTTTGATATTGGCAATGTGATCCTCTGTCTTGTGAGGAAAGAGGGTAACTTCGGTCTTAAAGCCTTTTTGGCGCGCTGCGATATCTATCGCTTCCAGAAATCCACCCATACCGATTGTCAGTTGGCGCTCAAAGGGATCAGTTGCAGGGAGATTTTTTGTTAAATCCCTGTATATATTCAATTCATCTTGACCAATAAGTTCGGCAAGCCATGGTTGGCGATTATGGGGATTGGGAACAAGAACAGCATAGGACAGGGCGAACAGCCTGATATCCTTATATTCCCCTGCTTTCTTCCAAGGCACTAGCGCGTCACCAGGTGTCCGCGTCAACGCGAAGCCGCCGATTGCAGATGCGGCAACCACAGCGCCGCCGCCAATCAATTTAATCGTTTGCCGTCTATTCATCATATGCTCCATTATATGCTCCATTTGTAGAATATAACGTGGAGGATACATAAACCAGTCATAAACCTAGAGTGATTGATGCAAATAAACGCAAAACCAAATGTCTTTAATTAGGAACTATAGGATGGCGCACCCGAGAGGATTCGAACCTCTGACCTCTGCCTTCGGAGGGCTAAGGGCGATGTTCAAAGCGTTTTTGGCAGGGCGTTACAGCGGACGTCTTAAAAAAGTTGATGAAAAGTAAATATTCGCCTTACCCTAGATAAGCTTCTTTTCGACCTGCCAGCGAGGCGACTGAGGGACGCGCGGACCATAACCCAGACGCCCGAACATTTGTATGGTTTCACCCTTCGCGGCAAAGCTTTGATGAATGTCCTGATAGAGATCTTTCATTTCGTCATATTCTTGCAGCGCTTGACTTACTGGGTGCAAAGAAACGCCTAATTGTGCCGTCGTAAGATTCAGCCGCAACCAGTTTCGTCCTGCCTCAATTTGGTGCTCTCGGCTATTGCCTAGCGTTTTTAGCAAAATATAGGCAGGGGTGTTATTCAGCATGTTATCGTATATGGTCAATCCTTGTTGGTAGGCACTGCTGTTTGGGTCGAGCATGCTTTCTGGGGTCATAACACCAGACAGAAAAAGGGCTTCCATCATCGGTCCGCCAATAT
>CBFHJI010000130.1:0-1427 GCA_965656255.1 Alphaproteobacteria bacterium
GGAACGACGCCGCAATCACCGCAATGAATGATTGGGATTGGGCAACCCCAATAGCGTTGGCGTGATATACCCCAGTCTCTTAGACGATAATTAATGCGCCGCGCACCTATTTTGTCGCGCTCAAACAGATCAATGATATGCGCCCGCCCCTCTTGCGGCGTCATGCCATCAAGGAAACGCGAATTTATGAGCGTGCCTTCACCCGTGAAAGCTTTGTTCTGAATGTCATATGTGCTGGCATCTTGTCCTATGGGCAAGACGACTGGGGTGACGTCTAGCTTATATTTTCGGGCAAAATCAAGATCGCGCTGGTCGTGAGCGGGACACGCAAAAATGGCGCCGGTGCCGTAATCCATCAAAACAAAATTAGCAATAAACACTGGCAAATGCCAATCGGGGTCGAGCGGGTGTGTCACCGTCAGGCCCGTATCAACCCCCTCTTTTTCTGCGCTTTCAATATCGCTGACGCTGGTGCCGCGACCAGCACAGCGTTTCAAGAAGGCGGCAATGTCGTCACGACCTTCTGCTAATTTTAGGGCGAGCGGATGGTCGGGTGATATTGCGCAAAAGCTTGCGCCAAAGAGTGTATCTGGGCGTGTTGTATAAACCTCAATCGTGCGCATGGGGGCATCTGATTGGTCGATCGCAAACTCAAACTGCAAGCCATCCGAGCGCCCGATCCAATTAGCCTGCATAACCCGAACTTTTTCAGGCCAGCGATCAAGTGTCTCGAGGCCTTCTAAAAGGTCTGGGGCCATATCGGTAATTTTTAAGAACCACTGGGTTAGGTTGCGTTGTTCAACCTCGGCACCAGAGCGCCAACCCTTGCCGTCAATGACCTGTTCATTGGCAAGAACGGTTTGGTCAACCGGATCCCAATTAACTTTACTATCGCGTCGTTCAACAAGGCCGGCCTCTAGAAAATCTAAGAACATTGCCTGTTCGTGTTGATAATAGGCAGGATCACATGTTGCGAGTTCTTTGCTCCAGTCAATGGCCAGCCCCATAGACTTTAATTGCCCGCGCATGACGTCAATGTTTTGATATGTCCACGCGCCAGGGTGAACATTTTTTTCCATGGCTGCGTTTTCGGCAGGCATCCCAAAGGCATCCCAGCCCATTGGGTGCAAGACGTTATAATTCTGGGCTTTTTTAAATCGGGCAATGACATCGCCCATCGCATAATTTCTCACATGTCCCATATGAATGCGACCTGATGGGTAGGGAAACATTTCAAGCACGTAATATTTGGGACGCGGGTCAGTTGTTGGATCGCTAGCGAGGAAGCACGCTTGGTCTTCCCAGGCTTTTTGCCAATGCGGTTCGTGCTCTACCGGATTGTAGCGAAGGGGCTCGCGATCTTGGGGCATAGGCTTATTCTTTTTGCGTCGTGAGATTGGCAATGCGTAATTCACGTGCGCGCACCA
>CBFHJI010000131.1:0-1297 GCA_965656255.1 Alphaproteobacteria bacterium
CATTGTTTAGAAAAATAGACCAAGACAGTCAGCTCTTTTGAAACTGACAATTTTTAACCGAACCTAATTCCGCTTTAATCTCTTCTCTGCCGCCATGCAAGCTGAAAATATCAACCAAAACAAAAGATAATTACACTGCTTTCAATCAGTTATACGAGATCTCGATAAAGTTCGGTTAGAGTTTGTTATCTGCTTGGATTTACTCATTATTATTGCTTTTCTCCAAGGTTTTCTCCGCAAGCCAATAAGGAGTGTTTTGAAGTAATAGAAGACAAGCAGATTTGGAAAGACCTCCATTATAACCCGTGAAACGGGCTATACTTAAGGGCAAACGCGAGCCACTCAATGCTTATAAAACTAAGAGGTGTTTATGGCTCTGTCTTGGATCCCAGAATAGATCCATGACAAATGTACACAAATATAGCACCACAAATGAAGACAATGGGTGATGACAATGAATGATGACAATGGGCAGGTAAATATTTTACCGATAATCAGAAAGAATTTAGATGCCTGATTGCCCTGATCCAAACATAAAAACTAATCTCGCTTTAAAGCAATCTAAGTCTTACGGTTACGAATGGCCTGGGCGATCAATACATATACTGCTCCGAGCATGCCACCAAGCAACACGGACAAAACAAGCGTCAAAGCAGACTTAGGAGATACTTTCTCTGGCCGTGTCGGATATTGAATGCGCAACACATCAGCACCTTTTTCAGAAGCCACAATATATCTATCAATGGCCAGTAGATTTTGGATGATTGTATCACTCGAAGACGATAAATCTTTAAACCGTGATTCAATAATATTAAGCTCCTCACGGGAGCGTAAAACATATTCAGATTTTAATAATCTATTAATATGTGAAGCATAAGTATGAAAGTCACTAAGCAAAGCCAATTGGTTGGCGCGCACAAGGACAAAAGACCCTGTATTTTTTGCTGATGTCAAAGCAGCTAAAAGGTCATCCTCATCCCGAGAGACCACGAAACCTTCAAAAACTTCTGTATCGCTAAAATCATCAAAAACAAGATCAGAGCCATTATGATCGCTCTTCCAGTCTTCAAATACGGACCGATCATAAAACATTTTCTTAAAATCTGAGAACGCTTTTGCATTGCTATAAAATGGCGGCAACGTGTCGACATCATAGACAATTTTTGACTCGTAAACAGGCTCTTTGATTAATAGAAAGCTGCCAGCTAGAAGAATAGCGATAGCAATAAAAGCTGAAATGAGCCATTTCCCATCCCACAATGTTTCGATAAGTTCAAATAGATCTATTTCATCATCA
>CBFHJI010000132.1:0-1227 GCA_965656255.1 Alphaproteobacteria bacterium
GGCCAGTCATCCCAGCTTTCAATTGGTGCGACGATAGCTTCCATATAGGCAATGCCATCAACCCGCGATGGGTTGCGCGCGGCAAAGTCAAAACCAAGAGCTGAGCCCCAGTCGTGAATAACCAAAATAATGTTTTTATTAATATTGAGGGCGGCTAATGCTTTTTCGAAAAATTGACTGTGACAGTCAAAGCTATAACGATCGGGAAAATCATCGGGAAGTTTCTGGCTATCGCCCATGCCGATAAGGTCAATGGCAATGCATCGGTTGCCCTCCGCAAGATGCGGCATAATATTTCGCCACAAATAGCTTGAGGTTGGGTTGCCATGTTGAAACACAATGGGTCGGCCTTCTGGATCGCCTATTTCAACATAGGTGAGATTATATCCATCAATATTTATGCTGCGTTTTACAATATTAGTCATTCAGCCCTTCTTTCGTCGGCTTGGTTTGTGTCAAGGCCTCAACCAAATTGCTGATGCGCTTTAATTCAGCGCGTTCAGCTTTGATTTCAGAGCGCTGTACAGCCAGCCAGCTACTCCCCTGTTCTTCATAATGATTTATGGCGGCTTCTGCCTCAGCTAAAATTTTGCGTTGCTGACTGTCAAACCGACCCAGCTCATCTAAAATTGCTAATCGTGTTTTTTCGGCCTCGTCTTCTAATTGATGAAGCTGCTTGTGAAGCTTATTAATCACTTTGCTGATCTGTGGCGCGCGTGAGGGGGGTGATGCCGTTTGGCGCGCGCTAAGAGATATGCTTGGATTTTGTGCGGTATGAGGTTGACGCAATTTCGCAAGTACATTTTTAAGGTGGTGGGATAACCGGTCGAGATCTGTTCGAATGTTACCTACTGGCGCTTCTGTAGTGTTTGTCTTGGCATTCTGTTTGTCATTCGCTTCATGTGCGGGCTGTGGTTGGACGTTTAGCTTCTTCTCGCTTTTGGGTGTGTCGGTTCGCGCGGATGTTGGCGTTTGTTGAGCGTCCAAAGGTTTGGCGTTAATCGGTGCGGCGATGTCCATATCCTCTTGGTGTGAGACGATGCGGGCTCGCCCAGGCACAACATGACCTGCTTCTTGATCTGTAAGAGCGCGTTGCACCGTACGTGCGATGATTTGAATGCGTTCTATTTCGGATTTTGCGTCAACCATATCCTATATTGCCACTAATTCGCCGGCAATGAAAAGATCATTTGCTGATTGTTTTTCTAAGAATATCATCATCAATGA
>CBFHJI010000133.1:0-1104 GCA_965656255.1 Alphaproteobacteria bacterium
GAAGACAGGAATGCTTAACGAAGCCCCGGTCAAAAGCATGGATGAGGCGCGTCGCACAGTGGCTTGTTTTTCGTGGTCGGGTCCGACCATAAAGCCAGGCGTGTCGCAAAATGAAATAAGCGGTAGATCAAATCCATCGCAAAGTTGCATGAACCTTGCGGCTTTTTCTGCGGCTTCGGCATCAATCGCTCCACCCAAATGGTTTGGGTTATTGGCAATATAGCCAAAGGGTTTGCCAGCAATGCGTAAAAATCCCGTCAGCATGCCGAGGCCATAATGTTCGCGAATTTCAATCAGGCTCTGGCTATCAGCGAGTGTCGCTATGGCCTCGCGCATATTATAAGTGCGCTTGCGATCAGTTGGGATAATGTGACGTAAGCTTGATTGATCAGCGCATGAGCTATCTTTAAGATTTCCTTGGAAAAAGCCGAGAAGTTTTTTGGTTTGAGAAACGGCTTCGGCCTCATTCTCAACTAATAGGTCGATAACACCATTTTGAGTTTGTATATCCATTGGGCCAATATCTTCGGGTGCGTATTTGCCCAAGCCTCCCCCTTCAATCATAGCAGGGCCACCCATGCCAATATTACTGTCTTTAGTGGCAATGGTGATATCAGCGCAGCCAAAGAAAACGGCATTACCTGCAAAACATCGTCCGTTATTGATCGCAATCCGCGGCGCCGTCCCGCTTGAGCGGGCATATGTTGCAAAGCTCATAACGTCCAAAGATGACGCTTGAATTTTATTCATGTCGGTATCACCAGGGCGACCACCGCCACCTTCGGTGAAAAATACAGATGGCACCGACCAATCATGTGCCAGTTCAAGAACGCGATCTGTTTTTTTGTGATTAAAGGCGCCTTGAGTGCCTGCTAAAACAGTATAATCATAAGCTAAGACGGCAACCCGTGCTTTATCTTCATCAAATAAGTCGGCATTGCTGGTGCCAAATCCTGCGACCATGCCATCGGCTGGCGTGTTATCGATAAGATCATCAAGCGTTCGTCGCGAGCGTTGGGCGGCCAAAACAAGCTGACCATATTCTATAAAACTATCTTTATCGCATAAGTCATCGACGTTTTCGCGCGCTGTGCGATGCCCGCG
>CBFHJI010000134.1:0-1076 GCA_965656255.1 Alphaproteobacteria bacterium
ATTTCTTCATTTCGTTTTGTTTCTACTCGGAAATCCAGCGCTACTTCATAGTCTTGCGCATCGAGTTGGCGGACACCAACATTCGCATTGACGGCAATTTTAGGAGGCGTATCGTTTGCGCCCAAGCTCATAGGCGCATTTGGGTTCTCAAAAGACATGTCACGGACATATTGTGTGAGCACTTGCAGGCTGGCTGCCTGAGTATCTTCATTTTGTATGGCGGCTTGAGCCTGGTTTTGATCATCAGACATGTCGAACTCCTTTGCTGAATTCTCTCATAGCATTGTGTGTGACGTGGATAAAGGGCTTATTAGCGGTCATCTTCAACACGATAGTCCGTTTCTATAATAACCGGTCCCTTCTTTTGGTTCGGATTGGGTTCATCTTGGTCATTGCGGGCTCTGGCGCTTGGGCGCGTGCTAAAACGCTGTGCATAGACGCGACTGCTTGAAAATGTGCTCAAAACTGCAGGAAGCGCGAGCGCAATGGCAATGCCTGAAAATATGCGCCGGCCGGGTTTGGTTAATAGGATAAGACCAATGAAATCTGTAAAAAACCCCGGCATAACTAAAAGCGCCCCGCCAACAAATATAAGCAAATTGCCCATAAGGCTGAGAACAGGCTGTTTGCCGGCCGCGAGATCGGCTTGCATATCAGTCAAAACAGAAAAGCCCAATCGTCGAATGACCTGAACGCCGAGGAATGCCGATACAAAAACGAGTAAAATCGTCCATCCTCCACCAATTTGGCTGCTGACGAGCGAAAATAGGTAGAATTCAGTCCCTAAAAAGATAAATAGGACGATAAGGGCTGGAAATTTCATTTTATTCACATTACCTATAGTTAAGTTTCGAGCGTAACAGATTAAACGGCTATACCCAAAGGCCTATAGTTCAGATAGGGTCTATATGATCCAATTTACAGGGTGAGACTAATAAAGGCTATAAAATAGCTAAGATATTTTGAAGGAGCATCGTCATCGATCCGTTAAATCTCATATTGCTTATCATTGTTTTGGTGATTTTCTTTCGCTTACGTGGTGTTTTGGGGATGCGCGATGAAGATGATGGTGAAGA
>CBFHJI010000135.1:0-1070 GCA_965656255.1 Alphaproteobacteria bacterium
CCTAACAATTGCTCACCACCCTGTTCACCAAGAACAGTTCGGCTATCAATGCGCGAGGTGACCTGGAAGGAAATACGGCTCGGGAAATTGGCTTTAATGGTTCCGGTAATCACATCGACGGATGGACGTTGAGTTGCCGTAATGAGGTGAACACCCGCCGCGCGCGCCATTTGGGCAAGGCGTTGAACCGCCCCCTCAATTTCTTTGCCGGCTACCATCATAAGGTCTGCCATCTCGTCAATTATGACGACAATGAAAGGAAGTGTTTCAGGCGCAATTTCTTGCATTTCAAAAATGGCTTCGCCGGTCTCGTGGTCAAATCCGGTTTGCACACGCCGGGATAGCATTTCTTTACTGGCGATGGCCTCGCGCATGCGATCATTGTATCCTTCGATATTTCGCACACCAATTTTTGACATTTTTCGGTAACGGTTTTCCATTTCTTGGACAACCCATTTTAGGGCTACGACGGCTTTCTTGGGTTCAGTCACCACAGGAGCTAGCAAATGGGGTATGCCGTCATAAACTGACAATTCGAGCATTTTGGGGTCAATCATAATGAGGCGACATTCATCCGGCGACATGCGGTAAAGGATCGACAAAATCATTGTATTAATGCCAACGGATTTACCCGAGCCGGTTGTTCCCGCGACCAATAGATGCGGCATTTTGGTTAGGTCAGAGAGGGCCGGTGCGCCACCAATATCTTTACCAAGTGCGAGCGTGAGGCGTGATTTGCTTTTCTCAAAATCACTACTCGCGAGCAGTTCGCGTAAAGATACAATTTCGCGTGTTTGATTAGGGAGCTCGATACCAATAGCATTAGCACCGGGTACGGTGGCAACACGACAGGCAATGGCACTCATGGAGCGCGCAATATCGTCGGCCAATCCAACAACGCGTGATGAGCGCACACCGGCGGCGGGCTCAAATTCATAGAGTGTGACCACAGGGCCAGGCCGCACTTTTGTAACTGCGCCGCGCACACCGAATTCACTTAAGACATTTTCAAGAATACGGGCATTGGCTTCAAGTGCGGCTTTGTCGACTTGTGCCGTTGTTTTGGACTT